>JAFAQQ010000205.1 GCA_019246335.1 Actinomycetota bacterium | reverse complement strand
GCACTCCCTCTGCGTCGATGTCGCCCGCGGCGACGTACTCGAGCACGCTGGTGGAGCAACCGCACTCGGGATGGATCAGGAAGTCGGCGCCGGGGTGCTCGTCCCGGACATGCGCGATGTCGGACGGGCGGATCCCCGCGTGGACGTGGCACTCGCCATCCCAGACGTTCAGGCGCCGGCCGGTCACCCTCTCGACGTACGCCCCGAGGAACATGTCGGGGCCGAAGAGGATCTCCGTCTCGTCCCCGTGCTCGCCCCAGATGTGCTCGACGACCTGGACGGCGTTCGACGAGGTGCAGCAGTAGTCGGTCTCGGCCTTCACCTCGGCGCTCGTGTTCACGTACATGACGACGACCGCGCCCGGGTGTCGCGCCTTCCAGGCGCGCAGCTGGTCGGCGGTGATCGAGTCGGCGAGCGAGCACCCCGCATCGAGGTCCGGCAGCAGGACGGTCTTGTCAGGGCACAGGATCGAGGCCGTCTCGGCCATGAAGTGGACGCCGCAGAAGGCGATGGTGTCCGCTCCGGCGGCCGCGGCCTGCTGCGAGAGGCCGAGCGAGTCTCCAACGAAGTCCGCCACCTCCTGGATCTCGGGCACCTGGTAGTTGTGGGCCAGGATCACGGCGTTGCGGGCCGCGGCGAGCTCCCGCACCTCGCGCTTGAGCGCGGGGATGTCCTCGAGGACCAGAGGTGCGTCTAGGGTCGCCCCGGCGGGGCTGTGTTGGAACTGCATGTTTCGAACCTCCGGCTGAGGGATCGAAATGAGCCGAGTCGGCGTGCCTTCAGTCTAGTTGACCGGCGCCGAATCCAGCGCCCGACAAGCCAACGGCGACCCGTCGATTGGTGGATTGACCGTGCCATAGCACTGTCGATTCACCAACGACTCGCGCGAGCCCGTTAGGGATCGAGCGAGTCCACGCGGAGGCTGAGGTCGAGGGCGGGCGCCGAGTGGGTCAGGGCGCCGACGCTGACGTAGTCGACCCCGGTCTCCGCGATCGCCCGCACGGTCTCGAGCGTCACGCCGCCCGATGCCTCGAGCTCCGCGCGGCCCGCCGTCCGCTCGACTGCCTCGCGCAGCTCATCGGGCGCCATGTTGTCGAGCAGCACCATCGGCGCGCCGGCCGCGAGCGCCTCGTCGAGCTCGGCGAGGCTCGCGCACTCCACTTCCACCACGAGACCATCCCGGGGGCCCGGAGCTCCGCCGAGCGCCCGCGCGCCCCGCCTCGCGTCCGCGGCCGCTAGCGCCCGCCGCGTTGCCTCCCCCACCCCGCCTGCCGCGGCGGCGTGGTTCTCCTTGACGAGGATCGCGTCGTAGAGGCCGGCGCGGTGGTTGTGGCCGCCGCCCACGACGACCGCGCGCTTCTCGAGCTCGCGCAGACCCGGGGTCGTCTTCCGGGTGTCGAGGATCTGAGCGCCCGTGCCGTCGATCTCGTGCACGAACCGAGCGGTGAGCGTCGCGACGCCCGACAGGCGACCGAGGAAGTTCAGCGCGACGCGCTCCCCCTTGAGGATCGAGGCTGTGGGTCCCTCGATCGTGGCCACCGGTCCGCCGTCCCTCCATTGCCCTTCTTCGACCAGGGCGCGCCACTCGAGGCCGGGGTCCACTGCATCGAAGGTGGCTTCGGCGACCTCGAGCCCCGCGATCACCCCCGGCGCCTTCTGCACGATCGTCGCCCGCGCCCGCGCGTCGCCCGCCGCAAGCGCCCCGGTCGTTACATCACCGTCCCCGATGTCCTCCCTCAACGCCCTCTCGATCAGCTCACGCATTCACGAGACGCCCCGACCGTCGCCCGCGCCGGCCGCCGCGCGGCGAAGCAGCTCCGCCCGCACGAGACCGTCGAGGTCGCCGTCGAGCACCCGCTGGGCGTCGCCCACCTCGAACCCGGTCCGGTGGTCCTTGACCATCGTGTACGGGTGGAGGACGTAGGAGCGGATCTGCGAGCCCCAGCCAACGTCCTGCGCCTCGCCCTTCTCCCGGGCCAGCTCCTCCCGCCGCTTCTGCTCCTCGAGCTCGAGGAGCTTCGAGCGGAGCATCGCCATCGCCGTCGCCTTGTTCGACGACTGCGACCGCTCGTTCTGGCACTGCACGACGATCCCGGTCGGCCGATGCGTGATCCGCACCGCCGAGTCGGTCTTGTTGACGTGCTGGCCGCCGGCGCCGGATGCGCGATAGGTGTCGACCTGGAGGTCGCCCTCGTCGATCTCGACCTCGTCCACGGCGTCGACGAGCGGTGAGGCCTCCACCAGGGCGAAGCTCGTGTGGCGACGCGAGGCGGCGTCGAACGGCGAGATCCGAACCAGCCGGTGCACGCCCTTCTCCGCCGAGAAGAGCCCGTAGGCATTCTCCCCGCGTGCGATGAACGTCGCCGACTTGACCCCGGCCTCCTCGCCCGGGCTCGCCTCGAGCAGCTCGATCGCGAATCCGCGCTTCTCGGCCCAGCGCATCTGCATCCGGAGGAGCATCTCGGCCCAGTCCTGAGAGTCGGTCCCCCCGGTCCCCGCGTGCACCGATACGACGGCATCCCCGGCGTCGTACGGGCCACTGAAGAGCCGCTGCTCCTCGAGCGCGGCCAGGCGGCCCTCGACGTCGGCGCGCGCCTCCTCGAGCTCCCCGGAGATCGAGGCGTCCTCGGCGGCGAGCTCCTCGAGCGCCTCGAGGTCGTCGAGCTCGGACTCGAGCGTCCGGTACGAATCGAGCCTGCGCTGCGCCCGGGAGTGCTCTGCCGATACGCGCGCCGCCCGCTCCTGGTCGTCCCAGAAGCCCGGCTCCTGCATGTCGCGCTCGAGCGCGGCTACGCGCTCGGCGAGGCCGTCCGGGTCAAAGGTAGTCCGCGAGCAGCTTGAGCTGGTCGCGGAGGGGACTCTCCGTCGACGCCATCAGTCGACTACGCCCCGTGGCACTTTTTGAACTTCTTGCCGGAGCCGCACCAGCACGGATCGTTGCGGCCGATCTGCTCGCGCTCGTCCACGCGGCGCGTCTCGACCGGGACCGGGGCGCTCACCTCGTCGACGGCCATCTCCGCCGCGCCAGCGACGCCCGCCGGAACCGCGCCACCGCCCCCCGCGGCCGCCGCCGCGAGCGCGCTCGGCTGGTCCTCGGGCCGCCCGCCCTGGTACTGCAGCGGCCCCGTCGAGGTCGACGTCGGCGACGCCTGCCATTGCTGCGCCGGCTGGCCGTTCGCGCCCTCGACCTCGACCTCGACGTTGAAGATGTAGCGCGCGAACTCCTCCCAGATCGAGTTGATGAGGGTGGTGAACATCTCGACCCCCTCGTTCTTGTAGGCCACGAGCGGGTCGATCTGGGCAAACCCGCGGAGGTGGATGCCCTCACGCAGGTAATCCATGTCGTGCAGGTGCTCCCGCCACCGGTCGTCGATGATCTGGAGCAGGATGTAGCGCTCGAGCGCCCGCATGAGCTCGGCCCCGAGCTCCGCCTCGCGCTCGTCGTAGGCCTTGACGACGTCCTCGCGAAGCTCGGCGATGATCGAGGCGCGGTCCGCGGTCTGCGGATCGAACTCCTCCGGCGCCAGCGCCACCGGGTACATCTGCTCGAGCTGCGTGAGCAGCGAGTCGATGTCCCAGTCCTCCACGTAGTCGCCGACGAGGTACGCCTCGCACAGCCGCTCGACCGCGTCGGCGATCTGGTTGCGGGCGGTCTCCGACATGTCCTCGCCCTCGAGGATTCGGTCGCGGATCTCGTAGATCACCTCGCGCTGCTGGTTCATCACGTCGTCGTACTCGAGGACGCGCTTGCGGATCAGGAAGTTCTGCTCCTCGACCTTCTTCTGGGCGTTCTCGATCTGCTTCGACAGCATGCCGGCCTCGATCGGCTGCTCCTCCCCCTCCTTCGTCACGGGGCCGAGCCGGTCGAGGATCTTGTAGATGCGGTCGCCCGCGAAGAGTCGCACCAGGTCGTCCTCCGCGGACAGGTAGAAGCGCGACTCGCCGGGGTCGCCCTGGCGTCCGGACCGGCCCCGCAGCTGGTTGTCGATCCGCCGCGACTCGTGCCGCTCGGTGCCGAGGATGTAGAGGCCGCCCAGGCCGACGACCTTGTCGTGGGCGGCCTGGACGTCGCGCTCGATCCCCGGGAACGCCTCGTCCCAGGCGCGGTCGTACTCGGGCGTGCCGGGATCCACCCCGCGCCCAGCGAGCTCCTGCTGGGTCAGGTGCTCGGCGTTGCCCCCGAGCTTGATGTCGACGCCGCGGCCCGCCATGTTCGTCGCGATCGTGACCGCACCAGGCCTCCCGGCCTCGGCGATGATCTCGCCCTCGCGCTCGGCGTGCTCGGGCTTGGCGTTCAGCACGGTGTGCGGGACGCCCTTCTGCCGGAGCCTGCCCGACAAGAGCTCCGACACCTCGACCGAGATCGTCCCGACGAGCACCGGCTGCTCCTTGCGGTGGCGCTCCTCGATCTCGGTGACGACCGACTTCCACTTGCCGTCCTTGGTCTTGTAGATCTGGTCGTTGCGGTCGTCCCGGACCATCGGCCGGTTCGTGGGGATGTCCACGACCTGGAGCTCGTAGATCTTCATGAACTCGGTCGCCTCGGTCAGCGCCGTGCCGGTCATGCCCGCGAGCTTGCCGTAGCGGCGGAAGTAGTTCTGGTAGGTGATCGTCGCGACGGTCTGGTTCTCCTCCTGGATCGCCACGCCCTCCTTCGCCTCGATCGCCTGGTGGAGGCCCTCCGACCAGCGCCGGCCTTCGAGGATGCGCCCGGTGAACTCGTCGATGATCTTCACCTCGCCATCGATCACGGCGTAATCGACGTCCCGCTTGTACAGCGACTCCGCCTTGAGGGCCTGGATCAGGTGGTTGACGAGGTTGCCGTGCTCGGCCAGGTAGAGGTTGCCCACGCCGAGGAACTTCTCGGCCTTCTCGACGCCACGCTCGGTGATCGCGACCGTCTTGTGCTTCTCGTCCGGCTCGTAGTCGAAGTCCGCGATCCAGTCCTTCGACTTGGCCTCGAGGCCCTCGGGCTTCTTGCCCGGCTCCAGCATCGGGGCGAGCTTGGCGAACCGGTAGTACAGGTCGGCGGCCTGCTCGGGCGCGCCGGAGATGATCAGCGGCGTGCGGGCCTCGTCGATGAGGATGTTGTCCACCTCGTCGACGATCGCGAAGTGGTGGCCGCGCTGGTACTTGTCCTCGACGGCGATCGCGAGGTTGTCGCGCAGGTAGTCGAACCCGAACTCCGAGTTCGTCCCGTAGGTGACGTCGGCGGCGTAGGCGGCGTGCTTCAGATCGTCACGCTCCTCGGCCTGGATGACGCCCACCGAGACGCCGAGCATCTCGTAGATCGGGCGCATCCACTCGGCGTCACGGCGCGCGAGGTAATCGTTCACCGTCACGAGGTGCACGCCGTTGCCCGCCAGCGAGTTGAGGACGATCGGCAGGGTGGCCGTCAGCGTCTTGCCCTCCCCCGTCTTCATCTCCGCGATCGAGCCGTCGTGGAGGACCATCCCCCCGATCAGCTGGACGTCGAAGTGGCGCTGGCCGAGCGTCCGCTTCGAGGCCTCACGGGTGATGGCGAAGGACTCGGGCAGGAGCGCGTCGAGCGACTCCCCGTTGCGGGCGCGCTCACGTAGGTGGTCGGCGCGCTCGCGCAGCTCGGAGTCTGTGTCGAGCTCGAGCTCGGGCTCGAAGTCGTTGATCCGGCCGACGCGCTTCTCGAAGTCCCTGAACTTCTTCCCCTCGCCGATGCGCAGGGCACGCTCGATCAGGGCCATCTTTCGCCGTCCCGGTTGGGCACGAATTCGAGACTAGCAGCGGTCATCGTGCGTCGTGAGGGGTGTTCGAGGATATGCACGAGGACCCTCTCTAAGGTCTCGGGATGCCCCTCGAGCCGCTGGCGGAACGCGGTTTTGGAACCCGTGCCGAGGAGTACGAGCTGGCGCGGCCGGGGTGGCCGGGCGAGGTCGTCGACGCGCTCGCCCGCGAGCTCGACGTGGGGAGGGAGTCCACGGTGGTCGACCTCGCCGCGGGCACCGGGAAGCTGACCCGCGAGCTGGTCCCGCGGGCCGGGCGGGTTGTCGCCGTCGAGCCGTCCGAGGCGATGCGGCGCCAGCTTGCCGCGCTCGTCCCGGGCGCGCAGGCGCTCGACGGGACCGCAGAGGCCATCCCCCTGGCGGACGCGTCCGCGGACGCCGTCTTCGTCGCCGAGGCATTCCACTGGTTCGCCACCCAGCCGGCGGTCGCCGAGATCGCGCGCGTGCTTCGCCCCGGCGGCGGACTCGCACTCCTGTGGAACGTCCACCAGTGGGGCGGCGACGACCCGGGGATACGTCCGGTCGGCGAGCTCATCGGCTCGCGGCGCGCCGGGGGCGCCACGCGCGAGGAGCGCTACCAGTCGGGAGCGTGGCGCGAGCCATTCGACCGGTGCGGGCTGTTCGAGCCGTTACGCGAGGTCGAGGTGCGCCACGAGCAGGTCACCGACCTCGACGGCCTACTCCTGCACATCTCCACCTGGAGCTTCGTGGCGGCGCTCGACGAACCCGAGCGCGAGGCGCTGCTCGCCGACGCGCGGACGATCCTCGAGCGCGAGCTGCCGGACCCGGGGCGGGTGGTGATCCCGTACCGGACCGACGCCCACTGGACGCGGCGGCTGCCGCAACCGTCGACCGGGTGAGCAAGAGCTGCGCGGCGCGCCTCGTTTCGCGCGCTCGCCGTGTGCGCGACCTCGACCGATGTCGTGCTACGGCGCGGCCGCGCGCGGCTCGGTCTTCGCGCTCGGGCGGCGCGCACGCCGCTTCTCTCGATGCCTCTTGACCTGCCGGCTGATCTCGTCGGCGACCTCGTGGATCGCGTGCTGCATGCTGGCCGAAGCCTCCCGCGCGCGCAGGGTCGCGCCCTTCAGGTAAAGCGTCGCCTCGGCAACCTGGGAATCGGGAATCGCAGGATTGCGCTCCTCGATCAGCTCGAGCTCGAGGCGGGCGAGTTCAGAGACCTGGCGGGCGACCTTCTCGAAGCGTTTCTCGACGCGTTGGCGAAGCTCCGCGTCGACCGCGCAGTTGCGGCCCTTCACCTCGATCCGCATCCGGCTCTCCTTCCCGTCGCCGCCGTGGTTCCCTGATGGTACGGCTGGCGCGGGTCGGGTGCCAACCCCCGCCTCGGCCGCCCGCGCACCGCTCAGCGGCCCGGGGTGCGCGCGTACGCCACCGCCCACATCACAGCGGTCCCGGCATCCCGCAGGACGCCCGCGCACGCGGCGAGCGTGCCGCCGGTGGTCGCCACGTCGTCGACCAGGATCGCCTTCTCGGGCGGCTTCGCGCCCCTCCGGATCCGCACCGTCCCGGCGGGAGCGAGGAGCCGCTTCGCGCGATCGCGGCCAACCTGGGTCGCGCTCGGGCCGACCCGTTCGAGGCACGCCGACAGGGGCAGGCCGGCGCGCTCGGCCAGCGCGCGCCCGAGCAGCTCGGCCTGGTTGAAGCCGCGCCTCCGCAGGCGGCGCGGATGGAGCGGTACGGGGACGAGATGGGCCCCATCGAGCAGGCCTGGCGGTGCGTTTGCCGCGATCTGCGAGGCCATGGCCTCCGCCGCCCGGTACGCGCCGCGGAACTTGAGGGCGGTGACGAGCCCGCGCGCCGGGCCCTCGTAGGCGACGGGCGCCCACAGGCGCAGCTCCGCGACGTCCACCGCATCCCCGAGCCAGCGGAGCTCGGCGCGGCACGTCGCACACAGCGGCTCGATCCGGCCGGCGGCGGCCGCGCAGGCGGCGCAGAGCGGCGGCGCGACCACCTCGATGCAGCGGCGGAGATTCATCCAGCGAGGTTCGCATCGACCGTGTGACGGGCGCGCGACGACTGCCACAATCACGCGACGGAGCCGCATCTTCATTGGACATTCGACCCCGGGCCGATCGCGGCCATCGCGTCCGGGAGCGCGATCTACGCACGCCGGTTCCGGGCCGCGCGGGCCGAAGCGGGCGGGCGCGGCGCCGGCGCGGCGCAGGCGGCCGCTTTCGCCGGGTGCATCCTCGTGCTCGCGGCGGCGCTCGTTTCGCCGCTCGACGACCTGGGCGAGCGGTACCTCTTCTCAGCCCACATGGTGCAGCACATCCTCCTCGGCGACCTCGCGCCGCTCCTGCTCCTGCTGTCGCTCTCGCGCGTGATCATGCGCCCGGCCACGCGCCGCTTCATGAGCCTCGAGCGGCGCCTCGGCGCGCTCGCAAGCCCGGCGGCTCTTATCGCCCTCTGGCTCGTGCTCATCTACCTCTGGCATGTCCCGGCGCTGTACGACGCGGCGCTCAGGCACCCCCTGATCCACGCCGTGCAGCACCTCTGCTTCTTCTGCGCCGGCGTCGCCGTCTGGTGGCCGCTCGTCCAGCCCGTCCCGATGCGCCGGCGGCTCACCGGCCTCGCTCCCTTCCGCTACATCTTCGCCGCGAAGCTTGGGCTGGCCGCGCTTGGGATCTACCTCACGTGGTCCACGACCGTCGTCTTCACCTACTACGAGCGCGTCCCCCGAATCTGGGGGCTCTCCGCGGTCGACGACCAGAACGCCGGCGGGGCGCTCATGCTGGTAGAGCAGTCGATCGTCCTCCTCACGGCGCTGGCCATCCTGTTCGTGCGCTTCCTTGCGCAGTCGGAGGAGGAGGAGCGGAGGCGGGAGCGGCTCGAGGACGCGGCCCCGGCGTAGGGGCCATCCCGCCACCTTCGCCAACCTGGTGGCCGGTGGCCGATCGGCGGGCGTTCGGCACAACTTTTGGGGTCAGTCGACGTTTATGCAGCCGGAGGCGCCAGTGCACGTCTCCAGCAATGCGCAGTGAGGCGCGCACGGACGCAGCCGGCAGGAAGCCGGCCGGTCGAGGCCCCGCCACCGGCGGGGCCTCGCCGTTTCAGGGGGCGCCGGGGCGCGTCCGGCCCGCGACGCGACGGCGGAGGGCGCTAGTACCGGTAGTGGTCCGGCTTGAACGGGCCCTCGGTTGAGACCCCGATGTAGGCCGCCTGCTCGGGCGTCAGCTCGGTGAGGTTCGCTCCGAGCGCGGACAGGTGCAGCCGGGCGACCTTCTCGTCGAGGTGCTTTGGCAGCACGTACACGCGCTTCTCGTACTCGTCCGCGCGCGTGAACAGCTCGACCTGGGCGATCGTCTGGTTCGTGAAGGAGCTCGACATGACGAAGCTCGGGTGGCCGGTCGCGTTGCCGAGGTTGAGCAGGCGCCCCTCCGAGAGCACGATCACCGAATGGCCGTCGGGGAAGACCCACTCGTCGACCTGCGGCTTGATGTTGATCCTTTCGATGCCGTCCACCGCCGCCAGCCCGGCCATGTCGACCTCGTTGTCGAAATGCCCGATGTTGCCCACGATCGCCTGGTGCTTCATCCGCGCCATGTGGTCGGCGGTGATGATGTCGCGGTTGCCGGTGGCGGTCACGAACACGTCCGCGGTCTCCACCACGTCGTCGAGGGTGAGGACGGTGTAGCCCTCCATGCACGCCTGGAGCGCGCAGATCGGATCGATCTCGGTGATGACGACCCGGGCGCCCTGGCCGCTCAGCGCCGCCGCGCAGCCCTTCCCCACGTCTCCAAAGCCGCACACGACGCAGACCTTGCCGGCGAGCATCACGTCGGTCGCACGGTTGATGCCGTCGACGAGCGAGTGGCGGCAGCCGTAGATGTTGTCGAACTTCGACTTCGTGACCGAGTTGTTGACGTTGATCGCCGGGAAGAGGAGCTCGCCGCCCTCCTGCATCTGGTAGAGGCGGTTCACGCCCGTGGTCGTCTCCTCGGTCACGCCCCGGATGCCCGAGGCGATCGTGGTCCACCGCTGCGGGTCCGCCTCGAGCGAGCGCTCCAGGAGGGCGAGGACCACCCGCATCTCCTCCGCGTCGGTCTTGGCCGGTGCGGGGACGGCCCCCGCGCGCTCGTACTCCACGCCCTTGTGGACGAGCAGCGTGGCGTCGCCACCGTCGTCGAGGATCATGTTCGGGCCGCTTTCGCCCGGCCGGCGCAGGGCCTGCTCGGTGCACCACCAGTACTCCTCGAGCGTCTCGCCCTTCCAGGCGTACACCGGCACCCCCCCCGGCTCCTCCGGCGTCCCCTCCGGGCCGACGACGACCGCCGCCGCCGCGTGATCCTGCGTAGAGAAGATGTTGCAGCTGGCCCAGCGGACGCGCGCTCCGAGCGCCACCAGCGTCTCGATCAGAACGGCGGTCTGCACCGTCATGTGGAGAGACCCGGTGATCCGCGCTCCGCGGAGGGGCTGCTCGGGCCCGTACTCCTCGCGCATCGCCACGAGCCCCGGCATCTCGTGCTCGGCGAGCCGGATCTCCTTGCGTCCGAAGGCCGCGAGCGACAGGTCGGCCACCCGGTGGTCGAGGGCGGTGTCCGATGCGGTGGCGGTTGGTGCGTTCAAATCGGCTCTCCTTGCGCGCTTTCGGGCGCTTCGACATTAGCGCCGAGCAGCGCCTTGAGGCGGTCGATCGCCTCCATCGGGCTCGGATCGACCCCCAGAAGGGTGGAGAGATAGATGGAGACCAGATCGCCCAGGAGCACGAGCGAGAGGACGCGCTCGGCCGGCGCCTCGCCGCGCGCCGTCACCCGTTCGACCGCGGCCGCGCCAGCCTGGAGCACGTCGGCGGTGAGATCGATTCGCCGCCTGAGCCGGGGATCCAGCCCGGGATCGTCGAGGAACACCGCGGCGAACGGCGACTCCGCCGACGCGTAGCCGCACACCTCGTTGTGATCCGCCTCCGGCAGCTCGGACGCGAAGGCCTGAATCGACGGGTTCTCGTTGAACTGGGCCTTCCAGCGGCGCGCCACGGCGGCCGTGCGGCCCGCCCCGTACACGACCGGCACCGCGCGGTGGAGCCGCGCGGCCAGCCCCTTGGCCTGGGACTGGTCGGGCGCGTCCGGGCCCCATTCCTCGGCGAGGCCGCGAAGCAGGTCGGCCGCGGCCTCGAGCTCCGGCCGCAGCGGCGGCGAGGCCCCGCAGGCGGTCGCGCACTCCAGCGCCGCCGCGGTCATGTACTGGACGGCGGCGCGAGGGAGCATCCCGGACGGGACGCCGATCACCGGCACGCCGTCGGCACGGGCCCGCTCGCCGAGCTCGCCGCCGGTCGTGGCTGCCGCGCGGCGGCAGCCGAGCTCGCCGGCGGCGCCGTAGGCGCTCAGCGTCTCCTCGGTCGAGCCCGAATAGCTGGCGCAGAGGACCAGCGTGTCCGGGCCGAGCCACGAGGGGAGCCGGTAGTCGCGGACCGTCCGGATTGGCGCCCGCGCACGGTCGCCGACTATGGCCGCCGCCAGGTCCCCGCCGATCGCTGAGCCTCCCATGCCGGCCACGACCAGCCCTCCGGCGGCCTCGTCCCGCGGGAGCCGGGCGGAATCGGCGCGCCAGAGCGCGTCCTCGATCTGCCCGGGCTGGTCGAGGACGTCGCCGAGCATGCCCCGCGCATCGACCGCGGAGATCGCCCCCCTCGTCAGGTTGTTCACCGGACGCGCGCCCCGGCGTCGACCCGCACCCCCGGCTCGATCCGGGTGCCCGCGGCGACGCGCGAGCCGCTCGCCACGGTCGCGCCCGCGCCCACGATCGCCATCTCGTCGACCCGAGCGCCATCCTCCACGCGCACGCCCTCGGCCAGCACGGCGCCCGTCACGACGCACTCGCTCCCCACCCGCACGTCGTCCAGCAGCACCGAGCGCTCGACCACCGACTCGTCGCCTACGGAGCAGTGCCGGCCCAGCACCGACATCGGACCGATGCGAGCGCCGCTCGTGATGCAGCCCTCGCCTACGAGCGAACCCGTCTCGTCGCGGGGCGGCAGCGTGCTGCGCACCCGGTCGGCGAGGAGGTCGTAGGTCGCCTCGAGGTAGCGCTCCGGCGTGCCGATGTCGATCCAGTAGCCCGCGGCCATGTAGCCGTAGAGGCCCTCGCCGATCATCGACGGGAAGACCTCGCGCTCGAAGGAGACCGCCCGCTCCGGCGGGATTCGCACCACGACCTCCCGCTCCAGCACGTACGCGCCGGCGTTGATCCTGTTGGTCGGGGCGGGTCCCGGGCTCTTCTCGAGGAACGCCTCCACCCGCCCATCCGCAGCGGTCGGGACGACGCCGTAGCTCGACGTGTCGTCCACCGCGATCAGCGCCAGCGTCGCCGCGGCCCCGGTTCGTTCGTGCTGCGCGATCTCCGCGGTCAGGTCGAGGTCCGTCAGGGCGTCGCCGTTCAGGACGAGGAACCGGTCCGCCAGCAGGCCGCGGTCGTGGGCCAGCCGGACGGGCCCCGCCGTACCGAGCGGCTCGCTCTCCACCACGTACTCGATCGTCATCGACCCGTGACGGTGGCCGAGCACCTTCTCGACCCCGTCGGAGAGGAACCCGCAGGACAGGATCGCCTCCTCCACTCCGTGCTCGGACAGCCAGTCCAGCATGAAGGTCAGGAAGGGCCGTCCGGCGAGCGGCATGACCGGCTTCGGGACCGAGAGCGTCAGCGGCCGCAGTCGTGTTCCCTCGCCGCCGGCGAGGACCAGTGCCTGCATCGGCCGGGAGGGTAGTCTGGCGCCGGTGCGGCCGCCCCTCACCACGCTAGGGAGCGGGGCGCTCCTCGCCGGCCCGACCGCGCTCGCGTTCTTCACGGGCGGCTACTTCGAGGGCCCGAGGCTGACCGCGGGCGTCGTGGCGGGCGGTCTCGTCCTGCTCGCTGCGCTCGTGGCCCCGCGCCCGCTGCCGCGGTCGGCCAGCGGCCGCCTGACGATCGCGGCGATGGCCCTGTTCGTCCTCTGGACCGGGCTCTCGATCATCTGGGCGCCGATCGGGAACGACGCGTACGCCGACCTCGAGCGGGTCCTCGTGTACCTCGGCGTGCTGGTGGCGGCGGCGGCGCTTCTCCGTGGGCGCGCGGTCCTGACGGCGGTGGAGCCCGCGCTCGCACTCGGCACCGCGGTCGTGATCACCTACGGCCTGTCGGAGCGGCTGCTTCCCGGCCTCCTGCACTTCCAGGAGAGCGTGGGCGCGACCGGTCGGCTCGAGCAGCCCCTCACCTACTGGAACGCGATGGGCGCCCTGGCCGCGATCGGGATCGTCCTCAGCGCGCGACTCGCCGGCGACGTCTCGAGGCCCGTGTGGCTGCGAGCGGCTGCCGCGGTCTGGGCCGCGCCGCTCGGCACCGGCTTCTACCTGACGCTCTCGCGTGGCGCCTACGCGTCGCTGATCGTCGGGGGCCTGATCCTGGCGGCGCTCAGCCCCACCAGGTCCCAGCTTCGCGGGGCGCTCGTGGTGGTGCTGGCCGGGGCGGTGCCGGCGGCGGTCGCGAGCCAGCTCGGCTCGGTCCAGACGCTCGAGGGCTCGCTGGGCCATCGCGAGACGCAGGGGGCGATCGTGCTGGCGGTCCTGGTGGTCGCCGCCGGAGCGGCGGCGGCCGCCATGGTGGCGGTCGCCCGCGCCGAGCGCGTGCGCAGACTGCGGACGGCGGCGTTCGGGCTGCCCCGGCGGTGGATCCTCTCCGGCGCGGTGCCGGTCGTGATGGTCGCGCTGATCGTCCTCGGCGGCGTCGTCCACGAACGGCACCACGCATTCACGTACACCACGCCGACCTCGAGCGCGTCGCGCCTCGTCTCCCTGAGCAACGACCGCTACCACTACTGGGGAGTGGCGCTCGAGTCCTTCGCGGCGCATCCGCTGATCGGGGTCGGGAGCGGAGGGTTCCTCGAGGAATGGCTGGCGCATCGCCCGATCACGGAGAACGTGCGCGACGCACATTCGCTCTACCTCGAGACGGCCGCCGAGCTGGGCCTCGTCGGGCTGGTACTGCTCGGCGGGGTGATCGCGGGCGCCGCGGGCGCGTCGATCCGCGCCGTCCGCATCTACCCCGTGCGTGCCCCCGGGATGGTCGCGGCGGTCGGCGGGTTCGCGGTCCACGCCGGACTGGACTGGGACTGGGAGTTTCCCGCGCTGTCGCTGGTCGCGATCGTGCTGATCGGCGCCCTCATCGCCGCCGGCGATCCCGCGCCCGCAGGCGCCCTACGCCGGCCCGCGGTCAGCGCGGCACCCTGACGAGCGCCCGCTCGCGGGCGAGGGCCCGCGCCGCCTGGCGCGGGTCGAGCGCCGCGATCGCGAGCCAGCCCGCTCGGTTGCGCGGCTCCGCTCTCGTCAGCTCCTCGGCCGCCGCGAGCGATCTGCGGCGCTTGCCCGCGTACGCGTAGTAGAACATCCGGGCGGTGAGCGGTATCCGGTCGCCAGGTCGCAGCGCCTGCGCCCGCCGGGTCTCCGCGAGCGCCCCGCGGAGCCTCGCCTCGAGCGCTCGTCTCGACGGGCTTCCTGCAGCCCTGGCGCCGGCGCTCTGCGCCGCGGCCCGGGTACCGGGCGAAAAGAAGATCCTCTGCGCGTCGGCCAGCCGGTCCCGGTCGGCGATCGAGACGGCGAACCACACGATCGCCGCCGCGGCCGTGAGAGCGAGCACGACCCGCTGGACGACCTCGGCCGAAGACACGAGGCGACCGTACCAGCGGCGAGACCACCGCGGCCGTCGCCCGCCTCATACCGCGCCGTGCGGGGATCCTGCGCTCGCGGAGGTGCGAGCCCTGAGCCGCGCCCCGACGGCGGCGGGCGTGCGGGCGATCGCGGCCGCCGCCAGGACGACGATCGTGATCTCCGCCGGATGCCGGAACCGCGGAACGCCGTAGCCGACGGCGCTGACGACCGTCACGAGGACCACGGGGGAGAGCAGCACGAACAGGGGCCCGCGGACGCGGCGGAGAAGCCACGCGCCCGCGAGCGCGAAGGGCATCAGCAGGAAATAGGCCACGACTCCGGCCGTGGAGAGCCAGCGCGCCTCGCTCTCGGCGAACTCGACCTGACGGTGCGGCTGCCACAGGTCCCAGGTGCGCATGATCCGTAACGGCACGACGACGGCGAGCCGTCCGGCGTGCCTCCCCATGTACCGCAGGCCCTCGGCCCGCCATCGGTCCGACTGTCGCCGCTCGTCGTACGTCCGCCGCTTCGAGAAGCACGCGATGTCCCATCCACCGAGGTTGACCCCGTGGTAGGTCGTCCTGCAGTTGGCGCCGGCCACCACCGTGGCGTCGTTGTGCGAGAGCGTGAGCTCGTGAAAGACGCTGGCGTTGCGGATCAGCCACGGGGAGAGCACGAGAAGGCACGCGATCGTCGAGGCTGCGAGCAGGGGCAGGCGGCGGAGCGGCCGGCGCAGGGCCAGCGGCCACGCGAGCAACGCGAGCAGCAGGAGTCCCTCGGCGCGCGTGAGCGCGGCCAGGCCGATCAGGGCCCCCAGGGACGCTGCCGCGAGGACGGTGCGGCGCCCGCTGACGATCGTCAACGAGACGAGCAGCGCGCGCGCGATCAGCAGGCCGTAGAGCGTCTCGCTCATCATCGCGCCGTCGGCCGCGACCAGGACCGGGTAGACGGCTGCCAGGCTCGCCGCGACGAGGCCGGTGCGCGGACCGTCCACCCGGCGACCGATCAGGCCGATCAGGATGATCGTGCCGAACCCGAAGGCGGCCCCGAGCGAGCGGTGTGCGACCTCGCTCATGAGCCCGACGTGCGCCAGCGCCGACACCGCCAGCGGGTAGAGGGGCGGATGCAGGGCGCTCGGGACCGAATGGCGGGCCGCCGCGGATATGAACGGGTCGACGAAGCCGTGGCCATGCGCGAGCGCGATCGCCTGCTGGTGAAAGAAGATCGCGTCGCCGATGTCGGGCACCTTGCGCGCGAGGACGAGCACGTACAGGAGGCGTAGGGCGGCCCCCGCGGCCGCGATGGCGAGCAGGCGCGCGGCGAACGGCCGGCGGGTCGCAGCGGGCACCCGCGCCCGTGCCGCGCTCAGTACGGCCACTCGCGCGAGCGGTACCCCACGATCCGGGCCAGCGCCGAGAGGCCCGTGGCGAGGGCCACCTTGACCACGAGGTTGCGGGCGAACCACGGGAGCTCCGCGGACTGGCGCAGCGCGTTGCGCACGCGCTCGCCGCCCGGAAGCTCCGCGCGCGTGTACGCCGCCAGCGAGCGCGTGCGGCCGGCGTATCGGAACCGGCGTCCCATCAACACGAGCCGCATCAGCGCGAGCGTCACCCCGATCGAGGAGAACGCGTCGTGGACCAGCATCGTGCCGCCGGGGCGCACCCGCTCGCCCCAGTCTCGGATGTCGTCGCGCGCCGGCCGGTAGCGGTGCGCGCCATCCACGTAGAGAAGGTCGATCTCGCCGCTCCACGCGCCACGGGCGTCGGCCGACGGAAGCCGCACGTGCCGCACCCGCCCGGCGACGCCGGCGGAGCTGAGGTTCGCGAGAAACGCCCGGTGGTCGGCCTCGCCCTCGGAGGCGCTGCCCTCGATCTGCTGCGGCCCGCGGTCGTTACCGGCGTGAGGATCGATCGCGACGATCTCGACGCCCGCCGCCGCAGCGGTCGCGAGCAGGATGGTCGACCGGCCGCGATAGCTGCCGATCTCGACGATCCGGCCGCCCGCGCGGACCCCACGCGCGTGCCGCCAAAGCCACTCGGCCTGGTCGGGGCTGAGCCAGCCCTCCACGCCGTCGATCGCGCGCAACGCGTCGTCCAGCCCGCCTGCCGCGGCCGGGCTCGCGGGCGCGTCACCGAGCGCTTCCACGCTCCACCAGCGCCCGCGGCTCCGCGCGCGTGAACCGGCGCGGGCGACCGAAGGGGCCTGTCGCGGGCGTCCCCGCGGCCTCGGCGAGCATCGCAAGGGTCTGCGCGGCGGTCCGGTCCCAGGTGAACTCGCGCGCGCGCTCGAACGCCGCCGCTCCGAGGCGCTCGCGAAGCGCGTCGTCGCGAACCAGGCGGGCGGTCTGTCGCGCCAGCCCCGCCGCGTCGTCCGCCAGCAGACCCGTCCTACCGTCCACGATCGACTCGGGCAGCCCTCCCACCCGCAGCGCGACGCTCGGCGTTCCGCAGGCCGCCGCCTCCATCACGGTGAGCACCCACCCCTCGACCGACGAGGCGGTGAGGTTGACCCACGCCCGCTGCAGCAGCTCCCGCTTGCGACCCTCGTCGACGAAGCCATGCATCACCACCCGCCCCGAGAGGGCGCGCGACGCGATCTCGTGCTCCAGGGCCGCGCGGTGGTCCCCGTCGCCGGCGACGTGCAGCATCGCCTCCGGGATGGCCTCGAGCACGTCGAGCACGACCTCTATGTGCTTGTAGCGCTTCAGGCGCCCCAAGTAGACGAGCTCGGGGGCGGCCGCGCGCTCGCCGCGACCGAAGTCGGCGATCTCGACGCCGTTGTACTCGACCTGGATCCGCCCCGGCGGGATTCGGTGCTGCGCCGCCATCTCCCCCGCGGTCGCCCGCGAGACGGTAAGGAACCGCGAGCGGCGGTAGAGGTACCGAAGCGGAAGCGTCTCCAGGAAGACGGCGGCCACCTTGCCCAGCAGTCCGAGCTCCTCCGCGTAGTGCTCGCGGTGGACGTGGTGCACAAGCGGAACGCACGGGGTCCGCAGCCAGAGCGGGGTGAGGAAGGTGATCCCGTTCACGACCTCGAGGACGACGTCGGGTTCGGGCACCAGCCCCCGCCACTGGCTCCAGATCGCGCGCGGGAAGACGGTCGAGCGACCGCCCATCCGGTGGACCGTGAGCGCCCCCTCGCGCTCGTAGGGCTCACAGCCCTCGAACGCGCTTGCGACGATCGTGACGCGGTGCCCCCACCGGAGCCAGCGCGTGACCTGCCCGTGGAGGTTCGTGCCCGTGCCGCCCCCCTGGGGGTGCTTCCACTCGCGGTCCGTGAGCACGAGGATGTGCAGCGAGCGGTCCGGAGGCGACGTCATCCGCGCCCGATCCCCTCGTAGGCGAACCCGGCCGCGCGCAGCGCGTCGCCGTCGAGGAAGTTGCGTCCGTCGACGAGCAGGGGATTCGCCATCCGCTCCCTCACCGAGCCCGCCCAGTCGAGCTCGCGAAACTCGGGCCATTCGGTGACGAGCACGGCGCCGTCGGCGCCGTCGAGAGCCTCGAGCGCGGATTCCGCGACGGTCGCCCCGCCGAGGAGGTCGCGCGAGCGCTCGGTCGCAACCGGGTCGTACACGCGCACGTGCGCGCCCTCGCTCCGCAGTCGCGCGGCCAGCACGAGGCTGGTGGCCTCCCGTACGTCGTCGGTGTCGGGCTTGAACGCGACCCCCAGCAATGCGATCTCCTTACCCACGAGCGACCCGAGGTGCTTCTGGAGCTTGCCAACCGTGCGCCGCTTCTGCAGCTCGTTGACCTCGATGACCGCCGTCAGCAGCTGGAAGTGGTACCCGGAGTTGCCGGCGAGCTGCTTCAGGGCGCTGACGTCCTTGGGAAAGCAACTTCCCCCGTAGCCGATCCCCGCCCGCAGGAACTGGGGCCCGATCCGCTCGTCGAGCCCCATCCCGCGCGCGACCTCCGTCACGTCCGCGCCCAGCTCCTCCGACACGTTCGCGATCTCGTTGATGAACGAGATCTTGGTGGCGAGGAACGCATTCGAGGCGAGCTTGATCATCTCCGCGCTCGCAACGTCGGTTCGAATGATCGTCGCCCCCTGGGGCTCGTACAGCGCGGCGACACGGTCGGCGAACCTGGCGGACCGCTCGCCGCTCCCGATGACCACCCGATCGGGGTGCATGAAGTCGTCGACGGCCGTTCCCTCCTTGAGGAACTCCGGGTTCGACACGTAGCCGAGCTCGGGACGCCGGCGCTCGATCCACCTCCCCGTGCCGACCGGCACCGTGCTCTTCATGACCAGCGCGTGGCGGTCGGAGTCGCCGAGCTCGTCCAGGACCGCCTCCACACGGGAGAGGTCGGCGTCGCCGGAGTACGTCGGCGGGGTGTCCACGCAGCAGAACAAGAGCTCGGCGCCCGCGAGGACGTCGGCCATCTCCGTCGTGAAGTGGAGCCGGTCGCGCGCGCCGCGCACGAGCTCGGCCAGTCCGGGCTCGTAGATCGGGACCTCCCCTCGGCGAAGCGCTTCGACCTTCTCCGAGACGATGTCCCGGCAGTGCACCTCGTGTCCGAGCCGGGCGAAGCACGCGGCGGTCACCAGCCCGACCCAGCCGGCGCCGATGACGCCGACCGGCTCGCGATCGGCTGTCAAAGCGTCTGCGTGGAGCGCGCGATGGCCATCATCTGCTGCTCGCTGAGGCTCTCGGACAGGGTGTTCGAGATCCAGTACGTTCCGCCGCCGGTGTGCCAGGCGATCAGCCGGACCCGGCTGGCGTCGCGGAAGATCAGATAACTAAGGCCGCCCTGCTGCACGACGTTCGACGGGCTGCGCAGGATCGGCGGATTGGACCAGGAGGTGCCCTGGATCCCGTAGTACTCGCCGATCTGGCCCTTGGCGATCACGAGCCGGAACGCCGGGAAGCTCCGGTTCTGCCGGTTGACGATCGCGTAGCTGCGCGGCGGACCGACGTACTGCGCCCCGGGCGGGAGCCGTCGCGGATAGACGACCTGCAGCCCCCTGAGGCCCTGCTGGACGACCTGCAGCGCCTCCGCCTTGCCGGTGCCGGAGGCGTCGATCAGGCCGTCACCGCCAGGGCCTGCCGGGCGGCCAGGCGGGGGCCCTGGGTTCCCGCCGCCGGGGCCGCCGCCCTGGCCCGAGGGGTTGACGCCGAGGAACTCCTCCGCCAGCTTGTGGATCTTCCTCGGGCCCGCCGTCACGTAGCTCGGGCCGAGCTTGGCGTCGAAGTGGATCTCGGTGATCGGATGCGACGCCGACGCGATCACGAGGTTGAGCAGGCGCAGCACGGCGTTGGTGTCGCCGATGTCGGACTGGGTCACCTGGCCGAAGATCTTGATCAGCTTGTCGCGCTGGTCGATCAGCTTCGCGACCGTGACCTGCTGCTTGATCTGCCGGATGAAGTCCTGCTGCCGCGCGGCCCGGATGATGTCGTTGTCGTCGTGCCGGTAGCGCACGTAGTCGAGGGCGTCGCTCCCGCAGATCTTCTGATAGCCCGGCTGGATGTTGATGTGGGCGTAGTTCTCCGTCTCGTTGTAGTACCGGCGGTCGACGTCGGCGAACACGCAGCCGAGGGCGTCGACGGCCCCGCGAAAGCCGCCGAAGCTGATCGTCACCACGTGGTTGATGGTGAGCCCCGTCACCTGCTTGACCACCTGCAGCGTGAGCTGAGCCCCGCCGTCGGTGTAGGCGGAGTTGATCTTGCCGACGCCGTGCCCCGGGATGTGCACCTTCAAGTCGCGCGGGATCGACATGACGGTCGTGGCCCGCTTGGACGGATCGAGCCGCACCAGCATCAGCGTGTCCGAGCGCGCGGAGCCGCCCTGGTAGTCGATGGCGGTGGGCGCGCGCTTGTCGGAGCCGATCAACAGCAGCGTCTGCGGCTTGCCCGTGTCCGCCTGAGCCAGGAAGCGGTTGAGGTTGAGCGTGGGATTGTGCTTGAACGCGTTGACCAGCTTGTCGACCTCGTGGAATGCGGCGACCGCGGTCGCCGAGATCGACGCCGTCAGGATGACCAGGGCGCCCAGCAGATAGCGCTTCCAGATCCCGCGGCGGGCGGTCTCAAGCAATGCGCAGATGCCCCTTTCCGACCGCCGCCGGCAGCGACCGCACGAACTCCACGAGCGCCTGCCGGTATCGCATGAGCGAGGCGATCGACACCCACTCCTCGGGGCCGTGATGGCCGCCGCCGACCGGCCCGAACTCCACCGCGGGCACGCCGGCGTCGAGGAAGCTCACGGCATCGGAGGCGCCGTCGCGCCCGACCGAGACCCGGTCCTCGGGCGCCCAGTCGGAGACGATCGAGGCGAGCGCCCGGACGTAGGGGTCGTTTCGGTCGACGTTCGCCGGCTCGCGCGCGTAGACGATCTTCACCTCGGTGTCGGGGATCGCGCGGATGGCGCTCAGGATCTCCTCGCCGTCCTGCCCCGGCAGGTAGCGGATGTCCACGTCGATCGCGCAGAAGTCCGGCACGCGGTTGATGCGGTCGCCGCCGAGGATGCGCCCGAGGTCGATCGACGGGCGGTCGAAGAGCTCGGAGGCCTCGCGCGCGAACGGCATCGCCTGGATCTGCCGGAACACGTCGATCGCCTTCAAGACGGCGTTGTCGCCGAGCCACGGCGTGGAGCCGTGCGCCGACCGCCCGCGCACGACCACGCGGACCATGCACACGCCCTTGGCCTGGACCCCCACGTGGAGGTTCGTAGGCTCGCCGGTGATCGCGAAGTCCCCGGTCAGCCCGCGCGCGACGAGGTCGTCCGTGGCGTGCTGGTCGAAGTCCTCGGACTCCTCGTCGGGCGCGCACACGAACCGCACGCGCGCGCCCCGCAGGTC
>JAFAQQ010000203.1 GCA_019246335.1 Actinomycetota bacterium | reverse complement strand
GCCAGGAGCCCTCCGGCCCGCCGCCCGGCGGGCAACCCGGCCCCGAGCCGTCAGGCATGCCCGCTGCTCAGCCGCCGCCCGGCGCCGCGCCATCCGCCGGCGCCCCCGGCCTCGGCGGCCCCGGGGGGCCCATGGTCCAGCAGCCCTACGCGCCGGGGATGATGCAGACGCGCGACTCGACGGTGGAGTGGCTGCTGTGCGCCTTCATCCCGATCTACTCGCTGATCTGGCTGCATAGGGCCAGCAAGGAGATGCAGTCCTGGTCGGGAGGCCGGATCGACTACAACGCCGGCGCCACCCTCTCGGCCCTCCTGCTCGGCTGGGTCCTCTTGTTCATCCCCACGATCATCTCGCTCGTGCACTTCGAGGGGCGCATCCGTGAGGCCCAGAGGATGGCGGGCGTACAGCAGACCGCGGGCTTCTGGGGCTTCATCCTCAGGAACCTCCTGCTCGGCTACGGCTACAAGTGGAACCAGGACCACTTCAACGAGATCGCCGTGCGCCAGCCGCAGGCGGCCTGACCAAACCGCATCCGGGGCGGGCCCCGAGAGGCCCGGGGCGCGCCTCGGGAGCCCTCCGGGCTCTCCGCTAGTCTCAATTCTCCGGATGGCGAACCCCTTCATCAAGCGGTATCTGATGACGGCCGGGCCCACGCCGATCCCGCCGGAGGTCTCGGAGGCGATGGCGCAGCCGGTCCTCTACCACCGTGCGCCGGCGTTCATCGAGGTGTACTCGCGGTGCCTCGCCCGCCTGAAGGACGTCTTCCAGACGGACGGCGACGTCCTGTGCTTCGCGGCTTCGGGCTCCGGCGCGATGGAATCGGCTGCCGCCAACCTGGTCCGCCCCGGGGAGCCTGCGCTCGTGGCCTCGTGCGGCAAGTTCGGCGAGCGCTGGGTGGAGCTGTGCGATGCATTCGGGGCGCGGACCAGGCACCTCGACGCGGGCTGGGGCAACCGTGTCGAGCCCGCGGACCTCGAGCGCGAGCTCGCCGACACCGGCGCCAAGGTGGTCTTCACCACCCTGTCGGAGACCTCGACCGGGGTCGTCAACGACGTTCAGGCGCTCACGCAGGTCGCGCACGAGGCCGGGGCGCTAATCGCGGTCGACGCGGTGTCCGGCCTCGGCGCCGTGCCCATCCCGCAGGACGATTGGGGCGTCGACGTCGTCGTGGCCGGGTCGCAGAAGGCCCTTATGTGCCCGCCCGGCCTTGCCTTCGCCGGAGTTGGGGAGGCAGCGCTCGAGTACGCGGCGGGCTCGGACGCTCCCCGCTACTACTACGACTGGGAGCGCACCGCCAAAGGGCAGCGCAAGGACCCGCCGGACAGCCCGTTCACGCCGGCGGTCACGCTCTTCATGGGCCTCGACGTGGCGCTTGGCATGATCGAGGACGAGGGGCTCGAGCAGGTGTTCGAGCGCCACCGTGTCCTGGGCCGCGCGGCGCGGGCGGCGGTTCGCGCCCTCGACCTCGAGCTTTTCGGGCCGGAGGACGAGAACGCCAACGTCGTCACCGCGATCAGGTTGCCCGAGGGGATCGATGGCGCGTCCATCCCAAAGCTGATGCGCGACCGCTTCGGGGTGACGATCGCCGGCGGCCAGGGGCGGCTCAAGGACCGGATCGCGCGGATCGCGCACTGCGGGTACTTCGGCGCAGTCGACATCCTCACCACGTTCGCCGCGTTCGAGCTCGCGCTTCGGGAGGCCGGGCACGACTTGGAGCTCGGCGCCGGCGTCGGTGCGGCACAGGCGGTCTTCCTCGAGGCCGGCGTCCCGGCGCCCGCCGCGGCGTGACCGGCGCTCCCAGGGTCCTGGTCAAGGAGAAGATCGGGGACTCCGGCGTCCAGCTCCTGCGGGACGCGGGATTCGACGTCGAGATCGGCGCGGACTGGGAGGACGGCCAGCTCGAGGGCCGGATCGGCGAGTTCGACGCGATCCTCATCCGCTCAGCTACGAAGCTCGATGCGGGGCTGATCGAGCGAGCCGACCGGCTCCGCGCGGTCGGGCGCGCCGGGGTGGGCGTCGACAACGTCGACGTCGGCGCCGCCACCAAGCGCGGCATCGTGGTCGCCAACGCGCCCCAGTCGAACGTCATCACCGCCGCGGAGCACACGATGGCGCTGCTCCTCGCCCTCGCACGCAACGTCCCTCAAGCGCATGCGTCGCTCACCGGAGGGGCCTGGGAGCGGTCGAAGTTCAGCGGCGTGGAGCTCTACGAGAAGACGCTCGGCATCCTCGGGTTCGGCCGGATCGGGCAGCTCGTCGCCCAGCGGGCGCGCGCGTTCGGCATGCGCATCGTCGCGTTCGACCTCTACGTGGCGGAGGACCGCTTTCGCGAGCTCGGCGTGGAGCGGGCATCCACCTCCGACGAGCTCTACGCGGCGGCTGACTTCGTGACGATCCACCTGCCGAAGACCCCGGAGACCGAGAACTGGCTGAACGCGGACGCGTTCTCGAAGATGAAGGACGGCGTCCGCGTGCTCAACGTCGCCCGGGGCGCGCTGCTGGTGGACGAGGACCTGAAGGCCGCGATCGACTCCGGCAAGGTCGCGGGCGCCGCGCTGGACGTATTCCACGAGGAGCCCATCACCGACCATCCGCTCTTCGGCTATCCGAACGTGATCGTGACGCCGCACCTGGGCGCGTCCACGGCCGAGGCGACGGACCGTGCCGGCTACCAGGCTGCCGAGCAAGTCGTCGCTGCCCTGACGGGCGGCGTGGTGACGAGCGCGGTGAACGTACCGGCCGTGCGACCCGAGGACCTCGAGGAGCTCGGGCCGTTCCTGCCGCTCTCCGACGCCCTCGGCCGCATCGCGGCGGCGCTGGCGCACGACGGCTCGATCGACGCCGTCGCGGTCGAGTACCTCGGCCGGATCGCGCAGCGCGACACGCGCCTGCTGACCGTCCAGGTCCTGAAGGGCATCCTGCGCGGGCACACGGAGGAGACGGTTAACGACGTCAACGCGCCGGCGCTTGCGGCCGAGCGCGGGATCGAGGTCACCGAGACCAACCGCGCGCACGCGCGCGACTTCATGGATCTGGTGCGGGTCACCGTGAACAGCCGCGGTAGGGCCAGCCGGGTCGTGGGGACGATCTTCGGCCGCCGCCACCGCCCTCACCTGCTCGAGGCATGGGGATCGCGCTTCAACGTGCAGCTCGAGCCGCACGTCGCGGTCTTCCGCTACCGCGACCAGCCGGGGATGCTCGGCCGCGTCGGCACGGAGCTCGGGAATGCCGGCGTCAACGTCGTCTCCGCGGCCGTGGGCCTGAGGCCCGAGGACGGCGACGGCGCTCCCGAGCCTTCCGGCGAAGCGGTGATGGTGGTCACGACGGGGTCGCCTGTGCCGCCGCAGGTCGTGGACGCGATCGTCGGAGGCGACGGCTTCTTCGACGGGCGCGCCGTGACGCTGTAGGGCCCGCCCGGCCCGCCGCACCGAATAGGCTCCTCGGCGTGCGCGCGCTCGTCATCACGCGGCACGGCCCGCCCGAGGTCCTCAAGGTCGAGGAGAGGCCGGAGCCGGAACCGGGCCCGGGCGAGGTGCGCGTAGCGGTCCGCGCCGCCGGGATCAACTTCGCGGACACCATGGCCCGCATGGGCGTGTATCCCGACGCGCCAAAGCCTCCAGCCGTCGTGGGCTACGAGGTGGCCGGCGAGGTGGACGCAGTCGGGGAGGGGGTCGACGGCCTGGCCGCGGGCGACCGCGTGATGGGCGGGTGCCGCTTCGGCGGCTACGCCGAGCGGGTGGTGACCGACGCGCGCAACGTTGTCGCGCTGCCGGGCGACTGGAGCTTCGAGGAGGGCGCCGCGCTGCCGGTGGTCTACGCCACGGCCTACGCGGCCCTGCTCAGGTACGGCTCACTGCGTGAGGGCGAGAGCGTCCTGATCCACGCGGCCGCCGGCGGAGTCGGCATCGCGGCGACGCAGATCGCGAGGCTGAGCGGCGCCGGCACGATCTACGGGACGGCTTCGGCGTCGAAGCACGAGGCGGTCCGCCGCTTCGGCGTGGACCACCCGATCGACTACACGAGCTCGGACTTCGTGGAGGAGGTGCGCCGCATAGGCGGGGCGACGGAACCGCTCGACCTCGCCCTCGACGCGGTCGGCGGGCGGAGCTTCCGCAAGAGCTGGTCCCTGCTGCGCCCCGGGGGCCGGCTCGTCTGCTTCGGGGTCTCCGCCGTAACGAGCGGCGAGCGGCGGAACCTCCTCGCCGCGGGGCGAACCCTGGTCGGCACGCCGTGGTTCAACCCGCTACGGATGATGCCGGTCTCCAAGTCCGTGATCGGCCTCAACATGCTTTCGCTGTGGGACGCGAAGGGCTCGCTCGACGAGTTCGTCGAGCCGCTGCGGGAGTGGGTGGAGAGCGGACAGCTCCGCCCCGTCGTGTCCGAGGCGTTCCCGCTCGAGCGCGGGCCGGAGGCGCACCGCTACATCCAGGAGCGCAGGAACGTCGGCAAGGTGGTCCTCACGCTGTAGGGCCGGCCCGCCCGCTCGTTGCGCCGCCCTCCCAAGCTGTGTTACGGTCGGCATCGGGAGGGACCACTGGTCTAACGGACTAGCGACGTGGCCCACCGGGAACCGCCTCACAACCTGAACAGCATCCACCCACGTCCACGCCGCGGAGCGCGGCCGCCCGCGGCGCGACTGGCCGTTGCAGTGGCGGCGGCGTTGGCAGCCGTGGCCCTGGGTGCGACGAGCGCCGCAGCCGACGTCGATCCAGGCCCAACCCCGCCGCCGTGCTCGGCCTCGGACGCCAGCCCGGGCCTTTCGATGGGCGGGTCGTGCCTCGAGCAGGGCGCTGCGCACTTCGCGGTCGAGCCGCGGGTCCTGCACGTCGGCCAGCACATAACGGGCACAGTCACGCCCGGCGGCAATGACGAGCACTGGGACTGGAAGGCCTTCGTCAAACAGGTCGGCGGGGGGAAGGTCGTCAGCGGCTGCGGCGATGACGTGTCGAGCTGCACCGTCAAAGCCAGTCACAAGGCGGTCTCCAATGTCTGGGAGGTGTTCGGGGAGGGCGTGGACATCCCGTTCCTGGGATCGCGTGCGACCTCGATCTCGAGCGACTACTTCATTGTCAACAACGATCTCGCCCAGCTGAGCGGGACCGTGAGCGCCGGCCCGCACAAGCCTCTGAGCGGCGTCGAGCTCCGCGTCAGCGGCACGTCGGAAAGCGGCCACCACGTGAGCAGGACGACCACGACGGACAGCTCCGGCAACTACGCGTTCGCGCTGACGAAGGGCAGCTACACCGTGAGGCCGCTCCACGGGACGTACAAGCCGCCCGAGCGAAGCGTCAACCTCTCGAGCAACAGGACGGGAGTGGACTTCGAGCAGGGCCACGACCAGATCAAGCTGACGATCGACCCGCAGACCGTCGAGTCCAACGGTCGCGCCGTGGTGACGGTGACGGCGACCGACACCGACGCCGAGGGCAACCCGATCCCGGACCACGAGCTCCAGATCGAGCCGCCTCCGACATACGACGTGCCCGGTCTCTTCTGCGATGCGAGCGCGCGGTTCGTGTCGCCGACGCGCCTCGGGTCCGGAGAGATCCTGCCGACGCACTTCAACCGCTTCACCGACCAGGACGGGCAGGTCCGCTTCACCGTCTTCGTCGGCGCGGTGCCGGGCGACATGATCATCGAGGCCCGCGAGGCCGACCATCCGCTCGTCGCCGACAGCAAGGTGCTGACGGTGGGCGTCACCGGCGCCGGCGCGACGCTGCCGTTCGACCTTCCCGCGACGCTCCTCGGCCAGGGCGACACGACGCTGTTCGCGGGCGGTGAGGCGTCGCTTCTGCACTGGCTCGGCACGATCAAAGCCGAGGGTGCGCTTGGCGGGATTGGCTTCATGCCGATCCACGCCACCGACGCGACCGCGGCGCATCGCGTACACGACGGCGTCGTCCTCTTCCCCGAGAACCAGGGCGTCAAGCAGCAGCTCTTCTCCTTCCTCGACGGCGGGACGAACAGCGCCCCGGGCGAGCAGCAGGCGCAGGTGATCGACATCGACAACCTCCTGAACTGGCAGTTCGGCCAGGCCGCCGCGGGCCACCTCGGGCACAGCATCCAGAACCACCTGCAGTCGCTCCAGGGCTGGCAGGACGGCGAGGTGGTCGACTTCGGCGAGAACGCGCGCGGCCAGGACCGCAAGCTCTCGATCCCCGGTCGTGGGCGACCGTTCTCCGGCTTCGCCCACCCGCAGGGCAACGACTACCTCCTCTACGAGTACGGCCCGTACCCGCCGTTCGGCTCGGACCAGCAGACCGCGAACACGTTCGACCGCTGCATCTCGCCCGGCTTCCAGGGAACTACCTTCACCGTGCATTCGCCGCTCGCCGTGGTCGTGCACGACTCCCGGGGCGACAGCGCCGGCGTCAGCCCGCATGGCGGACCCGGTGACACGCTGCCCGGGTCGGTCGTCGTCTACAGCGGGAAGCGGGTCCGCTCCGTGTCGGTACCAACCGGGACGTACACCGTGTCCGTGGCCGGCACGGGCAAGGGGCCGGCCACGCTCGTCGTCAGCTCGGGGAAGAAGACCGAGGTGTTCTCGTTCCAGGCTCACAAGGGCCAGACCGGGTCGCTGTCGATCAAGCCCGGCCACCTGCCGAAGTCGTTGCGGATCGGGGGGCACACCGTGACCGCAGCGGGCGGGCTGAAGCTGCGCGTGAAGGGTCTGCCAGCGAGCCTTGCCCACGGAAAGGCGAGGACGCTGAAACTCACGGTGCGCGACCAGTTCGGGCAGCCGGCGTCCGGCGTCGAGCTGAATCTGACAGGGCCGCCGGGGGTCGGCGGGCGTGCGGCGACCTCGGACCGGAACGGGAACATCAAGCTGACCGTGCGACCGAGCAAGCCCGGGCAGGCGACGGTCCACCTCAGCGGCGTCGGCTACCTCAAGCTCACGCGCAAGCTCACGATCACATAGCGGGCGGGGTTGTAGAGTGCGTCGCGAAATGTCGTTCGCGCTCGATCTTCGACTTCTCCTCCTCCCCCTTCGGGGGGAATGACGCGCGGCGGCCGCACGAGCCGCACACCGAGGAGAACTGGATCGAGTAGTCGAAAGGAACGATGAGCGACATGGAGACCGAAGTAACGAAGGCAAGGCGCGAGGAGGATCGGGTCCGGATCTTCGACACGACCCTGCGGGACGGCGAGCAGTCCCCGGGCATCTCGCTGAACGTCCAGGAGAAGCTCGAGATCGCGCAGCAGCTCGCCCGGCTTGGCGTCGACATCATCGAGGCCGGCTTCCCGATCACCTCCCCGGGCGACTTCGAGGCCGTCCAGGCGATCGCGCGCCAGGTCGAGGGCCCGGTCATCTGCGGCCTTGCGCGAACGGCGAAGCAGGACGTCGAAGCAGCCTGGAACGCCGTCAAGGACTCGCCACGGCCCCGAATCCACACCTTCATCGCCACCAGCGACATCCACATCGAGCGCAAGCTCCAGACCACGCGCGAGGACGTGAAGGGACAGGCGCGCGCCGCCGTGGCACACGCGCGCGAGCACACCGAGGACGTGGAGTTCTCGCCCGAGGACGGCTCGCGCTCGGACGTCGAGTTCATGGCGGAGGTGATCCAGATCGCCATCGACGAGGGCGCCACGACCATCAACGTGCCGGACACCGTCGGGTACACGATGCCCGACGAGTACGGATCGATGTTCGAGGAGCTGTACCGGCTCGTGCCCGACCTCCGGAAGGTGGTCGTGTCGGTCCACTGCCACAACGACCTCGGGCTGGCCGTGGCGAACTCGTTCGCAGGGCTCCAGGCGGGTTGCCGCCAGGTCGAGTGCGCGATCAACGGGATCGGCGAGCGGGCCGGCAACGCGTCGCTCGAGGAGATCGTGATGCTGCTCCATACGCGCGAGTCGAGCGTTGGACTCTGGACCGGGATCAGCACGCGGGAGATAGCGCGCACGAGCCGCCTGGTCTCCCGCCTGACGGGCTACAACGTTCAGCCCAACAAGGCGATCGTCGGTCGCAACGCGTTCGCGCACGAGGCCGGCATCCACCAGGACGGCGTGCTCAAGGAGCGCACCACCTACGAGATCATGGACGCGACGACCATCGGCCTCGAGACCAACGCGATCGTCCTCGGAAAGCACTCCGGGCGCCATGCGCTGCGGAAGGAGCTCGAGCAGCTTGGCTTCCAGGTCGACGGCGCGGCGCTCAACACGGCCTTCCAGCGCTTCAAGGAGCTCGCGGACAAGAAGAAGGCCATTACGGCGCTCGACCTCGAGGCGATCGTGTCCGACGAGATGCGCGAGGCGCCGGAGTCCTTCGGCATGGAGTCGTTCCAGGTAGAGGCGTCGTCCAGCCGCGCGCCCCTAGCGCAGGTGTCGGTCCGGATGCCGGGCGGCGAGGCCGTGAGCGGCAGCTTCACGGGCGACGGCCCCGTCGACGCGTTCTTCAGCGCCATCAACGCGGCCACCGGCTACGAGGCCCGGCTCAAGGAGTACCACGTGAGCGCCGTAACGGGCGGGCGCGACGCGCTCGGCGAGGTCACGGTGCTGCTCGAGCTGAACGGGTTGCTCGCCTCCGGACAGGGCGTCTCGACGGACATCCTCGAGGCCTCGGGGCGCGCGTACCTGCGGGCGCTGTCGAACGCGCTGCGGGATTCGGCCGCGGCCGAGGCCGAGCACCATCTCCGGGCGGCCGAGGCCGCCGAGACGCCCACCCCGTAGCTCAGGCGTGCTCGACGCCGAGCGCGAGCAGGTCGCGGCCGCCTGCCGGCGCCTCGCCGAGCAGGGGCTCGTGATCGGGACGGCCGGCAACGTGAGCGCCAGATCCGGGGAGCACGTGGCCATGAGTGCCACCGGGGTCGTCCTGGCGGATGCGACGCCCGAGCAGGTCACCGTCGTCGACCGCGATGGCGCGGTCGTGGCAGGCGAGCTTGAGCCGACATCCGAGGTCGACCTCCACCTCGGGGTCTACCGCCGCTACGACGCGGGCGCCGTGGTGCACACGCACGCGCCGATGGCCACCGCGCTCTCCTGCGTCCTCGAGGACGAGCTGCCCTGCGTCCACTACCAGATGCTCCTGCTCGGGGGACCGGTGCGGGTCGCGCGCTACGCGACGTTCGGCACGCCGGAGCTGGCCGAATCGGTCATCGAGGCCCTCGAAGGGCGCGCCGCGGCGCTGATGGCGAATCACGGGGCGATCGCGCACGCTGCGGACCTCCCGACCGCCGTCGAGCACTCGCTTCTGCTCGAGTGGGCGTGCACGGTGTACTGGCGAGCGCGCGCGATCGGGGAGGTCCGGGCGCTCGACGAGCGACAGCGCGAGGCGGTCGTGCAGGCCGCCGTCGAGCGCCGTTACGGCTCGACGCATCGGATCGGGGAGGATTCGCCGTCCGATGGCTGAGGAGATGCACGCGATCGTCATGGGCGTGCACGTGCTGGACGTGCTCGTCCGCCCGGTCGAGGAGATCCCGGAGGGGCAGGGTGGCCAGCTCGTGGAGGAGATCCGCATCACGGCGGCCGGCTCGGCGGGCGGCGCCGCGCTCGTCCTCGCCAAGCTGGGCGCGCGTGTGCGGAGCGCGGGCGCTGTCGGCACAGACCCGGTGGGGGACATGCTCCTGCGCCTCCTCGAGCGCGACGGCGTGGACACCTCGCTGCTCCTGCGACGCACCGACGTCCAGACCTCGGCCAGCGTCCTGCCGATCCGGCCGACCGGCGAGCGGCCGGCGTTCCACGTCGTCGGCGCCAACGCGACGTACGGCCCGGACGACGCGCCGTGGGAGGACATCGCCGAGGCCAGCCACCTTCACCTCGGCGGGCCCGAGTTCATGGGCGGGGAGGCGGCGGCCCGGATCCTCTCGCGCGCGCGGGAAGGCGGAGCCGTCACCTCCGCCGACATCCTCGCGCCGGGCGATCCCGGCCTGCTCGAGTGGATCGCGCCGGCGCTGCCCCAGCTCGACTACCTGCTGCCGAACGACGAGCAGGTGCTGGGCTTCACCGGCGCTCCCGATCTGGAGGCGGGCTGCCGCGCGCTCGTCGAGCGAGGGGTCTCCTGCGTCGCGGCCACCCGTGGCGAGGAGGGCGTCCTGATCGTCGACGCGGAGGGATCGCAGGCGGTGCCGGCGTTCGGGATCGAGGTCGTCGACACGACCGGCTGCGGCGACGCGTTCTCCGCGGGCTTTCTGCGGGGGCTGTCGCTGGGTCGCGACCGCGGCGCGGCCGCGACCCTCGGCTGCGCCACCGCGGCCCTGGTCGCGCAGGGCCTCGGGACGGACCACGGCGACTACGACCTCGCCGCGGTCGAGCGATTTGCCGAGCAGACCGGCCGGAGCACCTAGCCGGCGACCTCGTTGGACGAACACGATTTCACCTGGGTCGACGGCGAGCGGCTGATCCGTTTCGGCCCGGACGCGGCCGCCGAGGCGCCTGACCTGCTCGCGGGCCGCGGGTTCGAGCGCTACGCCCTGCTCACCACGCCCCGGGCGGCGGCGCAGGCGCCCGCCCTCGCCGACCGCGCAGCGGAGGTCCTGGACGTGCCGGACGGCCCGGTGCCCGATGCCGCCGCCGCGGTGCGGCCGCGCGTGCGGGGGCGGCCGGTAGTCGCGCTCGGAGGCGGACGCGTGATCGATGCCGCGAAGGGAATCGCCGGCGCTGACGGCCTGCCTTGCGCGGCGGTGCCCACGACCCTCTCGGGGGCGCCGATGACCCGCCTCCATCGCATGCCCGCCGGGGTGGAGTCCTGGAACCTCGTCCGGCCCTCGCTGGTCGTGGCCGAGCCCGGCCTGATGGCGTCCCAGCCCGCCGGGGCGCGCGCCGCGAGCGCGATGAACGCCCTGGCCCACGCCGCCGAGGCGCTGTACGGCCCGCTGGCGAACCCGGTCGCCGAGATGGCTGGGCTGCGAGCCGCGCGCCTCAACGCTCAGGGCCTCGAGACCGACGGCGAGGGCGAGGCCCGCCCCGCCCTCGCCCTGGGCTCGATCCTCGCCGGCTACGCCGTGGGCGCCGCGGGGTTCGCGCTCCACCACACGCTCGGACAGACGCTCGTCCGCGTCACCGGCGCGCCACACGCCAAGGCCTACGCCGTGCTGCTGCCGCACACGCTCGCGGCGATGGCGGGGCGCGCGCCGCGAGAGCTCGCGCATCTGGCGCGAGCGCTCGGCGCTGAGCCGCGCGCCGAGGCGGCGCCCGGGCGGGTCGCCGAGCTCGCGGCACGGTCGGGCGTGGCCGCGCTGTCGGAGCTCGGCGTGAGCGAGGAATCGATCGAGCCGGTCGTGCGCGAGACGCTCGCGCGGCCGGACCTCGCGAACACGCCCGACCCGCCGTCGGCCGCGGAGCTGCGGACGTTGCTGGAGCGCGCGCTGCACCCGTCCGAGCGCCGGTCGCTACGGTTGCGCGCGCCATGACACGCGCCCGAGCTCGGATCGCCATCGCCTCCCTTGCCGCGGCCTGCGCGCTCGCCGCCTGCGGCAGCTCACCGGCCGACGACGCGACTTCGACCGTCAAGAGCTATCTCGACGCCTTCGCCAAGGGTGACGGCAAGAAGGCGTGCTCGCTGATGACCGCGCCCACCCGCGCGCTCTTCGTGGTCCACGCGAGGCCACTGACTCACACCGGCGACTGCGCGACCGCCGTGGCCAGGCTGAAGCCCGCCCTCTCCCGCGCGTTCAAGGGCGTCCACGTCAGCCAGGCGAAGGTCGCGGGATCGGACGCCGTGGTCAACGTCAGCGCCGGAAACCGGCTTTCCCCCACCCTTCTCCACAAGGAGGGCGGGACGTGGAAGGTCAACGCCGGGCCGGGCACGCAGTAGCCCTGCTCCTGCCCGCCGGCGAAGTTGGTGGATTGTCAGTGCCATAGCACTCAGGATTCACCAATCGGCGCCGACGACCGATAGTGAGCGTACGTGATAACGTACGGACGTACAGGATGACTGTCGCAACGACCGAGTCACTCCCGATCGGACCCCGAGTTCGCGCCCTGCGCGAGGGGATGGACCTCTCGCTGCGCGACCTGGGGGAGCGCGCCGGCGTCTCGGCGCCGATGCTGTCCCAGGTGGAGCGCGGCGAGACGAGCCCGACGCTCGCGGTCGCCGGGCGCATCGCGGCGGGGCTCGAGCTGTCGCTCTCCCAGCTCCTCCGCCTGGACGAGGCCGAGGGCGTGACCGTCGTCCGCCGCGATGACCGCCAGCCGGGCGGCTCGCGGGCCGACGGGCATTCCTACGAGCTCGTCACGCCGGCGGTGCCCGGGCAGCGCGCCGAGGTGTCCGTGCACGACCTCGCGCCGGGCGCCGCGACGGGCGGCCCCGACGACCCTCCGATGCACGAGCCCGGCAGCCGCGAGACCGCCCTGGTGCTCGCCGGCTCGCTGCGGCTGAGCTGCGCCGGCGTCGACTACGACCTCTCCGAAGGCGACTCGGTGACGTTCGACGCCGATCTCTCCCACCACTTCGAGAACCCCGGCCGCCGGGACGCGCGCTTCGTCGCCGTCGTGAGCGCCGGCTTGCGGAGAAGCTGACGCATCCGATGCCACGCACGCTGTTCGACAGGATCTGGGAAGCCCACGAGGTCACGCCCGGCCTCATCTACATCGACCTCCACATGGTCCACGAGGTCACGTCGCCGCAGGCGTTCGACGCCCTTCGGATGGCGGGGCGCCGGGTGCGCCGCCCCGACCGGACGCTCGCGACCGCCGACCACAATGTGCCAACCGACGGCTCCCGGGTGGCGGCGCAGATCGCCGACCACCTCTCGCGCGTCCAGGTGGAGACGCTCGAGCGCAACTGCCGCGAGTTCGGCGTCCCGGTGTACTCGATCGGCTCCGACCGTCAGGGCATCGTCCACGTGATCGGCCCGGAGCTCGGCGTCACCCAGCCCGGGATGACGGTCGTCTGCGGAGACTCCCACACCGCCACCCACGGCGCCTTCGGCGCCCTCGCGTTCGGAATCGGGACGAGCGAGGTCGAGCACGTGCTCGCGACGCAGACCCTCGTCCAGCCGAAGCCGCGGTCGATGCGGATCCTCTATCGCGGGCAGCTTGGGCCTGGCGTCACCCCCAAGGACCTGATCCTCGCAACCATCGGGCAGATGGGGGTCGCGGGCGGCGTCGGCCACGTAATCGAGTACGCCGGCGAGGCGATCGAGCGTCTCTCGATGGAGGGCCGGATGACGATCTGCAACATGACGATCGAGGGCGGCGGTCGAGCCGGCATGGTCGCCCCCGACGACGTCACGCTCGAGTGGCTCGAGGGCCGTCCCTCCGCGCCCGATCCGCTCCCCGCGGACGAGTGGCGCGCGTTGCGCACGGACGACGGCGCCACGTTCGACCGCGAGCTCAACGTCGACGCGTCCGCCGTTTCGCCGCAGGTCACCTGGGGGACGACGCCCGAGATGGTCGCTCCCGTGACCGGCGAGGTCCCGGACCCGAGCACCGAGGGCGAGGAGCGGGCGCTCCGGTACATGGACCTCACCCCGGGGACCCCGATCCGGGAGATCCCGCTCGACCGCGTCTTCATCGGCTCGTGCACCAACTCGCGGATCGGCGACCTCCGCGCCGCCGCCGGCATGGTCGAGGGCCGGCGGGTGAGCCCGCGGCTCAGCGCGATGGTCGTCCCCGGGTCGCAGCAGGTGAAGGCTCAGGCCGAGTCCGAGGGCCTGGACGAGGTCTTCCGCTCCGCCGGCTTCGACTGGCGCTCGGCTGGGTGCTCGATGTGCCTGGGGATGAACCCGGACATCCTCAGCCCCGGAGAGCGTTGCGCATCCACCTCGAACCGCAATTTCGAGGGGCGCCAGGGGCGCGGCGGTCGCACCCACCTGGTCTCCCCGGAGATGGCCGCCGCCGCGGCGATCGAGGGGCACTTCGTGGATATCCGCGACTGGGACCGGGCAGCGCTCTGATGCAGCCGATTCGCGTCATCGAAGGAGGCGTCACCGCGCTCCCGCGCGACGACGTCGACACCGACCAGATCATCCCCAAGCAGTTCCTGAAGCGGGTCGAGCGGACGGGCTTCGGCGAGTTCCTCTTCTACGACTGGGCGCGGGAGCCGGGTTGGGAGTTGCCTAGCAACCCGATCCTGGCCACCGGCCGCAACTTCGGCTGCGGCTCCTCGCGCGAGCACGCGCCGTGGGCCCTCGAGGACTACGGGTTCCGAGCCATCGTGGCGCCGTCATTCGCCGACATCTTCTACTCGAACTGCACGAAGATCGGCCTGCTCCCGGTCGTGCTCGGCGCGGACCACGTCGACGCGCTGCGCGCGGCGGGCAGGGCGAGGATCGACCTCGACGGCCAGCTGGTCTCCTTCGACGGCAGCGAGGTCGGCTTCGACATCGATCCGGAGATCCGGCACCGGCTGCTGAACGGCCTGGACGACATCGGCGTGACGCTCGCGAACGCCGAAGCCATCGAGCGCTACGAGGCCGAGCGGGAGCGACCGGGCCCGGTCACCACCGCGCTGTGAGCGGGCCCGGCACGGCGCGCGACTGGGACGCCGCCACATATGAGCGCGTGTCGACACCGCAGGTCGAGTGGGCGCGAGCCGTTCTGGACCGCCTCCCGCTCGAGGGCGACGAAACGGTGCTCGACGCGGGATGCGGAACCGGCCGGGTCACGAGGATGCTCCTCGAACGGCTGCCGCGCGGCCGCGTGATCGCGGTCGACTCCGCGCCCTCGATGGTGGAGGCGGCGCGCGCGGCGCTGGGCGACCGAGCCACGGTCATCGAGGCCGACCTCGCCGCGCTCGAGCTCGAGGAGCCCGTCGACGCGGCGTTCTCGAATGCGGTCTTTCACTGGATCCCGGACCACGACCGTCTGTTCGCCGCGCTCCACGGGGCCATGAAGCCCGGCGCTCCGCTGATCGCGCAGTGCGGCGGCGAGGGCAACGTCGCGCGCTTCCACGCGATCGCCCGTGAGGTCGCGAGCGAGGCGCCGTTCGCCGAGCATCTCGCCGGCTGGACCGGCCCGTGGAACTTCGCGGCCGCGGACGAGACGGCTGCGCGACTCCAGCGGGCGGGCTTCGACGAGATCGAGGCCTGGCTCGAGCCCTGGCCGGTAACCCCGGACGAGCCGCGCGCGTTCATCCGGACGGTCTGCCTCGGCTGTCACATCTATCTCCTGCCCGAGGACCTGCGCGACCCGTTCACCGACGAGGTGGCCGAACGGATGGAGCCAGAGCTCGACTACGTCCGGCTCAACATCAAGGCCCGGCGTGCCTGAGCCGAGCCGCATCGTCGCGCTCGCGGGCGACGGCATCGGCCCCGAGATCATGGGCGCCGCCCGCGAGCTGCTCGACCGGCTTGGGGGTTTCGAGGTCGAGGAGCATCCGATCGGCGGCGTGTCCATCGACGAGCACGGCACGGCGCTCACGGCCGATGTCCTGGCGGCCTGCCGCGGCTCGGACGCCGTGCTGCTGGCCGCGGTCGGGGGTCCGAAATGGGACAGCACCGACCCGGACGCCCCGCGCCCCGAGCAGGGGCTGCTCGGATTGCGAAAGGGGCTCGAGCTCTTCGCGAACCTCCGTCCCGTGCGCCCGAGCGCCGCGCTGCTCGACGCCAGCCCGCTGCGGCGGGAGCGGATCGAGGGCACCGACCTGCTGGTCGTGCGCGAGCTGACCGGCGGGATCTACTTCGGCGACCGCGGCCGCCGTGACGGATCCGCCTACGACACGTGCGCGTACAGCGCCGACGAGATCGAGCGGATCGCCGAGGTGGCGTTCCGCTTCGCACGTCGGCGCGTGACGAGCGTGGACAAAGCGAATGTGCTCGAGACATCGCGGCTGTGGCGAGAGACGGTCGAGCGCGTGGCCGGACGGCACGAGGCGACCGAGCTCGAGCACCTGCTGGTCGACAACGCCGCGATGCAGCTGGTCTCGCGGCCCGCCGAGTTCGACGTCATCCTCACGGAGAACCTGTTCGGCGACATCCTGAGCGACGAGGCCGCGATGCTCACCGGCTCGATCGGAATGCTCCCCAGCGCGTCCGTGGGCGCGTCGGGGCCCGGGCTGTTCGAGCCCGTGCACGGATCCGCACCTGACATCGCCGGAACCGGCCGGGCCAACCCGCTCGCCATGTTCGGCTCGGTGGCGATGATGCTGCGCTACGGAATCGACCGCGCCGATGAGGCGGCGGCAATAGAATCGGCGGTCGATCGCGCGTTGGAGGGAGGCCTCAGAACGGCCGATCTCGGCGGCGACGCCACAACCGAGGACGCGACGAGCGCGGTCCTCACAAACCTCTGACCAGGAGGAGCAGTCACGTGAACACCGCGGACCTCATCTGGGCCAACGGAGAGCTGGTGCCATGGGAGGACGCGAAGGTGCACGTACTGACCCACGCCCTGCACTACGGCACGGGCGTGTTCGAGGGCATCCGCGCGTACGACACCGACCTCGGGACGGCGATCTTCCGCCACCGGGACCACCTCGAGCGCCTCCAGAAGTCGGCGACCCTCTACTACATGGACATCCCGTACGCGCTCGACGAGCTCCGCGAGGCGACGCACGAGCTGATCTCGCAGAACGGCCTTCGCAGCTGCTACATCCGGCCGCTCGTGGTGCGCGGGTACGGGCCGATGGGCCTCGACCCGCTATCGAATCCCGTCGAGGTCTACATCGCCGTCTGGGAGTGGGGCGCGTACCTCGGCGAGGAGGGGAAGTCGAACGGGATCCGGGCGCGGGTCTCCTCGTACCGGCGGATCTCGTCGGACTCGTTGATCCCGCACGCGAAGGCCTGCGGCCAGTACCTGAACTCGGTCCTGGCGAAGATCGAGTCGAAGAACGCGGGCTACGACGAGGCGATCCTTCTCGACCAAAAGGGGGTCGTGTGCGAGGGGACGGGCGAGAACGTCTTCGTGATCCGCGACGGGGAGATATTCACCCCGCCCCACACCGCGAGCATCCTCGACGGGGTCAATCGCCGGTCGGTGATCGAGATCGCGCGCGACCTGGGTTATCGCGTCACCGAGCGCGACGTCGCCCGCTCCGAACTCGTCCACGCCGACGAGGTGTTCCTCACCGGGACCGCCGCCGAGCTGACGCCGATCCGCGAGATCGACGACATCGCGCTCGGGCCGCCCGGGGAGATCACGCGGCAGATCCAGCGCGTGTTCGACGACGCCCTCCACGGGCGCGCGGAGCAGTACCGCGAGTGGCTCGACGTGGTGCAGGTACCATCGAAGGCCTGATGCCCCAGCCGCTGGACGCCCGGCGAATTAGGAGCGCGGCCGCGCTCTAGAGAGCTGCGTCGCGCGTGGCCGCCGCAGGCCTCAGTCCGCATTCGCCGAACAAGATGACTGATCCCGAACCCCCGCACCCCTGGATACCGCTGCAAACCTTCGCTGGACGTTCGTCCTCGGGCTCGTCCAGGCATTCATGCCTGAACTTCGCCCTGCGTCCTTCGCCAGCTCGGTTTTCGCGGTCCCAGGCGTACGCGGATTCGGCATCAATCATCTAAGGCGTCCGATTCGATGTCCGAGCAGGTCCTGATCTACGACACCACGCTGCGCGACGGCATGCAGGGCGAGGGCGTGTCGCTCTCGGCCGAGGAGAAGCTCCGCGTCGTCCACGCGATCGACGGCCTCGGCTTCCACTTCGTCGAGGCCGGCTTCCTCAGCTCCAACCCGAAGGACGCCGAGCTGTTCGACCTCCTGGAGCGCGAGCAGCTCGAGCACGCCGACGTCGTCGCCTTCGGGATGACGCGCCGGCGGGAGGTGGACGCGGACGCCGATCCCGCCCTGGGCCTGATGGCGGAGTCCTCCGTCCCGGTCTGCTGTCTCGTCGGGAAGACCTGGAGGCTGCACCTCGAGAAGGTCACGCGAGTGGACGCGGAGGAGAACCTGCGGATGATCGCGGACTCAATCGCATTCCTCACAGGCGCCGGCAAGCGCGTCGTCTACGACGCCGAGCACTTCTTCGACGCGTTCCGCGACGACCGCGCGTACGCGCTGCGCTGCGCCAGGGCCGCGGCCGAGGCGGGCGCCGAGTGGGTAACGCTGTGCGACACGAACGGCGCGACCCTGCCCGACGAGATCGCGAGCGCGACGCGGGCGGTGGCGGGGGAGCTGGCCGGCTCGGCCGGGCTCGGCATCCACACTCACGACGACGCCGGCTGCGGCGTCGCCAACTCGATCGTCGCGGTCGAGGCCGGGGCCCGGATGGTCCAGGGCACGGTCAACGGCTACGGAGAGCGCTGCGGTAACGCGAACCTCACGACGATCGTGCCGGGACTCCAGCTGAAGCTCGGCCACGACTGCATCGACCCGTCCCTGCTGACCGCCCTGACCGAGACGGCTCACCTCGTCGACGAGATCTGCAACGTCACCCCGAATCCCAACCAGCCGTACGTGGGGCGCAACGCCTTCGCCCACAAGGGCGGCATGCATATCGCGGCGATCTCCCGCGACACGCGCACGTTCGAGCACGTCGACCCGGCGGCGGTGGGCGCCGACCGCAAGCTCCTGATCTCCGAGCTCTCGGGAAAGGGGACGGTGCACGCCCGCGCCGAGCAGACGGGGATGTCGCTCGCCGACGGCGACGCGGCACGCGTCGTGGACCGTGTCAAGGAGCTCGAGTCCCGGGGGTTCCAGTTCGAGGCGGCCGACGGGTCGTTTGACCTCCTGATCAGGAAGGAGACCGGCTCCTACGAGCCGCTGTTCCGGCTCGAGGCGTGGCGGGTGGTCGCCGAGAAGCGGGAGGACGGCCGCGTCCAGACCGAGGCCACGATCAAGATCTGGGTCGGCGGGGAGCGCTACCTGCGCACCGCTGAGGGAAATGGGCCGGTCAACGCGCTCGACCGCGCGCTGCGCGCCGCCATCGGAGACGTCTACCCCCACCTGCGCGACATCGAGCTCGTGAACTACAAGGTCCGCATCCTCGACGAGCGCAAGGGCACCGGGGCCGTGACCCGTGTGCTGCTCGACGCCACCGACGGGACCGACACGTGGGGGACGATCGGGGTCTCCGAGAACATCATCGAGGCGAGCTGGGACGCGCTGGTCGACTCGCTCGAGGCGGGAATGCTGCCGAGCCGCAGCCACCACACGCGCCGGGCGGTAACGGAGCCCGCGGCGCCACGGTGAGCGAGCGGATCCCGCTCGCGCGGCCGGTCGTCGGCGAGCGCGAGGAGGAGCTGGTGCTGGAGGTCCTGCGGTCGCGCAGGCTCTCCCTCGGCCCACGGCTCGAGCAGTTCGAGCGCGCGTTCGCGTCGCGGCTCGGCGTGGCGAGCGCCAGCGCGGTGTCGAGCGGGACCGCCGCGCTTCACCTCGCGGTGCGGGTCGCCGGGGTGGGGCCCGGCGACGAGGTGGTGACGACGCCGTTCAGCTTCGTCGCCTCCGCCAACTGCGTCGTGTACGAGGGCGCGCGCCCCGTCTTCTGCGACATCGACCCGCGGACCCTGAACATCGATCCCGCGGCAGCCGCGGCGGCGGTGGGGGAGAGGACGGTGGGCCTCCTGCCCGTGCACGTCTTCGGCTATCCCGCGGACATGCGGGAGCTCGAGCGGATCACCGCCGCGCGATCGCTATGGATCGTCGAGGACGCCTGCGAGGCGCTGGGCGGGCGGCACGCGGACGGACCGGCGATCGGCGCGCGCGGCCATCTCGCGGCCTTCGGCTTCTACGCCAACAAGCAGATCACGACGGGAGAGGGCGGGATGGTCGTGTGCCCGTCGGCGGCCGACAAGGTCCGGGTCGACAGCGAGCGCAACCAGGGGCGCGCCCCCGACATGTCCTGGCTCGACCACGACCGCCTCGGGTTCAACTACCGGCTCAGCGACATCGCCTGCGCCCTCGGGGTCGCGCAGCTCGAGCGCCTCGATGCGATGCTTGCGGCGCGGGCACGAGCGGCCGCCCGCTACGGGGAGGCGCTCCAGGGGGTGGAGGGCCTCGAGCTCCCCTGCCCGGACGCCGGCAGCGACGTGCGGGGCTGGTTCGTCTACGTCGTGCAGGTCCCGCGCGACGCCGACCGGGACCGGGTCATCGCGCTCCTTCGCGAGCGCGGGATCGACTCGAAGCCCTACCTGCCGGCGATCCATCTGATGAGCTTCTACCGCGAGCGCTTCGGTCACGCCGAAGGCGAGTTCCCGGTCTGCGAGGACGTCGCTCGCCGCTCGCTGGCGCTTCCGTTCTTCCCGGATATCACCGAGGGCGAGGTCGAGCGGGTGGCCGAGGGACTGGCCGCCGCGGTGGCGGCGGCACGCACGGCGGGCGCGCCTGGCTGACCTCCACGCGGGCGCGGATCGCTCATCGCGCCGTACGTAGCGCTCTTAGACTCACCTCCGTGTCGCGCTTCTCGTCTCCGCAGGACCCGCTGTTCCGGGCCTTCAATGCGTCCGTGGCCTACGACTACCGGCTCGCGCCCTACGACCTCGAGCAATCGGGCGCCCACGCGCGCATGCTCGAGCGCGCCGGCGTCCTGTCCGGGGAGGAGCTCGCGGAGATCGAGCACGGGCTGGCCGCGATCCGCGCCGAGATCGACTCCGACGAGTTCATCGTCCAGCCCGGAGACGAGGACATCCACATGGCCATCGAGCGGCGGCTCACCGAGCTGATCGGCCCCGTCGGCGGGAAGCTCCACACCGCCCGCTCGCGCAACGACCAGGTGGCGACCGACATGGCGATGTTCGTGCGCGCGCACAGCCTCAGCGCGGCGGAGCTCGCCCACGAGCTGATGGCGACCCTGCTCGACATCGCCGAGCGGCATTCCGACTGGCCGATGCCGGGATATACGCACCTCCAGCGAGCCCAGCCCGTCTACCTCGCACACCACCTGCTGGCGCACTTCTGGCGGTTGCGGCGGGATCGCGCGCGGTTCGCCGAGGTGATGGCCGCCGCCTCGGAGCTGCCCCTCGGGAGCGGGGCCCTGGCCGGCGTCACGTTCGACACCGATCGCGAGGGCATGGCGCGCGATCTGGCGTTCGCAAGGGTCGCCGAGAACTCGATCGACGCGGTGTCCAATCGCGATTTCGTGCTCGACTACCTGTCGGCGGCGGCCACCTGCGCGACCCACCTCTCCCAGCTCGGCGGGGAGGTCGTCGTCTGGTCGAGCGAGGAATTCGGATTCTGCAGCCTGCCGGACTCCTTCGCCTCCGGATCGAGCATCATGCCCCAGAAGAAGAACCCCGACGCCGCCGAGCTCCTGCGCGCGAAGGCGCCGCGGATCGTCGGGCACCTCGCCGCGCTCCACGGCGTCCTCCACGGCCTGCCGCTCGCTTACAACAAGGACCTGCAGGAGGACAAGGAGCACCTCTTCGACGCGGTGGACACGCTCGAGCTATCGCTCCAGGCGGCGCGCGCGCTCGTGCGCGGGCTCGAGTTCCGGCGTGACCGGATGGCCGCCGCCGCGGCCGATGAGTTCCTCGGCGCGACCGACGTCGCGGACCTCCTCGTCCGCCGCGGCGTGCCGTTCCGCGAGGCGCACGGGATCGTCGGGTCGCTGGTGCGGACGGCCGCCGACAGCGGCCGAGCGCTCTCCGAGCTCGACCGCGAGGAAATCGCGCGGCTGGCACCGCAGCTCGGCGACGCCGGCCTCGCCGATGCGATCTCGGGGGACGGCTTCATCGACTCAAAGGTCTCGCGCGGCGGAACGGCGCTGCCGCGCGTGCGCGAGCAGCTCAGCGAGGCGCGGCAGGCGCTCAGCGAGGCGGCGCCCTGATCCGGGGGGGCCTCGATCCGCGCCGGCGCGCGTTCTACGCCCGCTCGGTGCACGAGGTCGCGCACGATCTGGTCGGGTGCGTCATCCGCCATGGAGGCGCCGCGGGCCGGATCGTCGAGGTCGAGAGCTACCACCAGGAGGAGCCGGCGTGCCATGCCTACGCCGGCCTGACGCCCCGCACCGCGACTCTGTTCGGACCGCCGGGCAACGCCTACGTGTACCGGTCGTACGGGATCCACGCTCTCCTGAACGCGGTGGCGGAGCCGGAGGGGGTCGGGGCGGCGGCGCTGATCCGGGCGCTAGAACCGGTCGAGGGCGTGGACGTCATGCGCGCCCGGCGCGGGGTTCACCCTTTGGATGCGCTGTGCTCGGGCCCCGGGAAGCTCACCGAGGCGCTGGGCATCGGCCTCGAGCTGAACGGCGCCACGCTGACGGGCGACGGTCCGATCGCGGTTTTTCCCGGGCTTGGCCATCGGCCCGTCGAAGTGGTGCGCGGTACGCGGATCGGCATCACCAAGGCGACGGATCTGCCGTGGCGCTTCTGCGATCGCGATTCGCCCTGCGTCTCCCGCCCGTGGCCGGCGGTCATGCGCGATGCGCGCGCGTCAGTGGCCCGTTCCGGTCGGGGCCCCCGTCCCGCCCCCGCGTGAGGGAGGGGTCTGGGGCGGGGTGACCGGCTGCTGCGGCTGCGGCTGCGGGGTTGGTTGCGGCACCGGGGTCGGCGTCTGCGGCTGGGTGATGCCCCCTCCGGCGCCAGTCCCGGTGCCGCTTCCGGTCTGCGGCGAAGTCGTCTGCGGCGTGTAGGTCGGCACACCGGTCCCGCTGCCCGTGCCGGAGCTGCCGGAGCCGCCGCCGCCGCTCCCGTTGGCCGAGCTCCCCTTCGGCGCGTGCTCGGAGGCGTCGATCGCGAGGACCGAGCTCATGAGGTCGTGCCAGATGTCAGCCGGGAAGCTCCCGCCCTCGACCGGCCCCCCGTTGTAGTCGTGAGCCATCGACCGCACGCTGTCCA
>JAFAQQ010000056.1 GCA_019246335.1 Actinomycetota bacterium | reverse complement strand
CCACGGCCTCAACCGGACCGCCGCGCGCATGCTCGAGGTGGTGCAGGAGCGCGACTCGGTGGCCGCGGCGGTGGACGACCTCGCATCGCAGTTCGGTCAGCCGCGAGAGGTGATCGAGCGGGACCTGCTCAGCCTGTGCCGGACGCTCGAGGAGCGTGGGCTGGTCGAGCGCGATGCGGGCTGATCCGGCGGGGGTGGCCTTGCAGGACTGGCGGGCGCGCGCGTTCGGCCTCGAGATCGACCTCTCGTTCGAGGCCCCGGGCCTCGTGCCGGCGGTCGGCGAGCCGGTGGGCCGGGGGACGCGGATCGACCTTCTGAGTGAGGAGGAGATCGACCGCGATTGGCCCGGGTCGGGCGTCGAGCGGGTGCTGGAGGAGCGCTTCGAGGAGGACGGCCCGGGTGCGCCCGCGCGGACGATCGACCGCCACCCCGAGGCCGGCTACAGGCTCTATGCGCGCCACTTCGGCCTCGCCCGTATCTCGCGACGGGGCGACCGTGTCGCGTGCGCCCCGCCGGAGATGGACGCCTGGAGCTGGCAGCGCTTCCTGGTTGGCCGGATCCTTCCCTGGACCGCTGTGATCAGCGGCTACGAGGCGTTCCACTCGAGCGCCGTGGAGCTGGACGGCGGGGCGGTGGCGTTCGTCGGGGCCTCGGGATTCGGCAAGACCTCACTGGCGCTGCGCCTGGTGGCCGGCGGCGCGCGGTTCCTGACCGACGACGTGCTCGTCATCGAGAAGCGGGACGGCGCCCTTCACGGCCACCCGGGCGCCGGGATCGCAGCGGTGCGACCCGACGAGCGCGGCGCAATCGACGCCGGCGTGTGGGATCGGCTCGGGACCGTCCTGGGCGTCAGTGGCAAGACCTACCTCTCGCTCCCCAGGGCGGACGGGCCGCTTCCTCTGAGGGCGATCTGCTTCCTCTGGGGCGGCCAAGGACCGCTGCTCGAGCGCATCGAGAAGCCCGACCCGCGGATGCTCCTGGCCAGCACGTTCGTGCTCGGGGTGACCACCCCGGAGCGACTCGTGAACCAGCTCGACGTCTGCGCCGCGATCGCGCGCGAGGTGCCGCTCTTCAGGGTGCACGCGCGGGCCGCACCCGATGCCGGCAGCCTCGCGGACGCCGTTGCGGAGCGACTCGCCGGCGCCGGGGTCACGCGATGACCGAGCTGGCGCGGCTGGCGGACGAGCGGCCGCTGCCCGCCGGGAAGAAGCTGGCTCTGGCCGGCGAGGTGGCGGCCTCGTACGCGGTGGCGCGCTGGCTGCTGCGCCGGCGAGGGCTGCGGAGCTCGCTCGAGCTGCTCCGCCGCCCAGCCGCCTCCGCCGGCGACGGCGGGCCGCCCGGTGCGGCCGACGAGGTCGGCGCCGGGCGACGGCTGGGCCGAGCGACCACGAGGACGCTGGCGGTCCTTCCCGCGGATTCGAGCTGCCTCATGTCCTCGCTCGTCCTCACGAGGCTCCTGGCGCGCCGCGGCATCTCATCCCGGCTGGTGATCGCCGTCGAGCCCGGTGAGCGGTTCGGCGCGCACGCCTGGGTCGAGCACGACGGCGCGGCGCTGCTCTCGCCGGGAGGCGATTCCTTCGAGCAGCTCGTGACGCTGTGACGTGCGCGTAGCCGCGCTCGCGGGCCGGTTCGATCCGCACGGGCCGGGTCGAGACGCACACCGGCCGAGGCTAGAACGGGCCCTGGCGGTTGACGGACCGGCGGCGAGCGTGGCCGCCGGCGCGCTCACAGTCGCCTGGACCCCGCAGTCGCCCGCCGGCGAGGGCTCGCTCTGCCTCGTCGACGGCCGGCCGCGCGTGGAGCGGTTGGCGCGCCGGCTTGGAGTCGAGCCCGATCGACCCGCCGAGGCGGTGATCGCCGCGGGCTACGCCCGCCTCGGCGACGCCGTGGTGGAGGACGTCGAGGGCCCGTTCACGCTGCTGGTGTGGGACCGGACCGTCCGGCAAGGACTGCTCGCCCGCGACCGCAGCGGCGATCGGCCGCTGTTCCTGACGGAGTCGGATGGCGGCCTGCTCTTCGCCTCGGAGGTCCGCAACCTGCTCGCGGCCCTGCGGCGGCGCCCCGCGCCCGACGGCGAGGCCATGTCGCAATGGCTCGCCGGAACGAGCAGCCGATCCAACCGGACCCTCTACGAGGGCATTCGCCGCCTCCCGCTGGGTCACGCGGTTACGCTCACCCCTGCGGGCTGGAGCCAGTGGCGACACTGGCGTCCGGTGTACGTCGCGCCCCGCGAGGTGTCTTTCGACGACGCGGCCCGGGCGGTCCGCGAGGCGGTCAGCGCGGCGGCGGAGCGCGCGCTCGAGGGTGCCCGGCGCCCCGCCGTGATGCTCAGCGGGGGCCTCGACTCCGCCACCGTCGCCGCCACGGCCAGTGCCTCCGCGGGCGGACGGGTCACGGCGTACTCCGGGACGTTTCCGGGGGAGCCGGCCGCGGACGAGTCGGCGCGGATCGCGGAGGTCCGCGACTGGCTCGGCATTCCCGTCGTCGAGCACGCATTCGCGGGCGAGAGCCCCCTCGCGGCTTCGGTCGAGTTCATGAAGGCCTGGGAGGTCCCGAGCGATTCGCCGAACATCTTCATCTGGCGGCCGCTGATGCGCCGTGCTGTGGCCGATGGGGTGGACGTGATGCTCGACGGCGAGGGCGGCGACGAGCTCTTCGGGTGCGCGCGCTACCTGCTGGCAGACCTGCTGCGCGGCGGGAGGCTGCGCGCGGCCATGCGGATCGCGCGGAGCCTGCCGGGAATGGGAGAGAAGCCGCATCCGGTCTGGCTCTGGCGCGCCTTCACCAAGTATGGGATCCGGCCGCTGATTCCACGGGCGGTGCACGAGCCCATGCGCCGCGCGCGCAGCCGGTCGCGGGGACCGGACTGGCTGAAGACCGAAGCGGCCGCGTCGCACCGTAAGGGACACGACAGCTGGGCATGGAAGCTCAGGGAGGGCCCGCGCTGGTGGGCGGAGCTGGCGGATACGCTGACCGACTGGTCAGAGGCGATCGGCGCGCCCGACCAGTTCCGCCGCGATGGCGCGATGTACGGATTCGAGCAGCGTCACCCGCTGCGGGACCCCGAGCTCGTCGACCTCATGCTGTCGCTGCCGCCACACCTTTCCTTCGATCCCGAGCTGGACCGGCCCCTCGCTCGAAGGGCGATGCGCGATCTCCTCCCGCCGGCCGTGCTCGACAACGTTGAGAAGCCGGTGTTCAACCCCCTGCTCGCGAGCTGCATCGGGGCTCACGATCGCGACCGGATTCGCGGCCTGCTCGAGAAACCACATCCCGAGCTCGCGCGGCGCGTCGACGTGGAAAGGGCCCGCGCCATGCTCGAGCCGGGCGCGAGCCGGCCCGTTGACTGGGGCGCGGCGGTCTGGAGGACCGCGTCGCTCGAATGCTGGCTGCGGCTGCAGGAGGGGCGCGCCCCGGTGTGAGTTATTGACCCGATCGGGTACGATGCGGGCAGACGGATTAGCAGGGGGCGGAGAATGGACTACACGACATTTCCGCCGGCGCCTAGAGCTTGTATGCTGCGACACCGAGGCAGAGTTACCATCGTCGATGGGAGCCGAATGGATTACCAGCCACCACAGATCACGGACTACGGGACGCTCATCGAGTTGACGGCCGGTTCGGCCACAGGCAACTCCACCGACAAGCTGTTCAACCCGCTGACACCGCGGTCGCAGCTCACGTTCACCTAGGCACCTCGCCGCCGCTCTAGCTTGCGCCGGGTCAGCTTCCCGGCCGAGTTCGCGTGCCTGTTCGCACTCGCCGGCTGCGAGGCGCGCCGGGCCGCGCTGCGCGAGATGGCGATCGACACGCTCGCGCGGGTTGACGCGGCTCGGTTTGAGCGGCTCCTCGAGGAACGCCAGCTCCTGCCGTTGATCGGCACGCGGGCGATCGACACGGGCGGGGGCGTCGTGCCGGACGAGTTCCGGGCGGCCGTGACGGGGGCGGTCGCGGCGTCCCGGGCTCGGGCCCTGGCGCTCGAGGTCGCCGGCCGCGAGCTTGTCGATCGCCTCGCGGCCCATGGCATCGCGGCGATGCCGTTGAAGGGGCCATACCTGGCGACGGCCGTGCACGGCGACCCGGGCCTGCGAGAGGCCCTCGACATCGACCTGCTCGTCTCCCCCGACGACCTCGACGCGGCGGTCGACGTTCTCGTGCGGCAGGGCTTTCATCCTCCCGCCGATGTCCGCAGGGCGAATGGGCTCCCCGATCTCCACTTCGGGCTCCGGCACGAGACGCTGCCGCGGGTGGAGCTTCACTGGCGGATCCACTGGTACGAGCGGGAGTTCTCGCGGGACCTGCTGGCCCGGGCCCGGGTGGAGGACGGGCTTCTTCGCCCGCGCGACGAGGACCTTGCGACCTCACTGCTGCTCTTCTACGCGCGCGATGGCTTCTATGGCGTGCGGCTCGCCGCGGACATCGCGGCGTGGTGGGACCGCTACGGCGACGGGCTCCACGGGGCGTTCCTCGAGGAGCACGCCCTGCGCTACCCGTCGCTGGCGCCGGCGATGACCGCGGCGGTCGCGGTCGCCGAGCAGGTAACCGGTGTCCCGTCCGGGGAGTGGCTCGGGCTGGGGGCGACGCACGCGCACCGCGTCTCGCTCGCGACGCGACTCGCGGACTGGACCCAAGCGGGCGACCCCGACCAGCTGCGCGCCAACGTCTCCCTGGTGTCGGGCCTGCTCGGCCCCTGGGGCTCAGCGCCGGACTTCGTACGCCGCGAGCTGTTTCTCCAAGGGCTGTCGGCGGCTCAGCGGGCCGAGCACGTGCTCAAGGTGTCGGCGCGCTACGCGCTTGCGCTCTGGCGCGTCCGGGGAACGCGCCCCTGGGTCGAGCTGCCGGTCGGTCCCTGAGACCCGGCGCCGGCCTCAGCGAAGATCTGGAGGAGCTGCGCCGCCGAATGCTCCAGGTCGAATTCCGCGACCACCTTTGCGCGTCCAGCCCGACCAATCTCCGCCCGGCGCTTCGGGCCCGCGTCGATCAGCCTCGCCAGGGCGTCGGTTAGCGCGTCGGCCCGGCCCGGCGTGACCATCAGCCCGGAGTGCCCCTCATCGAGCAGCTCGGGCATGCCGGTTATCCGCGACGCCACCACAGGCAGCTCCATCGCCATCGCCTCGACGGCGACCACCGGCAGCCCCTCGGCGAAGCTCGGGAGAGCGAAGACGTCCGCGCGCGCGTAGTGGTCGCAGATGGCATCCTGCCCCACCGCCCCTGGCAACGCCACCCGGTCGGCGATCCCGAGGTCGTGCGCGAGCCGTTCGAGCTCGCCCCGACCGGGCCCGTCGCCCGCCACCGTGAGCCGCGCATCGAGGCCCCGTGCCGTCAGATCGGCGAGCGCCCGGACCAGGAGCGACTGGCCCTTGACCGGCACGATCCTGCCCACCGTCAGCACCTCGACCGGGCTGGAGCGCGTGCTGCGGTCGGGTGGCTCGAACAGTCCCGCGTCGAGGCCGCAGTGCACCACGTGCAGCTT
>JAFAQQ010000015.1 GCA_019246335.1 Actinomycetota bacterium | reverse complement strand
GCGTTCGCGCAGATGTCCGCGTGGATCTCCGACGCGATGGCCTGCCAGCGCTCGGCCTTGTCATCGTCGTCGCGCAGGCGCGCGAGCCTCGCGCCCCGGTCGAGCGCCACCCAGCACATCAGCTTCGACGACGTGAAGTGCTGCGGCTCGCCGCGGACCTCCCAGATGCCGCGGTCCGGCTTTTGCCAGTTGGCGATCGCCGCCTCGACCTGGCGCTCGAGCATCGGCCAGACGCGCTCGGGGAGCAGGTCGCGCGACTTCGTGTGCAGGTAGACCGAGTCGAGCACGGCCCCCCACACGTCGTGCTGCTGCTGCGTATACGCGCCGTTGCCGACCCTCACCGGCGTCGCGTTCTCGTAGCCCGAGAGATGCGCGAGCTCCTCCTCCGCGAGGTCCTTCTCGCCGCCGATCCCGTACATGATCTGGAGGTCCTCGTCCGGCTTGCCCGCGACGTCGGCGACGAAGTAGAAGAAGTCGTTCGCCTCCCAGTCGAACCCGAGCGTGTAGAGGCCCCAGAGCATGAACGTGGAGTCGCGGATCCACGAGTAGCGGTAGTCCCAGTTGCGCTCGCCGTGCGGGGTCTCCGGCAGGGAGGTCGTGGCCGCCGCCAACATCGCTCCGGTGGGCGCGTAGGTCAGCCCCTTGAGCGTGAGCGCGCTGCGCTGGAGGTAGACCCGCCACGGGTGGTCGGGAAACACGCCGCGGTTGAGCCACTCGTACCAGAAGCTCTCGGTGCGGAGCATGCGCTGCGCGGCCTCGGTCACGTCCTGGGGCGGGGCGTGCTCGCTCCACGACAGCGCGGCGTACACCGACTCGCCCTCCCGCAGCGTGTGGCGGGCCCGTGCCCGCCGGCCCTCGAACCCCACGCGCAGGTCCGTCCTCAGCTTGAGCTCGACGTCGCAGCCCTCGGCCGTCGCAACCGCCTCGTTGTAGGTCTCGCCCGTGTACCTCCACTCGGCCCCGGAGCGCGCGTAGTTGAAGTTCGGCTCGCAGTCCAGGTGGAGCTCCACGACGCCCTGGGTGCAGTGGACCACCCGGAGGAGCACGTGCTCTGCGTCGTCGTCGGTGGGCGCCCGGCGGTGAGTGTGCGAGCGCTCCTCCTCGTCGTGCCAGGGCCCGACGAGCAGCGCGTCGCGCACGATGAGCCATCCCATCCGGGTCATCCACGTGGTCTCGAGCACGTTGGTGCCGGGCACGTAGCGCCGCGCGGCCGGGACCATCATGTCCGCGGGGCCGAGGCGAAAGCTGCCTGCGTCGCGGTCCACGATGGCACCGAAGACGCTCGGCGAGTCCGGCCGCGGCAGGCACAGCCACTCGACGCTTCCGCTGGGCGCCACGAGCGCCACGGCCTCGCAGTCGGAGAGGAACGCGTAGTCGGCGATCGGCGGGAACGGGCTGCGTCCGGTGTAGTCGCCAGCGGCGTTGGCGACGGGCGCGGTGGCGGTCTCCATCGCTAGTCTCCGAGCCCGCTGGCCGCGGCCTCATCGAGGATCAGCACGAGGTCGCCCGCCTGCGGCCGGACGAGGCTCCCCGGCGCCTGCTCCGACGGCTCCGCGGTGCCGAAGGCCTTCGCGACGGCGTCCGCCTTCTCCTCGCCCGCCACGAGGAACACGACCTGGCGGGCGGCGTTTATCACCGGCAGCGTGAGCGAGACGCGCGGCACCCACGGCGGGTGCCCCGCCTTCTCCACCCCCACCGCCAGCCGGTCCTTCACCCGAAGCGTCGGCTGACCGGGGAAGAGCGACGCCACGTGCGCGTCCGGCCCGAGGCCCAGCAGCACGAGGTCGAGCCGCGGGAGCTCCTCGCCGAGCGTCTCGCGGAGCTCGCGCTCGTAGTCGTCGGCGCCCGCGCTCGGGCCCTCCTCCCCGCGGATGCGCCTGACCGCCGGGCCGCCCTCCGGCTCGCCCGGCAGCCTGTCGAGCAGCGCCCTGGCGGCCATCCCGTAGTTCGAGTTCTCGTCGTCGGGCGGGACGCAGCGCTCGTCACCCCACCAGAGCGTCGTGCCGGACCAGTCCACGTCCATCCCGGCGAGCCGCTCGTACGCCACGCGGGGCGTTCCGCCGCCGGTCAGCGCGATGTGCGCGCCTGCGCGCGCGGCGGCCGCCAGGCGCTCGGCGCACTCGCCGGCGGGGTCCTCGGCGACCAGGCGGTCCGTCAAGGCCCGGCCAGCATGGCCGACGCCGCCGACAGCGCCGGTCCGTACGTCGGGTCGCGCAGGAGCGCCTGCCTGATGCCCTCGCCGAGGATCCCCGCCTCCCCGCGCGACGCGCCCAGGACCACCCAGGACGACTCGGCGCCATCGCGCAGCCGGCGCTTCGCGGCGAGCCCGCCGGGGCCGCGATCGAGCGACAGCGTCATCCCCCCGCTCGTGGCGACCGTGATGCCGGCCAGCCCGGGAACGTCCAACCTCGCTTCCGGCTCGAACCGGAGCTTCACTTCGCCGCGCCGCCCACGCGCGCGCGCGACCATCGATCCGTTCTGCCGGATGACCGCGCCGGGGTCCCAGCCAAGCCGCGACGAGAGCCAGCCCGCCAGCAGGAGGCCGCTGATCGCCGAGTCGTCGCGGTGGCGGATCGTCACCTCGTCGACCCGGCCCAGCTCGCCGCGCCAGGCCGGCGGGTCGAACGACGCCGCGATGCGCTCCCGCCAGGGCGCGCTTCGCAGCCACGCGAGGTCGACCACGTAGCCCGTCTGCAGCAGCTTCCGGGCGCGGTCGACCGCGGCGCCCGGGTCGGCGGCCTCGACCGAGTCGATCAGATAGACGTCGGCCAGCTCGGTCAGCGCGTCGACGGCGGTCGTATGGCCGTGCGGCGCCCAGACGACCGTCGAGAGGTCGGGCACGACGAGCGGGTCGACGATCGTCGCCAGCCGCTCGATGTGCTCAGGGCCGAGGTCGACCTCCACACGCTCCTCCGCAACGGCGATCGTCCCGTCGCCGTCGCCGGCGTGGCACGACATCGTGGCCCACGCCGACAGCTTGTCCCGCCCGCGCTCGACGGCGCAGACGATCGTTCGCGACGGGTGGTAGCGGCCGACCCGCTCGAGCCGGTTGACGATCTCGCCGCGCCACTCGCGGTCGACGATCGCCACCAGGTTGAGGACGCGCGCCGGTGCGTACGCCGCGTCCCGCGCGTGCTGCTCCTCGAGGAGCCTGCGGAGCGCGCCCTCGATCTCCGACGGCGAGGTGTCCTCGGCGCTCCATACCTCGGCGTCCTCGAGGGCGTTCGCTACGGCCGCTCCCACCGCTCCTCCGTCACTGCCGCGCTCGCCGCCCGCCCGCTACAGCTGCCGCCACCGCTCGCCGCCCTCGAGAAGCCGCTCGGCCTCCTCCGGCCCCGCCGAGCCCGCCGGGTACTGCGGCAGCGGACCGGGCATCTGCGACCAGGCCTCGAGGATCGGGTCGCAGATCGCCCACGCCGCCTCGACCTCGTCGTTGCGCGCGAACAGCGTCGCGTCGCCGCGCATCGTGTCGAGGATCAGCCGCTCGTACGCCTCCGGGGACTGCGACATGAACGACGTCCCGTAGAGGAACTCCATGTTGACCGGCCGAACGCTCAGCCGCGCCCCGGGGATCTTGGCGACGAGCGACAGTGCAACTCCCTCGTTCGGCTGGACCGCCAGAATCAACTGATTCGGCTGGACG
>JAFAQQ010000216.1 GCA_019246335.1 Actinomycetota bacterium | reverse complement strand
ATGACGCCGATGTTGACGCGCTCGACGCGTCCCACGTAGCCGATGTCCTCGCCGCCGGGCGCCGAGCGGCGCGCGACGCGGAACAGCGACCCGTCGTCGCCGCACAGCCCCACGGCGGGCTGCCCGTGGCGCTGCAGGCGCAGCACGATCTCCTTGTTGACCTTGCCGACGAGCACCATCTTCGCGACCTCGACGGTCGCCTCGTCCGACACGCGAAGCCCGTCGACGAACCTCACCTCCATGCCGAGGCGCTGCATGTAGTCCGTGATCCCCGGCCCGCCCCCGTGCACGACGACCGGGTTCATCCCCACGTACTTGAGGAGGACGACATCGCGCGCAAACTCCTCGCGAAGGACCGGCTCGGTCATCGCCGCCCCGCCGTACTTGATGACGATCGTCTTCCCGTGGAACTCCCGGATGTAGGGGAGCGCCTCGAGAAGCGTGGCGACCTCGTGCGCCGGGCGCGCGCTCACGTCGTGTACTCCGCGTTGACCGTCACGTACTCGTGGGAGAGATCGCTGAAGAAGACCTCGGTCTCGCCGCCCTCGCCCGGCAGCGTCAGCACGTACTCGACCTCGGGCGCCCGCACGGCTTCCTCGAGGGCGCGCCACTCGTCGCCGCCGAACTCGACCGCCGTCGCGCCGCCCGAGACGACGCGCTCGCCCTGGATGTCGAGGTCAACGTGGAAGGGCCGGCCGTCGGCCGTGTCCGCGTAGGCGGCGCCGGCCGCCTGGAGGATGCGGCCGAAGTTCGGGTCGGCCCCGTGCAGCGCCGTCTTGACTAGCGGCGAGTTCGCCACGGCGCGCGCGACCGCTTCGACTCCGCCGGCCTCCCCCCGCACGACGAGGCGGCCGATCCGCGCGGCGCCCTCGCCGTCCGCGACGATGTCCACCGCCAGCTGGCGCATGAGCGCGTCCATCGCCTCCCCGAGGGCGAGCTCGTCCGGGGTCTCCGGCTCGACCCGCACGCCCGAGGCTCCGCTCGCGAGGACGAAGACGGTGTCGCTGGTCGAGAGCTGCCCGTCCACCGATATCCGGTCGAAGGACCGCTTCACGCACACCCCCGTGAGCAGGTCGGCGGTTTCGGCCGGCATCGCGGCGTCGGTCTCGACGAAGCAGAACATCGTGGCGAAGCGGGGCGAGATCATCCCGGCGCCCTTCGCCTGCGCGGCGAGGCGGACCCCGCCCGAGGGAAGCTCCACGTCCAGGCACGCCCGCTTCGGCGCCTGGTCGGTGGTCATGATGGCCTCGGACAGCCCCTTGGCGTCCGGGCCGAGCGCCTCCACCGCCGCCCGGACACCGGCAAGGAGCGGATCGCGCGGCAGCTCGGCGCCGATGACGCCTGTGGATGCGAGCCCGACCTGGTCGGGCTCGAGGCCCAGCAGCTCGGCTGCGAGCGCCTGTGTCAGCCGCGCGGTATCGATGCCGCGCTCGCCGTCGCCGGTGTTGCTGCCGCCGGAGTTCGCGACCACCGCCCGCAGCCGGTCGAGCTCGCCCTGCCGGGAGACGATCACGGGGGCGCCAAGCCGCGCGTTGGTGGTGAACCGTGCGGCCGAGGTCGTCGCCGGCTCGTCGGCCACCAGCACGCCGACGTCCGGGCCGTGCTCCTTGAGACCGGCCGCGACGCCGGCGGCGCGGAACCCCCGCGGCAACGACGTCGGCTCCGCCTCCGACACGTGGCCGGGGCGCTCTACCCACCTCGAGCGGAAGAAGCTCACTCGAGCCCCGCCGTCTCGTCGAGTCCGAGCATCAGGTTCAGGTCCTGGATCGCCTGGCCGGCTGCGCCCTTCCAGAGGTTGTCGATGGCCGCGAAGGCGAGCACGCGGCCGGTCGCCGGCTCGACGGTCGCGTGGAGCCGGCAGATGTTGGTGTCGCGCACGTCGCGCACCCCGGGCGGCGAGTCCGTCAGCTCCACGAACCGCTCGCCCTCGTAGGCGGCGCGGAAGAGGTCGCGCACCTCGGCGCCCGTCACCTCCCGGGAGGGGGTGACGTAGCAGCTGGCGAGCAGCCCCTGGTCGAGCGGAAGCAGGTGCGGCGTGAAGGTCACCGGGAGCCCGTCGCCGAGCTCGCGCTCGAGCTCGGCGCGGTGGCGGTGCCCCTCGACCGCGTAGGGGCTCACGTTCTCGTCGACCGATACGAAGTGGGTGGTGCCGGTGGCCTCGCGGCCGGCGCCGGAGACCCCCGACTTCGCGTCGACCACGGCGTCGCGGGCGAGCTCGCGCAGCGGCGCGAGCGCGAGCAGTGCGGCGGTCGGGTAGCAGCCGGGCGCAGCGACGAGGTCCGCGTCGCGGATCGCGTCCCGGTGGAGCTCGGTCAGGCCGTAGACCGCGTCCCCGATCAGCTCGGGCGCCTCGTGCGGGCGGTAGTAGCGCTCGTACCGCTCGAGGTCGAGCCTGAAGTCCGCCGAAAGGTCCACCACCGGGAGCCCCCGCTCGCGAAGGGCGAGCACGACCGGCGCGGCCGCGCCGTGCGGATACGCCACGATCGCGGCTTCCGCCCGCTCCGCGAGCTCGTCTGCGTCGAGCGACTCGAGCTCCATCCCAACGCGGTAGCGCGGGTACAGGTCGTCGAGCCGCCGCCCCGCGTCGGTCCGGGCCGTGACGGCGGCGAGCTCGAGCTCGGGATGCCGGTGCACGAGGTGCGCGGCGAGCGCCCCGGCGAACCCGGAGGCACCCGCTACGGCGACTCTAACCGCCATGGGGAACCTCCCCGGCGGGCATGTTCGGGCAGTGCTCAGCCACGCAGCCGCCCGCCGATCTCGCCGAGCCGCGCCTCGATCGACCGGCGCACCTCGGCGACCTCCGCGTCGGTCAGCGTGCGGTCCGGGGCGCGGAACTCGAGCGCCAGCGCGAGCGACCGCTGCCCCTCTCCCACCTGCTCGCCGCGATAGACGTCGAAGACCCGCACCTGGTCGAGCAGGTCGCCGCCGCCGGCGCGCACCGCCGCCTCGACCTCAGCCGCCGGCGTTTCGTCCTGCACGACCACGGCTATGTCCTGGCGCACCGCCGGGTAGCTCGTCAGGTCGCGGAACGGCCGGGGGCCGGGCGCGAGCGCCGCCAGCTCGTCGGCGTCGATCTCAAAGGCGCTGGCCGACTCGAGGTCCCACTGCGCCGCGACCTCCGGATGGACCTCCCCGACCCATCCCAGCTCGCGCCCGTCCGGCGCGGTCACGCGCGCGCTGCGTCCGGGGTGGAGGAACGGCAGGCCGGCGTGCTCGAAGCCCGCGCCGACACCGGTGGCGTCGAGTACGGACTCGAGCAGGGCCTTGCAGGCGTAGAAGTCGGCCGGCGCCGCCGGCGTGCGCCAGCCGCCCGCGCCGAGACCGGCGATCAGGGCGGCCACGTGATGACGCTCGACGGCCGGTGTCGCGCCCCGCGGGCTGCCGTCCCCTCCGCCGCCGCCCGCCCCCGGCGCGTACACGTGCGCCGACTCGAACAGGCGCACGTCCGGCCGCCCGTGAGCCGCGTTCTGCCTCGCGGCGTCGAGGAGCCCCGGGAGCAGCGCCGGACGCATCACGCTCTGGTCCTCGCTCAGGGGGTTGGCGATCGCCACCCCGCCCGCGCCGTCCAGGCGGAGGCGCTCGAGCGTGGCCGGCGCCGTGAAGCTGTATACCACCACCTCGCTTAGGCCGCGGTCGCGCAGGGCGTCCTCCATCCTCCGGCGCAGACGCTGCGCCTGCGTGAGCCTGCCGACCGCGCGCCGGCGCGCCGGGAGCGTGGCCGGCAGCCGATCGAGGCCGTGGATGCGACCCACCTCCTCGATCAGGTCGGCCTCGCGCTGGACGTCGGCGGCGCGCCAGCTCGGGACCTCGAAGAGTGGCGCGCCGGCCTCGGCTCCGGCGAGCTTGAACCCGAGCCGCTCGAGGATCGAGACGACCTCCTCCTGCCGCACCTGCACGCCCAGCATCCGGCTGACCCGCTCGGGACGAAGGGCCACCACGAGGGGCGCGGCCCTCGCCGGGTACGCGTCGAGCGTCCCCGGCACGAGCCGGGCTCCGCATAGCTCGACCATCAGTCGCGAGGCGAGCCGCTGCGCCGCGAGCGCGAGGTCGGGATGCAGCTGCTTCTCGAAGCGTGTGCTCGCCTCGGTTCGCAGGCCGAGCCGGGCGGAGGAGCGGAGGATGTTCGGGCCCAGCCAGGTCGCGGCCTCCATCAGGACTCGGGTCGTCGCGCCCGAGACCTCGGAGACGGCGCCGCCCATGATGCCCCCGATGCCCGATGGCCCCTCGGCGTCGCACACGAGCGCGGTGGGCGGGTCGAGGCTCCGCTCGACGCCGTCGAGCGTCGTCATCGTCTCCCCCGCCTCGGCCTTCCGCACGACGATCCGTCCGCCGCGCACGCGATCGAGGTCGAACGCGTGCAGCGGCTGCCCGCAGAGCAGCATCACGAAGTTGGTGATGTCCACGACGTTCGAGATCGGTCGCTGGCCGGCGGCCATCAACAGCGCCTTCAGCCACGGCGGGCTCGGTCCGATCTGCACGTCCTCGA
>JAFAQQ010000167.1 GCA_019246335.1 Actinomycetota bacterium | reverse complement strand
CTCGATCTCCGGCATGTCGCCTGGGCGCGGCAGCCGGACGGACTCCTCAGCTCCGACGCGGAGCATGAACGCGCTCGACTCCCCCAGCGCCACGGCCGTGTTCATCGAGAACGCGGCGCGCCACGCCCGCCCGTCGGGCGCCGCCGTCGGCACGGAGCCGCTCGGGTCCGGCAGCGGCTGAACGTGGGTGAGCTCGCCGCCGTCGGCGGCGACCAGGCTCACTTCGTGCAGCACGCGCTCGGCGGGCGCGACCCAGCGGCCGGCCAGCCGGAGCAGGCCGATCTCCTCTCCGGCGGGCACGAATTCGACGCTCTCGACGTCGAATGAGAGCGTGGGGAGCGCGTCGCCGTCTTCGCGGCGACGTCGGGGCTTCGACCTCGTGATCGGGGGGCGGGAGAAAAAGGGCATCGGACGGCCTCCGGACGAGGCTTTTCCGTTATCGGCAGCGGCGGTTGGCGGGCTGAGCCATCGCCGGACGCGGTTCGCGCGGGCTTCACGCCGACCGCGAGGGTCCCCGGGGCCCTATTCCGGCTCAGGCGGCGTTGGTCCGGAGCGGCTTGAGGAGCCTGGCCGGGAAGACCGGGCCCACGCGACCGGGGGCGGTCGGCACGATCCGGACCGCGTGCGCGCCCGCGGGCCGGCCCTCGATGGCCGGTCGCAGGTCCTCGAAGCTCATAAGGAGCCGGACCGAGGGGGCGATCTGGTAGTCGGCGGCGGTCGGATCGGCACCGCCGATCGTCCCGTCCTCGATGTATCGGTCCACCTGGTCGAGCATGCCGGGGAGCGCCGCGAGGTCGGCCTCCACGGACTGGTCCGTGGCCGCGTTCAACCGCGCCGAGAGGGCCACCACCGGGGCCGCGGTGGCGATCGCCAGCGGGTTCGGAAAGGGCAGCTTGGCGTCGGATAGGAAGCTCTCGACACCCGATCGGTCGTGACGAAGGGCCCACCACGCGATGCGGCGAGGGATCGGCTGCAGGACCTCGTCGCCCCAGCGCTCGGCCGACTCGATGGCGGCGCGGGCGCTGGCCTCGGCGGGGAAGAGCGGTGGTTGCGGGCTGATCTCGTCGAGCGCGCGGGATATCTCTCGCGATCCCTGCACCCGGCGGCCGTCGATCACCAGCGCCGGGACGGTGATGCCGGGGAACCGCAGCGCTCTCAACAGCGGCCGGTGGACGGCCGGGACGAGGTCCACGCGCCGGTAGTCGAGTCCCTTGCGCTCGAGCATGAGCTCGGCGGCGGTCGAGGGATGCGATGCCGGCAGCGCGTAGAGGCGGGCCGCGGCCATGGCGCGCGCATCCTACGCCCAAGCGCCCGACCACACGGCAGCCCGGGGGCACCCCGACTGCGTCCGGTCGCTCGCAACCCCCGGGGGGGCGTGGTCCGGCGCGACGGGCCCTTCTCCTGTCACGACGCGTGCATCCGGGCATCGATCGTTTGGCCAGATCGGGTGCAACTCGCCCGGACGTCGCGCCTAATGGACGAAGCAGCCTTGAAGGGAACCCTTATGCAGAACGCCAGCTACATCGATCGCAACACCCAGGCGGCGGTTGAGTCCGGCGGGATGTCCTACATCGCCGCGGACGTGCCCGAGAACGTGACGCTTCAGGAGTATGCGCGCGTCGTGGCGCAGCGCACGCAGCGGTATGCCTCGGGGCTCCGTCGCATCGCGGGCCGAAGCGGTAACGCCGGCTCGGCAGCCGAGACGACCGCCGGCGGCTGGTAGCGAACCAGGCCGCCAGCCCGAGCTCGGCTGGCCCGCAGCGTCGCCGCGGCCCGCGGCGGCACGGTCCTGACCGGCCCGCCCAGGTCGCCCCCACGGGTCAAACCGCGGCCGAAGGTGATAGACGGGGCTGGACCGGACGGCGACGAAAGGGATCAGATGGCGAATCTCGCGCGGGAGGCCTTTGACGCGATCCGGAGCGTGTCCGGCAGCCAGCCCGGACATCGCGCGGCGCACGCCAAGGGCCGGATCTACCGGGGGCGCTTCACAGCCACCCCGGCAGCGGGTTCCCTGACGCGCGCGGCGCACATGCAGGGCGAGCCGGTGGAGGCGACTGTCCGCGTGTCGAACGGCGGGGGCAGGCCCGACGGGGACGACCGCGCGAAGGACGGCCGCGGCCTGGCGACGAAGTTCTATCTGCCGGACGGGTCGCGAACGGACATCGTCGCGGTAACCCTGCCGCGGTTCTTCGTCAGGACGCCGGAGGAGTTCGTCCCCTTCACGCGAGCACGCCGGAGCGGGCTCGCGACTGCCCTCTACCTCGCCACCCATCCGCGCACGGCGGTCGTCACCTCATCCGCCGCGAAGGGACTCGTACGGCCGCCGAGCTACGCGAACTGCCGGTACAACGGGCTGCACGCCTTCCGGTGGATCGCCGCCGACGGAAGCGAGCGGTATGTCCGCTACTCGTGGGTTCCCGAGGCCGGCGAGGAGCAGCTCTCGGCTGAGGACGCGAGCGATCGGGACCGGAACTTCCTCCAGGACGAGTTCGCTCAGCGCCTCGAGGGCGGCCCGGTTCGCTTCGGCCTCCGGCTCCAGATCGCGCGCGACGGCGATCCCGTCGACGACCCGACGAGGCCCTGGCCGGACGAACGCGAGACCGTCGAGGCCGGCACGCTCGAGATCACAGCCCCCGACACCGAGCGCGAGCGGGGCGACGACGTCCTGGTCTTCGACCCGACGCGGGTGACCGACGGGATCGAGCTCTCCGGGGATCGCATCCTCAAGTTTCGGCGGGCCGTCTACGCGCTGTCGGTCGAGGATCGCAGCGGGATCGTGCTGGCCGATCCGGACATCGACTGAGCGGGGTGGCGCTCAGCGCGGCAGGCGCCGC
>JAFAQQ010000162.1 GCA_019246335.1 Actinomycetota bacterium | reverse complement strand
CAGGGGCCGCGGGACCGGCCGGGCGCGACGGGCCAGCGGACCGGGCGCCCGACCGCGGCGATCCACTCACCGATGCCGTGCGGATGGCGTCGCGGATCGCCGGCGCCGGGCTCGGTGTCGCGGCTGGCATCGCTCGGCGGCTCCCGCGGCCCTAGCGGCCCGCGCGGGCTGACCGAACGGGGGCAACCGGGGATAACCCAGGACTGGCGAACTACCCCCCATTTCGGTTAGGCTCGGCTTCGTGCACGCCGAGACGGTGCGGTGCCTGGTTGTCGACAGCCATCCGGTGGTTCGTCAGGGGATCCGCGCGCTGCTCGAGCGGGAGCTGCCCGGCACCGAGGTGATCGACGCGCCCACTCCCGACGACGTGGGTGACCTGGGAGAGCGCGCGCCGCACGTCATCGTGCTCGACCCCACCTCCGGCGGGGGCGACCTCGAGAAGGTCCTGGGCCGCCTGCGCGCCACCGTCGACTCGCCCGTCGTCGTGTTCACCGGGAACGGCGGCGCACGGCTGCTCGCCGACGCTCTAAAAGCGGGCGTCAAGGCGTATGTCCGGAAGGACTCGCCGCCGGAGGACCTCGTGCGTGCGATCCAGGCCGCGCGGAGCGGGGACTTCTATATCGACCCGGCCCTTTCGTCGACGATCGTGCTCGAGGAGGGCGACCGCACGCTGACGGTCCGGCAGCGGGAGATCCTTCAGATGCTCGCCGACGGGATGCAGACGGAGGCCGTCGCTCGCGAGCTCGGACTGTCGACCGAGACGGTGAGGACCCACACGAAGCGGATCCTCGCGAAGCTGCACGCGGACACCCGTACCCAGGCCGTGGCCATCGCCATCCGCAACGGCCTCATCACCTAACCGGCCCGCGAGGCCCAGCCGGAGCGAGGCCCGTCAGTCGTCGATCAAGTCGCCGTTCTGCGATGCGCCGTCGGTGCCCACGGCAACCCGCTCCCCGGCGGCCTTCGCGCGGTACATCGCGCCGTCGGCGACCTCCAGCAGCCCATCGGCGTCGGTCGCGTGCTGGGGGCACGACGCCACGCCGATCGCCACGCCGAGCGGCTGCGACGCCGGGTTCTCGACCCGCTCGATCGCCTCGGCCAGTCGCTCGGCGAGCACTCGCGCGCGAGAGGCGGTCTGATGTGGGAGTAGGACGCAGAACTCGTCGCCGCCCATGCGCACCGGGGTGTCGACGTTGCGGATGCTCTCCCCGACCGCCGTGGCTACGCCGACGAGGGTCCGGTCTCCGGCGGTCGATCCATAGGCGTCGTTGATGCGCTTCAGCCCGTCGATGTCGAGCAACAGCAGCGCGAAGGGGTGCCCGTATCGCTTCTGGACCCCGATCAGGTGGTTCATGTGCTGCTGCATGAAGCGCGTGTTCTGCAAGCCGGTCAGGCTGTCGGTCGTGCCCAGCCATTCGAGCTCGCTCGAGCGCGCGCTTAGGAGGTCCTCCACGGCGTCCGCGTGCAGCGCGCTGAACAGCTCGGCCAGCCGCTCGACCGTGGCGAGCACGCTGACCGCCTCCATGCGGTCGAGCGCCCGGTGCAGCTCGGCGAGCATCACCGATTGCAGGGCCGACAGGTCGCGGACGAGGTCCTTCGCGTCCGGGACCTCGCGACCGCTCAGGTCGGCGAGGCGGTGCGCCCAGTCGACCATCTCGGCGCTCTGCGTCTCGACACCGGGGGCGAGCGCACGCGAGATCTCGCTCACCACCTCGGGTAGCTCCCTGGCGACCCGCGCCGTGGGCAGCCGCTCGATCTCCTCCAGGGAGGCCCGCTCGACGACGCGCATCAGCCACGCCTTCGCGATCTCCCCGCGGGAGTCTTCGAGATGCGAGATCGGCGAGTCCACGGCTGGGTTCGCAACAGCGGCGAAGCTGGAACTGAGCCGGGTGGACGCTTCCCGAAGCAGGCACCCGACTGTACCCCTCGTACCGGATGCAAGATAACCATGAGAATGCGGAGATGAGGCGCCAGAAGTTCGGTATTTCCGCAGAATCCGGCCCGGGCGCGACGCGGTTCGCCCCGGGCGCCCCGACGCCATCGCGATGCCCGCCTCGCTGATCTCGCTGGCCGAAGCGCGGAGGATCGTCCTCGCGGCCGCGCCGGCGCCGGCGGCGCCCGAGGACGTGGAGCTCTCGGCGGGGCTCGGGCGGATCCTCGCGGAGGACGTCGTCGCCCACCACGACCTTCCCCCGTTCGACAACTCGGCGATGGACGGTTACGCGGTGCGCGCCGGCCCAGCCGCCGAGCTAGACGTCGTGGGCGAGTCGCGCGCCGGGGTGCCGGCGAGCGCGCCGATGGGGCCCGGGCAGGCGATCCGTATCTCCACCGGCGCGGCCGTCCCGGACGGCGCCGACGCCGTCGTGCCGATCGAGCTCGCGGCCGTGGCCGACCGCCGGGTCGCGGTGCCGGAGACCGCTCCAGGCGCGAACGTTCGTCGCGCGGGAGAGGACGTGCGCGCGGGCGTGACCGTCCTTGGCGCCGGTAGCGAGCTCGGTCCTGCGGGCCTCGGCGTGCTGGCGTCGCTCGGCCGCGGAGCCGCCAAGTGCCGCCGGCGCCCGGGCGTCGCGCTGCTCGCGACCGGTGACGAGCTCGTGGGGCCGGGGAGGGAGCTGCGCCCAGGCGAGATCCACGACTCGAACGCGATCGCGCTGGCCGCGCAGGCGGTGGCGGCGGGCGCGGAGCTGGTGTTCTCGGAGCGCGTTCGCGACGACCGCGCGGCGACGGTGGACGCGCTGCGCCGCGCGTTCCGCGAGAGCGACTTCGTCTGCGTTGCCGGCGGCGTCTCGGTCGGACCGCACGACCACGTCAAGGGCGCCCTCGCGGACCTCGGCGTCGACGAGCTTTTCTGGGGCGTCGCCATCAAGCCCGGCAAGCCGACCTGCTTCGGCACGGCAGACGGGGGCGTGCCGGTCCTCGGCCTTCCCGGAAACCCGGTTTCGGCGATGGTGGTCTTCCACCTGATCGGGCGGCCGCTGCTGCGCGTGATGCTGGGTGCGGACCCGCACCCAGCGGCCACGACGGCGGTTCTCGACTCCGCGGTCGCCAGGAGCCCGAGCCGCGAGCAGGCGGTCCGCTGCGCGCTGCGTGCTGCGCCCGATGGCTGGCACGCGGAGCCCACCGGGTCGCAGGGCTCGCACGTCTTGACGTCGATGCTGGGGGCGCAGGCGCTCGCGCTGATCGCGCCCGGGGAGGGCGAGGCCGCCGCCGGAGACCGGATCGCCATCGAGCTCTTGCCCGGCGGTACGTTGTCTGCATGAGGGCGCGCGATCCCCGGCGGCTGCTCGCACGGCGCCGCGAGGCTCGCGTGCGAATAGTCGATCCCCCGCACGCCGAGGCGGGCCTCGAGGGAAGCGTCACCTCGATGCAGGTCGCGGACGTGACGCTGCCCGCCTCCGAGCTGGATCGCCTCTGGACCCCGGAGCATCTCGAGCGGCTGGCGCGAACGTACTGGCTGTTCCTGACCCGCGTCTCGCTGGGCCTCTTGCGGGTGCTCTACACCCCGGACTCGCGGGAGGTCGTTCTGGTACGGCGGCCGTTCCGGCTGCTGACGTTCCACGCGCCGATCTACGACATCCGGCAGAACCGCGGAAGCGTCACGTGGCCGATCGACCGCGGCATCCTCGTCGCCCCGAACGGTCGCAGCCGCGGCTTCCTCCGCCTCTCGGTGCGCCGCCCGGACGAGGCGAGCGGAGAGCTCGTCACGATCCGCGTCACCTCGGAGGTGTCGAACTTCTATCCAGCGATCGCGGCGGGCTGGCTGCCCGGGGTCCTGGCCCGGATCGGCGCCTTCGTCTACCGGGTCACCCAGCTCCGCATCCACGTGATCGTGACGAACGCGTTCCTCCGCTCGCTTGCCCGGCTGGAGCTCTATCCCTCGGTCGTGGGGCAGCTGACGCCGGCGGCGCTGGAGACGGTTGGCGGGTCAGCGCCGGGCGCGGACGTGGCGTCGGGGGGCAGGGCCGCGTCGGGCCGCTGACCGCCCCTCGCTCAGCTCACGCGCGGTCCCAGGGTCGTGCGAGGTCCGGGGGCCCATGGAAGGGGGGCAGGGCTGTTACGTAGGTGCGGTTCTGTTGCGGCCCGTTCGCCGCAGATCCGCCGCTTTCTCGCACCGTCCTGGATAACCCCCGCTGGACGGGGGTTAAACAGCTTCGTGCCAGATTGCAGGTCCGGGGGAGCGGCCCCTACCCCGCGCGCTCGCCCGAGATCTCCCGGAGCTTTGCCCGGTCGTGCCGCGCCGAGACCCGGCGCACGGTGCCCGACCGCGAGCGCATGACGAGCGACTCGGTCGTCGCGCCGGTCGTCGTGTAGTGGACGCCGTCGAGGACGTCGCCGTCGGTGACCCCGGTGGCCGCGAAGAAGACGTCCTCGCCGGCCACCAGGCGATCCACGTCGAGCACCTCGTCGAGGTCGTAGCCCGCGTCGATCGCCGCTCTGCGCTCATCGTCGTTGCGCGGCCACAGCCGTCCGAGCAGCTGCCCGCCCATGCACTTGATCGACGCCGCCGAGATCACGCCCTCGGGTGTGCCGCCGATGCCCCAAAGCAGGTCGACCGGCGACTCGTCCTGCACGGCGAGCAGCGCCGCCGACACGTCACCGTGCTGGATGAAGCGGATGCGCGCCCCCGCCTCCCGGATCTCGTTCACGGTGTCGCTGTGGCGGTCACGCTTGAGCATCATCACCGTCACGTCCCGCACGTCGCCGCCCTTCTCCCGGGCAATCAGCGCGATCGTCTCCCGCAGCGGGCGGTCCAGGTCGAGCAGATGGGCGAAGGCCTGCTGCGCGGCGATCTTCGTCATGTAGACGATCGGCCCGGGGTCGAACATCGTCCCCCGCTCCGACAGCGCGATCACCGCCAGCGCGCGCGGCGATCCCTCCGCCGCAAGCGTCGTCCCCTCGAGCGGGTCGACGGCGATGTCGACCTGCGGCGGCGAGCCGTCCCCGATGCGCTCGCCGTTGTAGAGCATCGGCGCCTCGTCCTTCTCGCCCTCGCCAATCACCACCACGCCGTCCATGCGCACCGAGTCGAGCATCAGCCGCATGGCGTCGACCGCGGCCCCGTCGGCCGACTCCTTCTCGCCGAGCCCGACCCAGCGTGCAGCCGCCAGCGCGCCGTACTCGGTCACGCGCACGAGCTCGAGCGCCAGGTTGCGGTCGGGCCGAGCGCCCGTTGGGTCGGGCATCAACCCCGCGGATGGTTCAGCGTGGCTGAAGCCATCTACAAGACGCCCGGAGGCTTTCGAGCGCGGCCGCCGACCGCCTGGCGGATCACGCCGCCGGTCAGGATCATCAGCGCCCCGATCATCCCGATGAAGTAACCGGGCCCGAACGACAGGTCGACGGTGTTGGGCGAGCCCGGGCGGCCGAGGATGATCCCGTTCAGCAGGATCAGCGCCGCCGCGACCATCCCGACGATCATCGTGATCTCGCCGGGCCGCCACGTCAGCTCATGGCCGCGGGCGATGATGTAGCCGAGGATGAACGGGGCGACGCAGGCGAGCACCAGGAAGAGCCACAGGATCGAGTAGGTGTCGAACGCGTTGAAGTCGCCGATCTGGTGGTGCAGGTTCGAGTTGAGGTTGCAGCCGTGCGGCTGAGGCGAGGGGTGCAGCTGCGAGCAGCTCGTCGACCACCAGGGCAGGAAGAGGGAGCCGAGAAGCACCAGGGCGCCCGCGAAGCCCAGGTACTCCGACCACATGAGGCGGCGAAGGTCCACTTAGGCGGTTTCTCTCTCCCCGTGACTGGCTGCCCTGCGGTCGGGACCCTACCTCACCGGCAGCGACGATTGCTGCGGAAACTGGAGCTCGCGGCCGGTCTCCGTTAGGTTCTGACGCAAGGCGTCGCGGCGAACCGCACTCGCGTGGCAGAACTCGAACTCGAAACACCGCCCCGAGGAGGGGTCGAGCCGCTGGCGCGGACTGACGTCGAGGACCTCCTGACCGAGGCCCGGGAGCGGACGCTATGGCTCGTCGAGCCGGTCTCCGAGGCCGACCTCGACCGCGTTCACAGCCCGCTGATGAGCCCTCTGGCGTGGGACCTCGCCCACATCGCCGCCTTCGAGGAGCTCTGGATCTGCACGCGCGCCGGCGGACTCGACCCGATCCGGGCCGAGCTCTTCCACACCTACGACGCGCTCGAGACCCCGCGAGCCGTTCGCGGCGAGGTCCAGCACCTCGACGCACCCGCGGCGCGCGAGTATCTGGCCTCGGTGCGGGAACGCTCGCTCGCGGTCCTCGACGAGGCCGACCTGGGCAGGAACGGCTTCGTGTTCGAGATGGTGATCCAGCACGAGCACCAGCACAACGAGACCATGCTGCAGACGCTGGCGCTCGCCGAGCCCGGGGTCTTCTCGCCGCCGGTGCGCCACCCGGTCGGGGGCCGGGACGGAGAGCCGACAGGGGCCGAGATGATCCGGATCGACGCCGGCCCCTTCCTGGCGGGCGCACCGCCGGGACGGTTCACGTACGACAACGAACGGCCGCAGCACGAGGTCGAGCTGCCGGCGTTCGAGATCGACCGCCTGCCGGTCACCTGCGGCGAGTACATGGAGTTCGTGGAGGCCGGCGGGTACCGGAGGCGCCTGTCCTGGTCGGAGGAGGGTTGGGCCTGGCGTGTGGCCGCGGGCGTGGAGCGTCCGCTCTACTGGACCGAGGAGTGCGAGCTCCGGCGTTTCGGCCGGACCCAGCGGCTGGCACCCGATCTGCCGGTCATGCACGTCTCGTGGTACGAGGCCGATGCGTACGCACGCTGGCGGGGCAAGCGCCTCCCCACCGAGCTCGAGTGGGAGAAGGCGGCGTCATGGACGCCGGATGCAGTCCGGCCGCGGCGCAGGCCGTGGGGCGATGATCCGGCGACCCGCCGGCGCGCGAATCTCGACCAGATGAGCTTCGGCCCGGTTCCCACCGGATCGCTTCCCGGCGGCGCCTCCGGCTACGGCGTGCACGGCCTCATCGGGGACGCCTGGGAGTGGACCTCGTCCGAGTTCGGCGGGTACCCGGGGTTCGAGCCCCACCCGTACCGCGAGTACTCGGAGGTCTTCTTCGACTCGGGCTACATGGTGCTCCGCGGCGCTTCGTGGGCCACGCGGCCCTCCGTCGCGCGGAACACCTTCCGCAATTGGGATCTCCCCCAGCGGCGGCAGATCTTCTGCGGGTTCAGGTGTGCGGCGTGACGGACGCCCTGGCCGAGCCGCAGATCCGGATCGACGACCACCTGAACGGCACGGAAAGCGACGGGCTGGCCGAGGAGGTCCGCGAGGGGCTGTCCCGCCCGCTGAAGGAGCTTCCGCCGAAGCTCTTCTACGACGACCGCGGATCGCGGCTCTTCGACCGCATCACCCATCTCCCTGAGTACTACCCGACGCGCAGCGAGCGGCAGATCCTGAACCGCCGGGCGCCGGAGATCGTCGAGGCGTCGGGGGCGGAGGAGCTCGTGGACCTCGGGTCCGGCTTCGCCTCCAAGACGCGCGCGCTCCTATACGCGATGGCCGGCGCCGGCAGCTTGAGGCGCTACGTGCCCGTAGACGTCTCGCAGCTCGTGGTCGAGCGCTGCGCCGAGGAGCTCTGCGAGGTGTACCCCGGGCTCCGCGTGCACGGCCTGATCGGCGACTTCCAGCGCGACCTCCGGCACATTCCGGACGGTCGGCGACGCATGATCGCGTTCCTCGGCGGCACGATCGGCAACCTCCACCCGGAAGAGCGCGGTCGCTTCTTCCGCGCGGTCCGCGAGCTGATGTCCGGCGACGACACCCTGCTCCTGGGCACCGACCTCGTGAAGGACGTCGAGGAGCTCGAGGCCGCCTACAACGACTCGGAGGGACTCACGGCTGACTTCAACCGGAACGCGCTGCGCGTCTTGAACCGTGAGCTCGGCGCCAACTTCCCGGTCGAGCGGTTCGAGCACGTCGCGTTCTTCAACGAGGCGCGCGCGTGGATCGAGATGCGGCTGCGCTCCCTCGACGACCGGGTGGTGCACCTCGACGGCGCCGGCATCCGGGTCGAGCTCGACGCCGGGGAGGACATCCGCACCGAGATCAGCGCGAAGTTCACGCCTGAAGCCGTGGCTCGCGACCTCGAGCGGAGCGGCTTGCGGGTCGACCGGTTCTGGACCGACGACGACGACCGCTTCGGGTTGAGCCTCGCCTCGCCGGCGTGAGTCGGACGCCTGGCCAGTCCTAGCCCGTCTCCGACCTCCAGTCGCGAAACGCGTCGAGCAGAGCCTCCCGCGCCTCCGCCGGAATCGAGTCCTCGGGGATGCGCCCGAGCAGCCGCTTCGTCAATCGCATCTGCTCGACGTAGGAGGTGCAGCCTTCGCAGCCGGCGATGTGCCGCTCGAACCGTCGGCGGTCGCGGCGGGACAGGTCGCCCTCGAGGTAGTCGGTCACGATCTCGACGAGCTCGCGGCACTTCAGCGGAGGTCGGGTCAGGATCACGATGTCCCTCCGAGGTAGTCCTCCAGCGCCTGGCGCACCTTCGACCTCGCCCGGTGGAGGAGGACGCGCTGGTTGACCTGGGTCAGGTCGAGCAGCTCCACCACCTCCTCCGCCGAGAGGCCCTCGACGTCCCGTAGGTCGATCACGCGGCGCTGGGACGCCGGGAGCGCGTCGATCGCCTCGCGGATCACGGCGCGAGTCTCGGCGGAGAGCAGGCGCTCCTCGGGCTGGTCCTCCCACGCCCGCGGGGGTGCGGCCCACAGGCCCTCGTCCTGGAACCGGCCGGGATCGACGCTGGGCCGGCCCTCGTCGCCCTCTCGCTCCAGCGAGCTGAACGGGACGGTTCGCGACTCGCGCACGCCGCGCGTCCGCGCACGGTTCACGAGGATGCGGAAGATCCAGGTCTTGAGCGACGACCGGCCCTCGAAGCGCCCGATCCCGTTGAGGACTCCGAGCCAGGCTTCCTGGGTCACCTCCTCGGCCACCGCCTCGCTCGGCACAAAGGTGCGCGCGAGGCGGACCATCGGCGAGTGATAGCGCTCCACTAGCTCCACGAACGCGGACTCGTCGCCGCCGCGAAGCCGGTCGAGCAACTCGAGGTCTGGATTGCCACGATCCACAGTCCGGCGCGCGCGGTTGCCGTTACCACCGGGCGCCCGGCGAGACTATCCGCGATGGCGCTACCCGACCTTCGCGGGGAAAGGCTCGCCCTGCGACCCGTCACCGACCGGGACGTGCCGAGCATCGCGACGATCCTCAGCGAGCCGGAGGTGGCGCGCTGGTGGGGGCGCTACGACCGTGCGCGCGTGCGCCGCGAGGCGCTCGAGGACCCCGCGGTCGAGGCCCTGGTCGTAGAGATCGACGGCGAGCCCGGCGGCGTGTTGTACGTGAACGAGGAGCGCGACGCGGACTTCCGCCACGTCGCTCTCGACATCGCGCTCGCCGCGCGATTCCAGGGCCGCGGTTACGGGCGGGAGGCGCTGCGTTTGGTGATCGACCACCTGATCGCGGCGCACGGACATCATCGATTCACGATCGATCCCGAGGTGGGCAACGAGGCCGCGATCCGCTGCTACGAGGCGGTTGGCTTCAGACCGGTCGGCGTGATGCGGCGCTACACGCGCGGCCTCGACGGGGGTTGGGCGGACGGTCTCCTCATGGACCTGCTCGCGGACGAGCTCTTGTAACGCAGCCCCCATTCGGCGAGACTCGCGGGGCGTGGCTTCGCGATACGACGTGATCGTCCTCGGCGCAGGGCCAACCGGCGAGCATTGCGCCGGCGCGCTTGCCGGCGGCGGCGCTTCGGTCGCCGTCGTCGAGCGTGAGCTCCTCGGCGGCGAGTGCTCGTACTGGGCGTGCATCCCGTCGAAGACGCTGCTGCGGCCGGGCGAGGTGGTGGAGAACGCTCGGGAGGCGCCCGGGGCGCGCGAGGCGCTCAACCGGCGCGGGGTGGACGCCCACGCCGCGTTCGCCTGGCGCGACTTCCAGGTGTCCGGCTACGACGACGCCGGCCAGGCCTCGTGGGCGGAGTCCGAGGGCATCGAGGTGCTCAGAGGGTCGGGACGCCTCACCGGGCCCGGGCGAGTCGAGGTCGGCGGCGAGGAGCATCGCGCACGCCATGTGGTGATCGCGACGGGGTCGGACCCGGTCGTCCCTCCAATCGACGGCCTGCGCGAGCTCGACGGCGTGTGGACAAACCGGGAGGCCACGGGCCTCACCGAGGTGCCCCGGCGGATGCTCGTGCTCGGCGGGGGCCCGGTGGGGGTCGAGATGGCCCAGGCGGTCCGCCGCATGGGAGCCGAGGTGGCGCTGGTCGAGGGCGGCGGCCACGTTCTGCCGCGCGAGCCGCAGGCGCTTGGAAAGGGCCTCGGCGAGGCGCTCGAGTCGGACGGGATCGAGCTGGTGCTCGGCCACCACGCCGAGGCCGCGCGGCGCGACGGCGAGGACTACGTGCTCGAGCTCCCGGGCGGCTCTGCCCTGCGCGGGGACCGGCTCCTCGTGGCGACGGGACGCAGGCCGCGGACCGCCGAGCTCGGCCTCGACTCCGTCGGTGTCGAGCCCGGTGACCGCGGAGAGGTCCCGGTCGACGACCGGATGCAGGCGGCCGACGGGGTCTGGGCCATCGGTGACGTGACGGGCATCTGGCCGCTCACCTACGTCGGCAAATACCAGGGGCGGGTCGCCGCGTCGAACATCCTCGGGCGCGAGGCGCGCGCGTCGTACGACGCCGTGCCCCGTGTCGTCTTCACCGATCCTCAGGCCGCCTCGGTCGGCGAGGCCGACGGGTCGATGATGGCGCGGGTCGAGCTCGCGGGCGTGGCGCGGACATCGACGTACACGCGCGCGTACGACGAGCGGCCGGGGTTCCTGACCCTGGTCTCGGACGGCGAGCGGCTGACCGGAGCCCACGCCCTCGGTCCGGAGGCCGGCGAGTGGCTCGGCCAGGCGACGCTCGCGGTCCGGGCGGGCATCACCCTCGAGGTGATGCTCGACACGATCCAGCCCTTCCCGACCTTCTCCGAGGCCTACCTGGACGGGCTGCGAGAGCTACTCGGGCGATAAGCGCCCGGCGAGCTCGCCGCGGGCGCTCCCGGCGCGGCTACCCCGGTCAAACCGAGCATCAGGCGTGGATCCTCGTACCGGATGAATCGGCGCAAGCGAGGCTGAGGGTCAATTTGTGGTCGCTACAGCGACCCAAAATGTCCCTTCGACGACCCGACGGCCCGCTTCGAGACCCCGCTTGTTCGGTCCGCTGCGCTGCCGGTGCTCGGGCCCGGTTCCAACTAGGCTGCCGCGCCGATGGACCTCTCCGGCACAGGCGCGTTCGTGGCCGGCGGCGCATCCGGCTTGGGCGAGGCGACCGTGCGCGAGCTTGTCTCGCGTGGAGCCCGAGTGGCGATCGCGGACCTGAACGAGGACAGGGCGGCGGCTCTGGCCTCCGAGCTCGGGGGCGACGCCGTCGCGTTCCGGGCGGACGTCACGAGCGAGGCCGACGTCGAGGCCGCCGTGACCGGCGCCGTGGAGCGGCTCGGCGAGCTCAGGTTCACCGTCAACTGCGCCGGCGTGGGCTGGGCGGAGCGGACGGTCGGCAGGGAGGGGCCGCACCAGCTTCAGCCTTTCGAGACCGTGCTGCGCATCAACCTGATCGGGACCTTCAACGTCCTGCGGTTCGGTGCCGCGGCGATGGCGCAAAACGAGCCGAGCACCGAGGGCGAGCGCGGCGTGGTGGTCCTGACCGCGTCGATCGCGGCCTACGACGGCCAGGTCGGTCAGATCGCCTACGCCGCCTCGAAGGGAGGTGTCGTGGGGCTCACGCTGCCCGCGGCCCGCGACCTCGCGCCGCAGGGGATCCGGGTGTGCACGATCGCGCCCGGGACCTTCGATACGCCGCTCCTCGCGGCGCTGCCGCAGGAGGCACGCGACGCCCTCGGCGCCCAAATCCCTTTTCCGTCACGGCTCGGGAAGCCTCCGGAGTACGCGGCGCTCGCGTGTCACATCGCCGAGAATCCGATGCTTAACGGTGAGACGATCAGGCTCGACGGCGCCCTGAGGATGCCGCCGAGGTAGCGCCGCGCGCGGGCTACCGGCGTCCGCCGCGGGTTGACCCCGTGCGCGCGGAGGCGGTCTTGCGGGCCGATCCCGCGCGCCGCGCTCCACCGCTGCGGCCCTTGGTACCCGCGCTCCGCCGCGCGCCGCTCGTACGGCTCGTGGTCGACTTCCGCGCGCCGCTCGCGCGAGTGGTGGCCGACTTCCGCGCGCCGCTCGTACGGCTCGTGGCTGACTTCCGCGCGCCGCTCGCGCGAGTGGTGGCCGACTTCCGCGCGCTGCTTGCGCGCCGCGTGGTGCTCCTCTTAGCGGTCGAGGCGCGCCGCTTGGCCGGGCCCGCGGCCTTGCCGCCGCCGGTCGCCGCGCTCGCCCTGCTCGCCCCGGCGCTGCCGGCCTTGGCCGCGGCCCTGCCCGCGGACTTCGCGGCCGAACCGGCCTGCTTCGCGGCCGTCGCGGCCGACTTGACGGCGGAGCCGGCCGCCCGTCGCGCCTGGCCGGCGCTACTTGAAGCGGATCGTGCCTTCCGCGTGGCGGCCGCCTTCTTGGCCGCCGCCGATCGCTGTGCCTTTGTCTGCGCCATCTCTCCTCCTGACGATCGAAGTTGTGCGAAGCGGCTGCTCGCGCTCGAACAGCTAAGCGACAGGGGCGGACACCTCCGGCGGATGACGGGCTCCACGGCTGGCCCGCTTCCGGCGCCGCCTGCCTGAAACCGCGAATCCAGCCATCTAGACTCTCATCAGGGGCGCACGCTGGAGGGCGCCCCTAACTACGCCAAACGCCGCGCAGAGCGAGAGGGGATAGCCGAAATGCCTGAAGCCGTGATCGTCGATGCCATCCGCACGCCAATCGGGCGGGCGTTCAAGGGGTCCCTCACCCAGGTGCGGCCCGACGACCTGACCGCGTACGTGATCGACCAGCTCCTCGAGCGCAACCCGGACGTCGATCCCGAAGCCGTCGAGGACGTCGTGTGCGGGTGCGGAATGACCCAGGGCGAGCAGGCTTACAACATCGGGCGCATCGCCGTGCTGCTCTCCGAGCAGCTTCCGGACTCGGTGACCGGCTCGACCATCGCGCGCTACTGCGCGTCGAGCCTCAACGCGATCCGGATCTGCGCCGACGCGATCAAGGCCGGCGACGGGGAGACCTACATCGCGGCCGGCGTCGAGTCCGTGTCGCGCGCGGGCCCGAACAGCGAGGCGACCCTGCCGGACACGCAGAACCCGAAGCTTCAGGGGAACGACGGGACCCACAACGCCTACATCGCGATGGGCGAGACGGCGGAGAACGTGGCCGACCGCTTCAACGTGTCGCGCGAGGCGATGGACGAGTACGCAAAGCGCTCCCAGGACCTCGCCGTGGAGTCGCGCGACGGCGGGTTCTTCGACCGCGAGATCATCCCGGTCGAGACCCCCGATCACGGCAAGGTCGACAAGGACGACGGACCGCGTCCTGGCACCACGGTCGAGAAGCTCGGGCAGCTTCAGCCGGCGTTCCGCGAAAACGGTCGGGTCACGGCGGGCAACTCCTGCCCCCTCAACGACGGCGCGGCTGCGGTGCTCCTGACCTCGGAGGCGAAGGCGAACGAGCTCGGGTTGAAGCCGCGCGCGCGAGTGATCGCGTCCGCCACGAGCGGCCTCGAGCCCGAGCTCATGGGAGTGGCGCCGATCGGCGCGATCCACAACGTCCTTCAGCGTGCCGGGATGACCATGCGGGACGTCGACGTCGTCGAGCTCAACGAGGCGTTCGCGGCCCAGGTCATTCCGATCATGGAGAAGACCGAGATCCCGCTCGAGAAGCTGAATCCGCACGGCGGCGCCATCGCGCTCGGCCACCCGTTCGGGATGACGGGCGCGCGCATCATGACCACGCTGCTCAACGACCTCGAGACCGACGACAAGCAGATCGGCCTCGAGACGATGTGCGTCGCCGGCGGCCAGGGCATGGCGATGATCGTCGAGCGCCTCAACTAAGGGCGTTGGCGGGCGACTGGCCGCCCGAACCGCTTGGGCTGCGCGCCCGGGCACGGAGGGTTAGCGCCTGAGCCGCTCGGGTAGCGGAGTCCCGTGCCCCGCTACTTCCACTTCTGCGCCCATGAGCAGTTCCCCCCAGACGACCTCCTGAGGCAGGCCGTCGAGGCCGAGCGCGCCGGATTCGACGGCATCGGCTGCTCGGACCACCTGCAGCCCTGGTGGGAGCCCGGCGACTCCGGCCACGCGTGGGTCTGGCTCGGCGCCGCCGGTCAGGCGACGGAGCGGGTACCGATCGGGTCCGGGGTGACGCCGCCCGGCCCGCGCTATCACCCAGTCCTGATCGCCCAGGCCTGGGCGACGCTCGAGACGCTCTTCCCCGGCCGGCCCTACCTCGGGTTCGGGTCAGGGGAGTCTCTCAACGAGTCGCCGCTCGGCGCCGACTGGCCGCCGGTCGGAGAGCAGATAGACCGGATGGAGGAGGCGCTCGAGCTCATCCACCGGCTCTATGACGGCGAGCGCGTCGACCACGCCGGCAAGCACTTCTCGACGAAGCAGGCCTACCTCCACACGCTGCCCGAGCGGCGCCCGCCGATCTACGTCTCCGCGTTCGGGCCGCGCGCCGCGGCGGTCGCCGGGCGCTTCGGCGACGGGGTCTGGACGCTCGCGGATCCGGAACAGGCGCCGGAGGTCATCGAGGCGTACACCTCGGCGGCGGAGGGCGCGGGCAAGGAGCCCGGCGAGATCCTGTTGCAGGTCGGCTTCTCATGGGCCCAGGACGACGATGCGGCCCTCGAGGGTGCCCGGGTGTGGAAGGGAGCGCAGCCGGACGAGTTCTACACCGACGACTGGCACGAGCCGAAGGCCATGTACGAGCACGGCGAGGAGCAGATCTCCGACGATGACCTGAAGGAGTCGTTCATCATCTCGTCGGATCCCGACACCCACGTCGAGCGGATCCGCGAGGTGGAGCAGCTCGGCGCGACGACCGTCGTCCTGATGAACAACTCGGGCGTGGATCCGCACCGCGCGATCCAGGTCTACAAGGACCGGATCCTGCCGGCGCTCAGGGGATGACAGCCGCGGCCGGGGTGCTGGCCTCCCCCACCGCCAGCTCGTCGATCCCGCCCATGAACAGCCGCGTGCAGAACCGCGCCGCGGTGTCGACGTCGGGCGGATCGCGCTCGATCAGCCGGGTCGCTACCTGGAACCCGACGCCGGCCATCGACGCCGCGAGGTAGTCGAGGTCGATCGCGCCCTGCGGCAGCTCGCCCTGGAGAGCCCAATCGACTAGATCCTCGGACAGGTCTTGGATGCCGGCCTCGAAGAGGTCCTCGTCCGGCATCATCGCGATGGCGCTGGCGTTGCGCCTGAACACCTGGAAGAGCTCGCGGTCCTCGACGGCGATCGCGAAGAAGGAGCGGTACGCGCCGCCCACGCGCTCCTCGAGCGTGCTGCCCGGACGATGCCGCTGCTCGCGCGCCGCGGTGATCGCCTTCTCCGCGAGCTCTCGGAGGAGCGCCCGGAAGGCGTCCTCCTTGTCGTCGAAGTAGTTGTAGAAGGTGCCCGTGGCGAGGTCGGTCTCGCGCACGATGTCGCGAGCGGTCGCCTCCCCGAGGCCCTTCTCGGCAAACACCCGCCGCGCCGCCGTCAGCAGCTTCGAGCGGTTCTGCGCCTTGCGTTCCTCGCGCCGCCCGGCTAGAGCGGACGAGTCCGCCGTGAGACTCCCCACGCGCGTGTTGTACCGGATCGACCCGGGTCGAAACCGAGGGGCGCAGGAGTGTCAGCGCATCGGGACGCGTCGCCGGAAACCGCGGCGAGGGACCGTCAAGGCAGCAGGACGATCTTGCCGAGCTTGCCGCCGCTCGCAAAGCGGTCGTACGCGTCAGCGGCGCGGTCAAGTGGAAAGGTCTCGGCCACCGGCACGGTGAGCTCCCCCCGCTCCAGCAGCGGGAGCACGTGCCGCTCGACGAGCCGCGACGCCATCGCCTTCTCCTCGAGGGGACGGGCCCGCAGCGTGGAGCCCCTCACCGATCCGCGCACGCCCATCAACGCCGCGAGGCTGAGCTCCGCCTTCGCCCCGGCGCCGATCCCGATTACCACGATCCGCCCCCCCGTCGCGAGGGCGCCGACGTTCGCCGCGAGGTTGGGCGCTCCCACCAGCTCCAGCTCGACGTCGAAGGGCCCATGCCGCTCGAAGCCCTCCGGCTCGACCGGCTCGGCGCCCAGCTCCGCGACGGCGGGGCGAAGCTCCTCCCTGCGGACCGTGGCCGTGACGCCGGCCCCAGCGGCGCGCCCGAGCTGGACCGCCGCCGTGCCCACGCCACCCGCCGCCCCGTGGACCAGAAGACGGTCGCCCGGGCGCAGCCCGGCCTGGGTGAAGAGGGCGTCGTGCGCGGTGACGAAGACCTCGGGGAACCCACCCGCCTGCTCCCACCCGAGCGCCTCGGGCACGGGCATCGCGACCCGCTCGTGCACCACCGCAAGCTCCGCCTGGCCACCCCCGCCGACGATCGCCATCACGCGGTCGCCCTCGGTGAACCGGGACACGCCCGCACCGACCGCCGCCACCTCGCCCGCCAGCTCGAGGCCCGGGATGTCCTGCGGCGCGCCGGGCGGGGCCGGATAGCGGCCGCGGCGCTGAAGCATGTCGGCGCCGTTCAGGCCCGCCCCGCGAATGCGTACGAGGAGCTCGCCGGCGCCGGGAACCGGATCGGGATGCCGGTCGACGACCAGATCGCCGTCCCTGATCGTGACCGCCTGCATCGCGGAAGGATCGTATTCCCCTCCCCGATCTGGGTGATCCCGCCGTCTTTACGCCGGGTCAGGGGGTAGGGTTGTGAGGCCCCGATGACGCCGCTGTCATCTTTTTCGCTGCCGCCGATCTGGCGGGAGGGCAGGCTCGGCCTCGAGCTCGCCGCGCTCTTACGCGACCCCGTCTTCCGCGGCGAGGGCGTGCGCGACGCGGCCGGCCAGCCGGTGCTCCTGATCCCCGGGTTCCTCGCGGGAGACGATTCGCTGGCGCTCATGACGCGCTGGCTGCGCCGCACGGGCCACTACACGCGCAGGGCCGGCATCCGCGCGAACGTGGACTGCTCGACCTCCGCGGTCGACCGCCTCGAGGAACGGCTTCAGGTGATGGCGGAGACTCGCGGCCAGAAGGTCGCCGTGATCGGGCAGAGCCGGGGAGGCAACTTCGCGAAGGTTCTCGCGGTTCGGCGGCCCGACCTCGTCTCGGGCATCGTCACGCTCGGGTCCCCGCAGCTCGACCCGCTCGCCGTCCACCCCCTCGTTCGCGCTCCCGTGTACGCGGTGGGGACGCTCGGGACGCTGCGGGTGCGCGGCCTGTTCCGCAACTCGTGCCGCACGGGCGGGTGCTGCGAGCCGTTCTGGGCAGATCTCGCAAGGCGGGTGCCGCGCAACGTCGGCTACCTCTCCGTGTACTCCCGCAGCGACGGCATCGTGGACTGGCGAGCTTGCCTCGACGAAGGCGCACGGCACCTCGAGGTCGAGTCGAGCCATTGCGGCATGGGACTGAACGCGCACGTCTACCGGGCCACGGCCGCCGCCCTCCGCTCGTTCCGCGGCGAGCGCCCGGCCGCCCGGGGACGAGCGGCCGCACAAGCGCCGCTGCGCAGCGCGGCCTGAGCGCCCGCCTCGCAGCGCGTCCTCCGGGCCCGCAGGCGTATGCTCACGGCCCGTGGCGCTGCCTGAGCCCTCCGACGAGTCGACCGCCCTCGTAACCGGCGCGTCGTCCGGGATCGGCGAGCAGCTCGCGCGCGGCCTCGCAGACCGCGGCCACGGCCTCACCCTCGTCGCGCGCGGGATGGAGCGGCTCGACCGCCTCGCGGCCGAGCTGTCGAAGAAGCACAAGGTCCGCGTGGACGCGATCTCGGCCGACCTCGCGGACGGGGCCAGCCGCGACGAGCTCGCAGCCGAGGTGGAGCGACGCGGGCGAGAGGTCGAGGTCCTCGTCAACTGCGCCGGCTACGGGATCTACTCGTCGTTCCTCGACAGCGGGCGGGAGAAGGAGGTCCATCAGCTGCGGCTCCTGGTCGAGGCCGTCGTCGACCTCACCGCGCGCTACCTGCCCGGGATGGTCGAGCGGGGACGCGGCGCCGTCATCAACCTGTCCTCGACGGCCGGGATCCAGCCGCTCCCGTACAACGCCGGCTACTCGGCGGCCAAGGCCTATGTCGACTTCCTCAGCGAGGCGCTGCACACCGAGCTTCGCGGGACCGGCGTGACCGTGACGTCGGTGATGCCGGGGCCGGTCCGAACCGGGTTCCAGGAGGCGTCGGGCGCGGAGTACTTCGCCGAGCGGATGCCCGGCATGACGATCAAGCCGGCCGAGCGCGTGGCCGCGGACGCGCTACGAGCGGTCGAGCGCGGGCGCCGCGCGACGATCCCGGGCGGAGCGTTCGTGAAGATGGCTTTCGGACCGAACCGCTTCGCCCCACGCGGCCTGCAGCTGGCCGTGGGCAAGCGCCTGGCGGCGCCGCCGGACGGGGAGGAGTAGCGCCGCACGGGGTCGGCCGCCCGCAGTCGGGCGGACGGCTCGTTGGTGAATCGACCGTGCCAGAGCACGGTGGATCAACCAACGAATGCGTGGACGACCCGCCCAACCCGGCCCTAGACGGCCCGGACCGACTCGCGAGACGTCGCGACTGCGGCCCCGGGCGGCACGAGCACGGCCGCACCGCGCACCTCGCCGCGCCGCAGCCGCTCGAGGGCGTCGTTCGCGCGGTCGAGCTCGTGCACCTCGACTTCGGTCCGCACCGGCACCCGCGGCGCGAGCGCCAGGAACTCCTCGGCGTCAGCGCGCGTCAAGTTGGCCACCGACCGCAGCACGCGCTCCTCCCAGAGGATCTCGTAGGGGAAGCTCGGGATGTCGCTCATGTGAATGCCCGCGCACACGATCGTCGCGCCACGTGCCGACGCGCGCAGCGCCCCGGGGACGAGCTCGCCCGCCGGCGCGAAGATGAGGGCTGCGTCGAGCTCCTCGGGCGCCGGCTCGAGGGAGTCCCCCGCCCACTCCGCTCCCAGATCGAGCGCGAACCGGCGAGCCTCCTCGTCGCCCGACCGCACGAACGCGAAAACGCGGCGTCCTTCGTGCACGGCCACCTGACAGATGATGTGCGCGGCCGCTCCGAACCCGTACAGGCCGAGGCGCTCTCCGTCGCCCGCGAGTCGCAGGGCCCGGAAGCCGATCAGGCCGGCGCAGAGGAGCGGCGCGGCCTGCAGATCCGGATAGCCGGACGGGATCGGGAACGCGTAGCGCTCGTCCACGGCTGTCAGCTGCGCGTAGCCGCCATCGATGTCGTAGCCCGTGAACCGCGCCCGCTCGCACAGGTTCTCCCGGCCGGCCAGGCACCAGCGGCACTCCCCGTCGGTCCAGCCGAGCCACGGGATCCCCACGCGGTCGCCTACGCCGAACCGGCCGGCGTCCCGACCCGCGGCGATCACCCGGCCCACGATCTGGTGGCCGGGCACCAGCGGGAGCTTCGGGCGGTCGAGCTCGCCGTCGACGATGTGCAGGTCGGTCCGGCAAACCCCGCACGCGTCGACCCGCACCAGCAGCTCTCCGGTCCCCGGCTCGGGGTCCGCGAGCTCCGCCGGCCGAAGCGGATCCCGGGCGGCATCGAGGACCATCGCGTGCACGGCCCGGAAACGTAATCGCAGGGCGCTTTGCCGTCCTCCTTCGCGGCGATCATCACCGGCGTGTCGGCCACCCGGATGAGGCATCTCGCCCAGCACACGGCGCGGACCGTCGGACGGCGGCTGGCGGAAGCCGCCTCGCGTGAGCTCTCGCGCCGCGGGCAATCGCCCGGGCACGAGTCGCACGCGCGCCCCGCGGGGCGGGACCAGCAGATCGATCGACCCGCCGACGACGCCGAGCTGGACTCGCTTCGCGTCGAGCTCGTGTCCGAGCTGGATCGCCTCGCCATGCGCGACCCGGGCTCCTCGGGCAGCTTCCGGCGGATCTGAGCCGGCCCGTCAATCAATACCTTGCCCGTGCGATGGACGCCCCGCTCCGCTGGGCCGGCGACGCCCTCGAGCTGCTGGACCAGACGCGGCTGCCCGCCGAGGAGGTCTGGATCCGCTGTGAGTCCGCGGAAGACGTCGCGGACGCGATCCGCCGGCTCGCCGTTCGGGGAGCCCCGCTGATCGGGATCGCGGGCGCCTACGGCGCGGCGCTCGGGATGCGGGCGGCGACCGAGGGCGAGCCTGCCGCGGCGCGCTTCGACGCGGTTGCGCGCCTCCTGGCAGCCAGCCGTCCGACCGCCGCGAACCTGGGCTGGGCGCTCGAGCGGGCGCGCGAGGTCGCGGGCCGCGAGCCGGACAAACCCGCGCGCGACCTCGCCGAGCCGCTGGTCGACCTGGCCGAGAAGCTCGCCGCCGACCAGCGCGCGGCCGACGAGCGCATGGCGAAGCTTGGCGCGCAGCTCTTGGAGCCCGGCGACCGCGTGCTCACCCACTGCAACACCGGAGCGCTCGCAACCGGCGCGCTCGGAACCGCCGGGGGGATCCTGGCCGAGGCCTGGAGCGCCGGTCGCCTGGCGCAGGTGTGGGTCGACGAGACGCGCCCGCTCCTTCAGGGCGCTCGCCTCACCGCCTGGGAGCTCGCGCGCGCGGGGATTCCCTTCCGCCTTCTGACCGATGCCAGCGCCGGCATCGTCATGGCACGCGGCCTGGTCGACCGCGTGGTCGTCGGCGCCGATCGCATCGCGCGCAACGGCGACGTCGCAAACAAGGTCGGGACGTACGGGGTGGCCGTACTCGCCGCGCGGCACAGGATCCCGTTCTACGTCGCGGCGCCCCGCTCGACGATCGACCTCGACACCCCGACCGGCGACGAGGTCCAGATCGAGGAACGCGACGCGACGGAGGTGACGACGCTCGGCGAGGTCGCGATCGCGCCCCCGGATGCCGGCGCGGTCAACTTCGCGTTCGACGTGACGCCCAACGAGCTCGTCGCCGCGATCGTGACGGAGGCCGGCGTGCTCGAGCCGCCGTACGAGGAGTCGATCGAGCGTGCCCTTGCCGCCTGACGGCCGCGCGCGCATCGACGCCGACGCGCTCCTCGCGCGCACCGCGCGGCCACTCGTGATCGGGATCGGGGGCGGCGGCGACGTGGTGGGCGCGCTGGCCACCGCGGAGGCGTGCCGGATCCACGCGGGGGCGCGACCGGTCCTCGGCGGGGTGAGCTGGGAGCGGCGGCCGATCGACCCGGAGCCGGGGCCGCGCCGGACCGGGGAGATCGAGGCTGCCCGCGAGCTCGGGACCGGCGTGCTCGCGGCACGTTCGGATACGCACGTGCGCGCGAGCGGCGTGCGGTTCGCCGAGTCGCGGATGGCGGAGCTGCTCGGAGAGGAGGTGGTGCTCGCGGATCCGAACGTGGGCGCACCCGGCGCGGCTGATGGGCTCGCGGCGGCCGCAGAGGCGCTCGGCGCGGACCTCCTCGTCTTCGTCGACGTGGGCGGCGATGCGCTCGCGCACGGCGATGAGCCCGGGCTCGCGAGCCCGCTCTGCGATGCGGTCATGCTCGCGGCCGCGGCCCGGCTGGCGGCGGAGGGCCACGCTGTCCTCGGCGCGGTTTTCGGCCCGGGCTGCGATGGCGAGCTCACGCTGGCCGAGCTCGAGGCCCGGATCTCGGAGATCGCGGCGGCGGGCGGCCTGGCCGGCGCGCGCGCGATCTCACCAGCGGTCGCGGACCGGCTGCGCGAGGCCGCGGCCGCGATTCCCACCGAGGCGAGCGCCCAGGCCATCCGGGCCTTCGACGGGGAGCGCGGGACGGCGACCATCCGCCGGGGGCGCCGAACCGTGGAGCTCTCGCCCGTCGGGGCGCTGACCGTCTACTTCGACGTCGGCGTGGCGCTGCGGTCGGCCGCCCGCCTGGCGGCCGCGGTCATCGACTGCGCCAGCCTCGAGGACGCGAACGAGGCCCTGCACGCGCTGGGCGTCAGGACCGAGCTGGACCTGGAGCGCGACGCGGCCCGCACGGCTCGAGCCTGAGCGCTCGCGCTCTTGCGGCTACCCCGGCAGCCGCGCGTGCGCGAACAGGAAGAACCAGATGCCGAAGCAGACGAGCGCCACCGACACCGACCAGATCATCACCAGCTCGAGCACGGTCGTCCGGCGCCTGGTGCTCCGCTCACCGCGGAGGCTCCGGTGCCAGGGCAGCTGCATCTTCATCTCGGAGGTGTGCCCGGTGAGCCGCTCGTACACGTGATTCAGCCGGTAGAGCAGCTTCCCGACGATGAACATCGAGAGCGGGACGCCGACGAGGATCAAGAGATACGGCCCGAGCGTCGGCTGCGTGGTCTTCACGACGTGCGAGGCGATCCATATCCAGCCGACCGGGATGCACAGCCAGAGAAAGACGCTGCCGAGCGCCATCAGCAGCACCAGGAAGAGCGCCGCCGGCTTTTCCGCGATGGCCCGGGCGAGCGAGCGGTCCTCGACCTGCTCGGCGGGATGGGTGCTGCCCTCTGCCCCCACAGCGCCATCCTAGTTAGCGGGGATAAGCTGCGACCCCGCATGAGGGGACTCGCGCCGAGATGAAGGTCGGGGTGCCAAATCAGGCCGCGGCGGGGGAAAGGCGGGTTGCGCTCGTCCCCGACGTCGTCCGGCGCCTCGGGCAGCGCCAGATCGAGGTCCTCGTCGAAGCGGGCGCCGGAGAGGGTTCACACATCCCGGACGGCGCCTTCCAGGAGGCGGGCGCCGCGATCGGCTCGCCGCCAGACGCCTGGGGGGCCGATGCGGTCGCAGTCGTCCGCGCGCCGTCCGCGACGGACGTCGAGCGGCTCGAGCGCGGCGCGGTCCTCGTCGGCTTCCTCAACCCGCTCACCGACCCTGACACAGCGCGCCGCCTGGCATCCGCCGGCGTAACCGCCTTCGCCATGGAGGCGATCCCGCGCATCACGCGCGCGCAATCGATGGATGCGCTGTCCTCCCAAAGCACGGTCGCCGGCTACCGTGCCGTGCTGCTCGCGGCGGAGCAGCTCGACCGTTTCTTCCCGATGCTCACCACCGCCGCCGGGACGGTCAAGCCCGCGACCGTCCTCGTCCTGGGGGCCGGGGTGGCGGGCCTGCAGGCGATCGCCACCGCCAGGCGCCTCGGCGCGGTCGTGACGGGTTATGACGTGCGCGCCGCCGTTCGCGAGCAGGTGGAGTCTCTGGGAGCGCGCTTCCTTGAGCTCAAGATCGAGGCGGACGCCGAGGGCGAGGGCGGTTACGCGAAGGAGCTCGGGGAGGAGCAGCAGCGCCGTCAGCGCGAGGCCATGGCCGAGGCGATCGGCCGGTTCGACGCAGTGATCACCACGGCGCTCGTGCCAGGCCGCCAGGCCCCGATCCTCGTGACGGAATCGGCCGTGGAGAAGATGAAGCCGGGCTCGGTCGTCGTCGACCTCGCCGCTTCGGCGGGCGGGAACTGCGAGCTGACCGAGCCGGGGCAGACCGTCGTCCGCCACGACGTGACGATCGTCGGTGCGCTCGACCTGGCGGCCGAGATGCCCGACCACGCATCGCAGCTCTACGCACGCAACGTCCAGTCGCTGCTCGAGCTCATGGTGAGCAAGGAGGGGCGACTCGAGCTCAACTGGGACGACGAGATCATCGCCGGCGCCTGCATCACGCGCGATGGGGAGATCGTCCACGAGGGCGCGAAGCAGGCCGCGGGCGCTCCGACCGGATAGCCAAGGACCACCACCGGAGGCACATGGACATCCTCACCGACATTGCGATCCTCGTGCTCGCCGCCTTCGTGGGCTTCGAGGTGATCTCGAAGGTGCCGAACACGCTGCACACCCCCCTGATGTCGGGGACCAACGCGATCCACGGGATCGTCCTGCTCGGCGGGCTGCTCGTGCTGTCCTCGGCGGCCGGCGCGCTGAACAAGGTGCTCCTGGTGATCGCCATCGCGTTCGGCACGATCAACATCGTGGGCGGCTTCCTCGTCACCGACCGGATGCTCGAGATGTTCAAGGGCCGGGGTGGGCGACGCAGGCCGGAGGAGGATCGCGCGGAGTGATCCTCGCGACGTCCTTCTTCCAGGACCACCACTTCATCGAGGCGCTCTACATCGTCGCCTTCGCCCTGTTCATCGTCGGGCTGCGGGGACTCGCGGGGCCGCGGACGGCGCCAGCCGGCAACCGGCTCGCCGCGGTGGGGATGCTGATCGCGCTCATCGCCACGCTGCTGATCACGCACGTCATCCGGACGGGAGGGGACGTCGCGCTGATGGCGGTCGGCATCGGCGTCGGCACAGCCGTGGGCATCCCGGCCGCGCGCAGCGTCCGGATGACCGCCATGCCGCAAATGGTCGCGCTGTTCAACGGCGTGGGCGGCGGCGCCGTCGCCCTGATCGCCTGGGTGGAGTACAGGCGCCGCTTCCCCGGCGCGGGCGGCGCGCACTGGGACCTGAAGGCCGAGATCCCGTCGCTGTTCGCGGCGATCATCGGCTCGATCTCGTTCTGGGGGTCGAACATCGCGTTCGCGAAGCTCCAGGAGCTCCTTCCGGGACGACCGATCCAGCTGCCGGCACAGCGCTTCATCAATGGGCTGCTGCTGCTCGTCGCGGTCGTGAGCGCGGTGATCCTGGCGAGCGGGACGCATTCCCAGGCGCTCTTCATCCTGGGGATCCTGGCCGCCGCCGCCGTGCTCGGGAACATGGTCGTGCTGCCGATCGGCGGGGCGGACATGCCCGTGGTGATCTCGCTGCTGAACGCGTTCACCGGCATCTCGGCCGCGATGACCGGGATCGCGCTCGACAACACGGCGCTGATCGTGGCCGGCACGCTCGTCGGCGCGTCCGGCTCGATCCTCACGAACATGATGGCGGTGGCGATGAACCGCTCGGTTCCCGCGATCGTGGCGGGCGGATTCGGCGGCGGTGGGACGACGCCGGCCGCGGCGGCGGGCGACGAGGACCGCCAGGTGCGCGCGACCTCGGCTGACGACGTGGCCATCCAGCTCTCGTATGCCGACCGCGTGGTCGTCGTGCCGGGCTACGGCATGGCCGTGGCGCAGGCCCAGCACGCGGTGCGCGAGCTCATGGACGAGCTCGAGACCCGCGGCGTGAACGTCGATTTCGCGATCCACCCGGTCGCCGGCCGCATGCCGGGTCACATGAACGTGCTGCTCGCCGAGGCGGACGTCCCCTACGAAAAGCTCAAGGAGATGGACGAGATCAACCCGGAGTTCCCGCAGACCGACGTGTCGCTCGTGATCGGCGCGAACGACGTGACCAATCCGGACGCCCGCGAGAACGAGGGTTCGCCGATCTACGGCATGCCGATCCTGGACGTGGACCGCTCAGGTCAGGTGATCGTCCTCAAGCGAAGCATGAACACGGGCTTTGCCGGCATCGACAACCCGCTCTTCTACAACGAGAACACGGCGCTGCTGTTCGGCGACGCCAAGGAATCCGTGAGCCAGGTCGTGGCCGAGGTGAAGGAGCTGGGCTGAGGTCTGGGGCCGTCCGCCTCTCGCACCGTGCTGGATGAGGCACCGTCCTGGATAACCCCCGCCGTGCGGGGGCTGGACAGGATGGTGCGGCTCCCGAGGTGCAACCCCCCTCCCGCTTGGATAAAGGGTTTCTCAAGACACGCAACCGGTCGGCGCCACGAGTGTTGACTCGCCGTTCCGTCCGATCGGCAGGCGCGGCCCGGGGCAGGGCCGGCGGCTAACAAGTCGAAGTGCCATCGCCGATGTTGATCGCAGCGGCCGCGCCGCACGGCGCGGCGGCGTCCAGACATGCCTCCACAAACGGTCCCGTCCGCTCCCCCCTCCTCGACGCCGCCCGGCGCGCGCGAGCGCGGCTCTCGGTTGCCGGCGGCGCCTCACCCGCGCACGCTCCTGGACGTCCTCGCGTCGACCGTTACCCGTGTGCGCGACTCGGTCGCGCTCGACGCCCCTGACGCGACCCTGACCTACGGCCAGCTTGCCGATGCGGCTCGCGAGCTGGCAGCACGCCTCAACTCACTCGGCGTGGGCCCGGGCGATCGCGTGGGCGTCCACATCCCAAGCGGGACAGCCGAGCTCTACGTGGCCATCCTCGGGGTGCTGCACGCCGGCGCCGCGTACGTCCCGGTCGACGCCGAGGACCCGCCGCAGCGCGCGGCCGCGATCTGGCGGCACGCGGGCGTCTGTGCCGTAGTCACGCCCGGGCTGGCCATCGACGAGCTTCGCCCCGCGCGGGGCGCAAACCGCGCCGCGGGCATCGACGACGACGCCTGGATCATCTTCACCTCGGGCTCGACTGGCGAGCCGAAGGGGGTCGCCGTAACGCATCGAGCCGCGGCTGCCTTCGTCGACTCCGAGGCGCGCCTCGTCGCGGTCGACCGGAGCGATCGCGTCCTGGCCGGCCTGTCGGTGGCGTTTGACGCAAGCTGCGAGGAGATGTGGCTGGCGTGGCGCCATGGAGCCGCCCTCGTGCCCGCCCCGCGCTCGCTCGTGCGCTCGGGCGGCGACCTCGGTCCCTGGCTCCGGGAGCGCGGGATCACCGTGATCTCGACCGTGCCGACGCTCGCGGCGATGTGGAGCGACGACGCCCTGTCGGACGTTCGCCTGATCGTGCTCGGCGGGGAGGCGTGCCCGGCGCAGCTCGGGTGGAGACTGGCCTCCGGGCGCGAGGTGTGGAACACCTACGGACCGACGGAGGCAACCGTGGTGGCAACCGCGGGAAGGATCCGGCCGGGCGAGCCGATCACGATCGGGCGCCCACTGGACGGTTGGGAGGTCGCGGTCGTCGACGCCGGGGGGACTCCCGTCCCGCCGGGTGATACGGGAGAGCTCGTGATCTCCGGCGTCGGCCTGGGCCGCTACCTCGATCCCGAGCTCGACGCGAGCCGGTTCGGCCCCCTGCCGTCCCGGCGCTGGCCGCGCTCGTACATGACGGGGGACGTCGTTCGCGAGACGCCAGCGGGGCTCGAGTTCGTCGGCCGCGCCGACGACCAGGTGAAGATCGCGGGGCGCAGGCTCGAGCTCGGCGAGGTCGATGCGCGGCTCCGGGCGGCTCCCGGCGTGGAGGGCGCAGCCACCGCCGTGCGCGGGAGCGCCGCGGGGCACCCCCTGCTTGTCGGCTACGTCGTCGGCGACGTGGATCCCGACGAGGTGCGGGCGTACGTCGAGGAATGGCTGCCGAGTGGCGTCCGGCCGCTCGTGATCCCCGTGGACTCGCTTCCCACGAGGGGGTCGGGCAAGGTGGACCGCGAGGCCCTCCCCTGGCCGCCGCCCTCGGTCGGCGGCGCCGCGCAGAAGCTCACCGGGACCTCCGCCTGGGTGGCGGAGCGCTGGGCCGAGCAGCTAGGCCCGCTGAGCTTCGACACCCGCAGCGACTTCTTCGACCTCGGCGGGACCTCGCTCGCCGCGGCGAAGCTCGTGTCGGCCCTGCGGCGCCGGTTCCCGACGGTCGCGGTCGCCGACGTCTATCGCCATCGCCGCCTCGGCGACCTCGCGGAGCACCTCGACCGGCTCGCCGACAGCACCCGGCGCGGCCCGGTCGCAGCGGTGCGTCCGCGCCGCGCCTGGGGAGCCGCTCAGAGCGCCGGCATCGTCGCGCTCACCACGTTCGTCGGCGCGCAGTGGCTCCTCGGGATACTCGCCTACAACGACGTTCAGGGCCCCCAGCTCGGCCCGCGCCTCGGCTGGGGATGGCTGGTCCTCGGCTGGCTCGCACTGGCAAGCGCGCCCGGCAGGGCCGCGATCGTGCTCGCCGCACGCCGGGTCCTGCTCGGCCGGCTCAAGCCCGGACGCTATCCGCGTCACAGCTGGCTCGCGTACCGGATGTGGTTCCTGGAGCGCCTCGCCGCCCTCTGCCACCTCGAGAACCTCGCCGGCACCCCGTGGGCGCGCCGCTACGCCCGCCTCACGGGCGCGACGGTCGGGCGCGGGGCGAGCCTCGCGTCGCTGCCCTCGCCGGGCGGGTTGGTGGAGATCGGCCAGGGCGCGTCGATCGAGGCCGAGGTGGACATGAAGGGCTGGTGGATCGAGGGCGACGAGCTCGTCGTCGGCCTCGTACGAATTGGAGCCGGTGCGAGCGTCGGAACCCGGGCCCTGCTGATGCCCGGCGCCGACATCGGCGATCGGGCGGAGATCGATCCCGGGACCGTCATCGACGGACGGGTTCCCGCCGGGGAGCGATGGGGCGGCTGTCCCGCGAGGCGCATGGGCCTGGCGGGCGAGGGCTGGCCGGCCGATCGGCCGGAATTGCGCACCCCGGCGCGGTGGAAGGCGATGTACGCCCTGGGGCTCGCCACCAACGTCGTCGTCCCGGTCGCGGCCGCGCTCCCGGGCCTCGCCCTGGTCGGGCTCCTCTCGATCCAGCGATCGCCCGGGGCTGTGCTCCGCGTCCTGGTCCTGGGATCGCCCCTCATCGCCGTGAGCTTCTTTGCCGTCTACGGCCTGCTCACCGTGCTGCTGTTTCGCGCCGCCTCCCGCCTCGTCCAGCCGGGATTGCACTCGGACGAGGGCGCCGTGCCGTGGGCGCTGTGGTTCACCGAGACGCTTCTGACCGCTGCCCGCGGCGTGCTCTTCCCGCTGTACTCGAGCGTGTACACGCGGCCGTGGCTGCGGCTCCTCGGGCTGGCGGTGGGCCGGCGCACGGAGGTCTCGACGGCGGTTGGGTTGAGCCCGCTGGTCGCGATCGGGGAGACGAGCTTCCTCGCCGACGACGTCGTCTGCGCGCCTGCCCGCTCGCGCGGTGGCTGGCTGCGCGTCGATCCGATCGAGGTCGGG
>JAFAQQ010000062.1 GCA_019246335.1 Actinomycetota bacterium | reverse complement strand
ATGAACTTCGCCCTGCGTCCTTCGCCAGCTCGATTTTCGCCGCCCCAGGGGCACACGAATTCGGAATCAACCATCTAGCCGAAGCCCGATGGCCTCGCCGCTGACGCTCGGCACGGCCGGGCACATCGATCACGGGAAGACCGCCCTCATCGGCGCCCTCACCGGGAAGGACACGGACCGCCTGCCCGAGGAGCGATCGCGCGGGATATCGATCGAGCTCGGATACGCGCCGCTCGTGCTGCCCTCCGGCCGCCGGCTGTCGGTGGTCGACGTTCCAGGGCACGAGCGGTTCGTCCGGACGATGGTCGCCGGCGCGTCCGGCATCGACCTGTTCCTCCTGTGCGTGGCGGCCGACGACGGGGTGATGCCGCAGACGCGTGAGCACCTCGCGGTCCTTCGGCAGCTCGGCGTCAGCCACGGGGTCGTGGCGATCACCAAATCCGACGCGGCCGATCCCGCGCTCGCCGCCGAGGAGGTCTCGGAGCTCGTGCCGGGTTCGCAGGTCGTGCCCGTCTCGGCCCTCCGAGGGACCGGCACGCGCGAGCTGCTGGACGCGCTCGACCGCCAGGCGGCCGGTCTGCCCGGCCGCGCCGGAGAGGGCGGCGAGGCACGCCTGCACGTCGACCGGTCGTTCACGCTGCGCGGGATCGGCACGGTCGTGACCGGCACGCTCTGGGCGGGCTCGTTCGCGGTCGGCGAACAGGTCCGGGTCCTTCCTCGTGGCCTCGACGCGCGCGTCAGGTCGGTCCAGGTCCACGACAAGCCGGTCGAGCGCGCCGAGGCCGGTCAGCGGGTCGCGCTCAACCTCACGGGAGTCGGGTGGCGCGACCTCGCACGCGGCGACGTCGTCGTGCGACGGGACGCGACGATCGCCCCGTCGTACCTGCTCGACGTCGCGGTGTCGCTCGAGCATGGTGCGCGAGCGCTGCGCCGCGGGATGCGGCTGCAAGTCCATCACGGCACGCGCGAGGCGCCCGCCCGCGTCGCGCCGCTCCAGGGGGATGAGATCGGGGCGGGAGGGCGCGCCTACGCGCAGCTGCGGCTGGAGTCGCCCCTCGTCGCGACCCGGGGGGATCGCTTGATCCTGCGGCAGCTGGCCCCGCCCGACACGATCGGCGGTGGCGAGGTGATCGACCCGGCGCCGCGCAAGCACGGCGCGCGGCCGGCTGTGGTCGATCGGCTGCGTGCCCTCGAGCGGGGCGAGGCGGTAGAGCCGGCGGGGAGTAAAGCGAGGACGTCACGGGCCGCCACCGTCGCTCCGCGTGACGACGCGCCGCGGGCACCCGGCAACGCCCCAGCGCCGCGCCAAGCCGCTCGGGGGTCGCCTGACGGCGCCGCGCCACCGCTCGACGACGCCGCCTTGAAGATCGCCGCGGTCCTGCGGTCGGACGGCGCCTCGCCGCGAACCGACGCCGACCTCGCGGCCGTGGCGGGCTTGACCGACCGGGCCGCAGCGGACCGCCTGCGCCGCCTCGAGCGCGCGGGCCAGGCGATCCGCGTCGGGCGCAACCTCCACTTCCATCCCGAGCCGCTCTCAGAGCTCGAGGCGCGCGTGATCGCGATCTGCGAGCGTCAGGGCGGCGCGACGGTCGCCGGCCTTCGAGACGACCTCGGCACGAGCCGCAAGTACGCGCAGGCGATCCTGGAGTACCTCGACGGGATCAAGGTGACGCGGCGCGACGGCGATGCGCACGTGCTGCGCCGCCGTCGCCAACCGCCGCGCCAGGGCCCGGATCAAGGCGCGAACTCGCCGCCTCCACCGCCACCACCTCCACCGCCGCCGCCCGAAGCCGGACCGGTCGACGCCGACGCCGCCGGCTGAGCGCTCGAGCTGGCCGCGGGTGCGGCGGATCCCGTCGCGGCCGGCGCCTGAGCGGTCCCCGGGCTGGACGACGGCGCAGGGGCCCCGGCCGCCCCGCTCGGTGGCGTCCGGTTCGTCTGAGCGGCCGGGGGCCGCGCTGAGGGCGGTCGCGCGCCAGCGCCCGCGCGGCGGCCGGCGCCGTGC
>JAFAQQ010000188.1 GCA_019246335.1 Actinomycetota bacterium | reverse complement strand
TCCCCTTCTGCCGGAAGGCCTTCGCGCCCGTCATCGACACCTCGCCGCGCGTGCGCGTCGAGGACGTCCCGCGACGGCGGGCGGCAAGCTCGGCGCGCACGGCCTCGTGCACCAGGGCCATGTGGAAGGGCTCGCCGAAGATCGTCGCGTCGAGCTCGACCTTGCCCTGCTTGCCGATGTAGGGAGCGCTCACCTTCGCCATCAGCGGTCGCTCCTGATCTCCACGATGCCGCCACGCGGTCCAGGCACCGAGCCGCGCAGGAGGAGGAGGTTGCGGTCCGCGTCGACGTCGACGACCTCGAGGCCGCGCTGGGTCGTGCGCCGGTTGCCCATCTGCCCCGGGCCCCGAAGCCCCTTGAAGACGCGCGACGGCGTGGCGGAGGCGCCGACCGACCCCGGCGCGCGGACGTTGTGCGAGCCGTGCGTCTCCGGGCCGCGCGAGAAGTTGTGGCGCTTCACCGTGCCCTGGAAGCCCTTGCCCTTGGACGTCCCGGACACCTTCACGGTCTGCCCCTTCTCGAAGACCTCGACGGTCACGGTCTCGCCAACCTGGAGCTCGCCGGCCTCGTCCCGGAACTCGGCGAGCCTGCGCAGCGGCTGGGCGTCGGCCTTCTTGAGGTGCCCGAGCTGCGCCTTCGTCAGGCGCTTCTCCTTCACGGCGCCGAACCCGAGCTGCACCGCCTCGTAGCCGTCGCGCTCAGGCGTTCGGATACCCGTCACGTGGCAGGGGCCCGCCTCGACGACGCTCACGCGCTCCACGCGTCCGTCCTCGCCGAAGACCTGGGTCATGCCCAGCTTCCTGCCCAGTAGCGCCGCCATCCCCTGCCGCCCTCCTCTACACCAGCTGGATCTGGATGTCCACGCCCGACGGCAGGTGGTCGAGGCGCTGGAGCGAGTCGACCGTCTTCGGCGTCGGCTGGAGGATGTCGATCAGCCGCTTGTGCGTGCGGATCTCGAAGTGCTCGCGGGAGTCCTTGTCCTTGAACGGGCTGCGGATCACGCAGTAGACGTTCTTCTCGGTCGGCAGCGGAACCGGCCCGGAGACGCTCGCGCCGGTGCGCGTCGCCGTCTCCACGATCTCGCGCGCCGCCGTCTCGATCGCCGAGTGGTCGTAGGCCTTCAGCCGGATCCGGATCTTGTTCTGCGTGAGCGAGGCCATCGCTGTGCGTCTCGACCGTGAACCGCCGCCGGCCTCAGGACGCGGGAAGGGCGGACCTCGTAAAGGCCCGCCCCTCGGAAGCCCTGCAAGCTTCGCCCGGCTGCGGCGTTACTCGACGATCTCGGTGACCACCCCCGAGCCCACGGTGCGGCCCCCCTCGCGAATGGCGAAACGGAGCCCCTGGTCCATGGCGATCGGCTGGATCAGCTCGATCGTCATCTGCACGTTGTCGCCCGGCATGACCATCTCGGTCCCCTCGGGCAGGTTCGCCACGCCGGTCACGTCGGTCGTGCGGAAGTAGAACTGCGGCCGGTAGCCGTTGAAGAACGGCGTGTGGCGCCCGCCCTCCTCCTTCTTCAGGCAGTACACCTCGGCCTTGAACTTCGTGTGCGGAGTGATCGAGCCGGGCTTGCAGAGCACCTGACCGCGCTCGATCTCCTCGCGCTTCGTGCCGCGAAGCAGGCAGCCGACGTTGTCCCCGGCGCGCCCCTCGTCGAGGATCTTGCGGAACATCTCCACCCCGGTGACGACCGTCTTGTCGGTCTCGTCCTTGATGCCGACGATCTCGACCTCCTCGCCGGTCTTGACGATCCCCTGCTCGATGCGGCCGGTGGCGACGGTGCCGCGGCCGGTGATGGAGAAGACGTCCTCGACCGGCATCAGGAACGGACGATCCAGCGGCCGCTCGGGCTCGGGGATGTAGTTGTCGAGCTGCTCGGCGAGCTCGAGGATCTTGTTCTTCTGCTCCTCGTCGCCCTCCAGCGCCTTGAGGGCAGAGCCCTGGACGAACGGGATGTCGTCGCCGGGGAACTCGTACTCGGACAGCAGGTCGCGCACCTCAACCTCGACGAGCTCGAGCAGCTCCTCGTCGTCGACCATGTCGACCTTGTTGAGGAAGACCACGATGTATGGGACCCCGACCTGGCGGGCGAGCAGGATGTGCTCGCGGGTCTGGGGCATGGGCCCGTCGGCCGCCGAGACCACCAGGATGGCGCCGTCCATCTGCGCGGCGCCGGTGATCATGTTCTTGATGTAGTCGGCGTGGCCGGGGCAGTCCACGTGGGCGTAGTGGCGGTTCTCGGTCTCGTACTCGACGTGCGAGGTGGCGATCGTGATGCCGCGTTCCTTCTCCTCGGGCGCGTTGTCGATCTCCTCGAAGCTTCGAGCCTGCCCGCCGTACTTCTCGGCAAGGGTCTTCGTGATGGCGGCCGTCAACGTCGTCTTGCCGTGGTCGATGTGACCGATCGTGCCGACGTTCACGTGCGGCTTGTCGCGCTCGAACTTCTCCTTCGCCACTGGTCGTGTCTCCTTTTTCGAAAGCTGCCCTGGCCGTATGCCGAATGGCGAGCCGTGGAAATGTAGCCGCTACGCGCCGGCTGCGACCGGCTCGCCGCTGCGCTCGCCGACGATGGTCTCGGCGATGTTCGCCGGGACCTCCTCATAACGATCGAACTGCATCGTGTAGTTGGCACGTCCCTGGGTCGTCGACCGCAGGTCCGTGGCGTATCCGAACATCTCCGCAAGCGGGACGCTGGCCTTGACCGCGAGGGCATTCCCGCGCGGCTCCTGCCCCTCGACGCGCCCGCGCCGGCGCGAAAGGTCGCCGATCACGTCGCCGAGGAAGTCCTGGGGGGTCACGACCTCGACCGCCATGACCGGCTCGAGCAGGACGGGCTTCGCGCGCTGCGCGGCGTCCTTGAGAGCCAGCGAGCCGGCGATCTTGAAGGCGAGCTCGGAGGAGTCCGTGTCGTGGTACTTGCCGTCGACGAGGGTCGCCCGGACGTCGACCATCGGATAGCCGGCCTTGACGCCCGTCTCGAGCGCCTCCTCGATCCCCTTCTCGACAGCGGGGATGAACTCGGAGGGCACGGAGCCGCCCTTGATCCGGTTCACGAAGTCGAAGCCCTCGCCGGGCGCAGGCTCGAGGTCGATGTAGACGATGCCGTACTGACCCGAGCCGCCGGTCTGACGCACGAACTTGCCCTCGACCTTGTGGACCGACCCTCGAACCGTCTCCCGGTAGGCCACCTGCGGACGGCCAACCGCGGCCTCGACGTTGAACTCGCGGCGCATCCGGTCGACGATCACCTCGAGGTGCAGCTCACCCATGCCGGAGATCACGGTCTGGCCTGTCTCCTCGTCGGTCCGGACCTGGAAGGTGGGGTCCTCCTCGGCCAACCGGGCGAGCGCGACTCCCATCTTCTCCTGGTCGACCTTCGTCTTGGGCTCGATCGACACGTGAACGACCGGCTCCGGGAACTGGATGGTCTCGAGGATGATCGGGGCGTCGGGGGCGCAGAGCGTGTCTCCGGTGGAGGTCTGCTTGAGCCCGACGGCGGCGGCGATGTCGCCCGCGTAGATCTCCTGCTGCTCCTCGCGGTCGTTCGCGTGCATCATCAGGATGCGCCCGGCGCGCTCGGTTCGCCCGGTGGTGGCGTTCAGCACCCGCCCGCCCGCCTCGAGCTTGCCGGAGTACACGCGGAAGTACGTGAGCTTGCCGACGAAGGGGTCGGACATGACCTTGAAGGCGAGCGCGGCAAACGGCGCGTCCTCGGTCGGCGGCCGCTCCGCCGGCGCGCCCTCGCCGTCGCCCTTCGTGGGCTCGACGCCAAGCACGGGCGGCACGTCGAGCGGGCTCGGGAGATAGTCGATCACGGCGTCGAGCAGGGGCTGCACGCCCTTGTTCTTGAAGGACGAGCCGCAGAGGACGGGCGTCATCGATATGTCGAGCGTGGCCTTGCGGATGTCGCCCTTGAGCCGCTCGACCTCGATCGGCTTCTCCTCGAGGTAGTCCTCCATGAGGGCGTCGTCGTACTCCGCCACCGCCTCGATCAGGTGGGTGCGCGCCTCGTGGGCTGCATCAGCGAGCTCGGCGGGGATGTCGATCTCCTCGACCTCCTTTCCGAGGTCGTCCTTGTAGACGATCGCTCTCTCGCGGACGAGGTCGATGACGCCTTTGAAGTCCGCCTCCGCGCCGATGGGCAGCTGGATCGGGACCGGATGGGCGCCCAGGCGCTCCACCATCGTCTGGACCCCGGCGTCGAAGTCGGCCCCGATGCGGTCCATCTTGTTGATGTAGGCGATGCGCGGGACGCGGTACTTGTCGGCCTGGCGCCAGACGGTCTCGGACTGGGGCTCGACGCCGGCAACGGAGTCGAAGAGGGCGATCGCGCCGTCCAGCACGCGCAGCGACCGCTCGACCTCGACGGTGAAGTCCACGTGGCCGGGCGTGTCGATGATGTTGACGCGGAAATCGTTCCAGTACGCGGTCGTCGCGGCCGAGGTGATCGTGATGCCGCGCTCCTGCTCCTGCTCCATCCAGTCCATGACGGCGGCGCCCTCGTGGACCTCGCCCATCTTGTGGGTCCGGCCCGTGTAGTAGAGGATGCGCTCGGTGGTGGTGGTCTTCCCGGCGTCGATGTGCGCCATGATCCCGATGTTGCGCGTCTTCTCGAGTGGAACTTTTCTCGGCATCTCTGTCTCTTCGTGAGCTGTTACGGGCGTAAAAAAGGGCCGCCTCGGGCCCCCTCGTACCGACGTCTTCTCCCGAGCAGAAGGTCTTGCTATCCGGTCTCGCTGTCCATGATCGAAGGGTGCGGGCCCGACCCCCGAATGTCCGATGGCTGAGCCTAAAACGGGCGCTCTGGGAGCCGGCGAGGCAGCCGGCAATGCTAGCAGGGGGATTCGGCGCCGCCTAGGCGTTTTCCTGCGTGCGGATGCGGCTCGGCTGCTGCGCGCGGGCCGGTCGTCATGGCTCGTTATGGCCGCAGGGGCGGCGGGCGGACTCATGATGATCCTGGCCGAGTTCCTGCTGATCCGCTACGTCACGACCATCACCGCGAGCTGCTCGGACCTCGCCAGCCCGACGGTCAAGTCGACCTGCTCCACGACCGGCCACGCCGCCCATCACTGGGCGCTGGCGATCGTCGGCCTGGCCACGATCCTCATGGCCTTCGGCACCGCCGTCGGGAGGAGCAGGCCCGCAGCGACCGCCCTGCTGGTGCTCGGACTCGTCTCCCTGTTCGTGACCCTGGTCATCGACCTGCCCAAGACCGGAAGCAAGGGCGAGGTGGGACCGAACTTCGCGAACGCCCAGGCGCACATCGGCGCCGGCCTCTGGTTCGAGCTGATCGGGGCGCTGCTGGCGGTGGGGGCTGCGCTGTTCGCGCTGACCCGGCTCCCGGGGGTCGCAACCGGCGTCGTCGAGGCCCCGGCCGAGGAACCGGCCGAGCCGGCACGGCGGAAGCGGGCGGCTCCGGCGCGAGAGGACGCCGACGAGGCCGAGATCGCGCCTGCGGAAGAGGCTGAGGCCGTGCCCACGGAAGAGGCTGAGGCCGCGCCTGCGGAAGAGGCTGAGGCCGTGCCCACGGAAGAGGCCGAGGCGCCGCCCGGGGAAGAGCCCGAGGCGCGCGTCGATGAGGCAGGGGCCGAAGCGCCCACCGCCGGCGAGGTCCCCGGCCCCGAGGGCCGGCGCAGGCGAGCCAGAGGCGGGCGTTGGCGACCAGCCCTCGGGCGTGCGCGCCGACGCCGGCGCGAAGGCGAACCCGCCGCGGACATCGGCGTGGACGAGGGCAGCGAGGGGGAGGCGGTGGAGCCGGCGTCCCCGGAGGCGGAGGCGGTCGAGGCCCACGAGAGGGAGAAGACCGTTGAGGCGCGCTCGGCCGAGGAGGAGGCGGTCGAGCCGACGAAGCGCGAAGACCCGGAGCGGCGCGACGCCGAGCCGGCGAAGCCGCGCGGGAGGCCGACCGGAAAGCGCCGGGCCGCGGGCGCGCCGGAGAAGAAGCGCCCCGAGGGCAAGCGGCCGGCGAGGCGCCAGGACGCGACCGCCGGGGACGCCGCGTCGCAGGAGCCCGAGGGAGAGACCTGGGACGTCATCCCGGATACGCCCGCGGCGCGCAGATCAGCGGAGCGCCGCCGCAAGCGGCAGGAACGCGCGGAGGCCGCGCGGCGCCGCCAGCAGCGCCCCCCGCGCGAGCGCGCACGCAAGAAGCGTCCCGAGGGGCCGCCCGAGAACGACAAGAGCCCCGAGGGGCCCGAGAACGACAAGCAGGACGAGTAGGGGCGCCGGCCGGCGAGTAGCGGAGGCCGCTACCAGCGGTAGTGGGCGAAGGCCTTGTTGGCCTGCGCCATGCGGTAGATGTCCTCCTTGCGCTTGAACGCGCCGCCCTGGTCGGACTGGGCGTCGGAAAGCTCGCCGGCGAGGCGCTCGGCCATCGTCTTCTCCCGCCGCTCGCGCGCGAACTGCACGAGCCAGCGCACCGCCAGCGTCCTGGCCCGCGCGGCCGGTACCTCGACCGGAACCTGGTACGTGGCGCCGCCAACGCGGCGCGACCGCACCTCGAGCACCGGGGTGAGCGCCTTGATCGAGGTCTCGAGTGCCTCGACCGGCGGCTGGCCGGTTCGCCGCGAGAGCACGTCCAGCGCGTCGTAGACGATCCGCTCGGCCAGCGACTTCTTGCCGTCGATCATCACCTTGTTCACGACCTGCTGCACGAGCCTCGACCCGTGCACGGGGTCGGACTCGAGCGGGCGGACTCCGGGGGACGCGCGGCGGGGCACTACCGGGCCTTGACGCCGTACTGCGAGCGGCCCTTCTTCCGGTCGGAGACGCCGGCGGCGTCCAGCGTCCCGCGCACCACCTTGTAACGCACCCCCGGCAGGTCCTTCACGCGTCCGCCGCGTACGAGGACCACCGAGTGCTCCTGGAGGTTGTGGCCCTCCCCCGGGATGTAGGTCGTGACCTCCATGCCGTTCGTGAGCCGCACCCGCGCGACCTTGCGCAGGGCGGAGTTCGGCTTCTTCGGAGTCGCGGTGTATACGCGCGTGCACACCCCCCGCCGCTGCGGGGCGGCGAGACGCTTCTTGCGGCCCTGACCCGACTTCAGGCCGGGCGTCGCGACCTTCTTCTTCGGTCGCCTGCGGCCCTTTCGGACGAGCTGGTTGATGCTGGGCATGCGGCGCGCGATGCTAGCAGGGGCCCGCCGGCCGGCCGGAACCCTCCAAGCCGCTTGGTCAGCGGCTCTGGTTCGGTCTCTAAGCCGGCTGTCCGGCGGCGCGAAGCGGCGCGGGCATGAACGCGGCGGCGGCGATGACGAGCACGAAGGCCACCGACTGGGCCACGATTCCGACAGCCGAATTCGGCATCGGATCGCCGAATACGACGATGCCTCCGGCGATCGCGGTCAGGTTCGCGGCCGCGCTGGTCGTGGTGATGACGGGGACGGCGTCGCCCTTCTGGAGCCCCCGCGCGCACGCGAAGAAGGAGATCAGCGAGGCCACGATGGCGGTGATCGCCCACGGCGAGACGAAGCCGATGAGGCCCGAGTGGGCGATCCCTCCGGTGAGCGCCTTGACCGCCACGTCGGATACGCCGAACAGGATCCCGGCAGCGGTGCCGAGAAGGACGCCGTGATGCTCGTGCCGGACGCCCAGCGTCGGGAAGAGCACGAGGATCGTGCCGGCTAGGAGCAGACCGGCCTCGAACGCGATCATCCCGGCTTGCGAGTAGCTCGAGTGCGCTCCGCCGGCCGCGGGCACCGTGATCGCGAGGAGCGAGAGCCCGGCCGCCACGCAACCGACGCCGATCCACTGACGGCCGCCGACCTTGAATCCGAAGAACCGCTCTGCGAGCACGGCGAGCAGCACGAGCCCGCCCGACACGACGGCCTGGACGAGCGAGAGCGGCGCGAGCGCCATGGCGCCCACGTGCAGCAGCCAAGCCGCGAACGAGACGCCCATCCCGACCGCGAACCACTTCGACCGAAAGAGCGCGACGCCGCTGCGTACCGGGTGCCGCCAATCGACCGCGGGAGCGGCCACGGCGCCCCGGTGCTTGTAGAGGAAGCCGAGGTTGGTCGTCAGGGCGCAGACGAGCGCCAGCAGAATCCCGAGGTTGACTGTCATCGCGTGGTTGGAGGGGCCAGACGGCCCGGGCGTCCTTGCTTGTTCGTCCTATCGACCCGATGGCCTGCCCGCTTGAGAGCCCGCCCTGGCCAGTGAAGCGTTACTACCTAAGGTGTTCCTGAGGCAAACCTCCTCCCCCCAGAAGCAATCGAAATGCAACAAACTCGTGACGATTCGCCCAAGCCGCCCGGGGACGGCGCGGAGGCGCGGCCGGTGCTCTTCGTCGACGTCGACGGAGTGATCAGCGTCTTCGGCTTCGAGCCCGGCCCGTCGCCG
>JAFAQQ010000064.1 GCA_019246335.1 Actinomycetota bacterium | reverse complement strand
AGCGCCCTCACGACCGGCTCGGGCGTCGGCGTGTCCGGGTCGCCGATGCCCAGGGAGATCACGTCAACGCCCTGCTCGCGCTTCGACGCGATCTTCCGCTCCAGCTCGGCGAAGAGGTACGGGGGGATGCGGTCGAGCCGCCTACTGTGCCGCACGCAGCGCCTCCAGCAGCTCGTCCGACAGGCTCCCCTGGTAGACGGGAACGGCCCACCCCGTCAGCGACACGCCGAGGTCCTCCCCGACGTCGACCTCGAGGTCACCGCCGTCGAGGTGCACGGTCAGGCGGCTCTCGAGCCCGCGCAGCACGGCCGCGACCGCCGCGCCGCTCGCGCCGGTCCCCGAGGACATCGTCTCGCCCACGCCGCGCTCGAAGATCCGTGCTGTGATCTCGTTCCCCGAGTCCCGTCGCCAGAAGGAGACGTTCGTCCGGTTGGGGAAGAGATCGCTCGCCTCGATCGGCGGGCCGAGCGTGGCGAGGTCGAGGCGCTCGAGCTCACCGGGCTCGACCTCGATCGCGCACTGCGGGTTCCCGATCGAGACGTGCTGGAAGCTGAAGTCGCGTCCGGCGGCCGCAACCGTCCCGGTGCCGTCGTCCGGGCCGTCCGGATAGTCCTTGGAGCGCAGGCGCGCGCGGCCCATGTCGAGCGTGCAGGTCGTGGGGCTGGTGATGCGCGGCCGGATCTCGCCGGCCGCCGTCTGGATCGAGAAGATGTCGCTGTCCGTCCAACCGCGGCGCCGCAGGTAGAGGACGGCCTCGCGCGCGCCGTTCCCCGAGAGCTCTGCCTCCGATCCGTCCGGATTGAAGATCCGCAGCCTCGCCACGTACCCCCGCTCCTCCGCCCCGGACAGGAGCAGCACGCCGTCCGAGCCGATCCCGGTGTGCGCGGCGCTGATCAGCCGGACCCGCTCCGGGGTCAGGTCGAACTCCAGCTCATCCGCCTCGACGATCACGTAGTCGTTCCCGAGCGCCTGCCACTTCTCGAATCGCACCAGGGACGCATCCTTTCAGGGACGCGGATCGCGCCACATGAGCCAGACCGGGGGGCCCTTCGGGAGGCGCATCTCCCGCGTCACGCGAAAGCCATGGCGGGCGTAGAACGCGATGTTGCGCTCCTTCGACGACTCGAGGTAGGCCGGGACCTCGTCGCGGTCGCACGACTCGAGGACCGGGCCGAGCAGCGCGGAGCCGATTCCGCGGCCCTGCAGGTCCGGCTCCGTGCCGAGAACCGCGAGGTAGTAATGGGGCTCGGAGGGGTGCGCGCCGTCGACTCGCATCAGCCCCTGTATCGCGCGCGGACCGCGCGGACCGACCGCCGGCGCCAGCACGGCGATCATCTGCAGCGTCGCGAGCGCCGGCAGATGCCACTGTCCCGGCACGGCCCAGATCGCCGCGCCGGCGTGGTCCGCAGTCGTGTACACCTCGCCCTGCGGCAGGAACTGCTTGAACCGCAAGCGGAAGAACCTCCCGCTCTTGGTGCGGCGGGCCTCCTCGTCGGGGAAGAGCCACGAGATGACCGGGTCGTCCTGGAAGGCGCGGGCCAGCACGCCGGTGACGGCGTCCGCGTCCTCTGCCCTCGCGCTCCGGATCGCCGGCGCGTCGCCGATCACGGCAGGTCCTTCCCGCTCACCACAGCCCCTTCTCGATCTCGGTTGCCACATCGCCCGGTGTGCGGCCCGTGACGTCGACCGTGGACACGCTGGCGAGCTTGCGCATCCAGGTGAGCTGGCGCTTCGCGTACCGGCGCGTCCGCCGCTTCATGGCGTCCACATCGCCGGCCAGCAGCTCGGTGAAGCCGAGCGCCGCGCGCGCGGTCCTCGATGCGCCGGACTCTGCGGCGTCGCGCACCTCCGTGGCGGCGCCGGCCTCGACGATGGCCTCGACGCGCGCGTCGATACGCCGGCGCAGCTCGTCGCGATCCATCGTGAGCCCGAACAGGCGCGTCGGCACGCGGACGTCCGCGGTCCAGAGCTCCGAGGCCGCGACCGGCGGGGGCTCCTCTCCCAGCTCGAGCAGCTCGAGCGACCGGACGACGCGCGTGCGGTCGGTGGGCTCGACGGCGGCCGCGGCGGCGGGCGACCGCACCCGCAGCTCGGCGTGCATCTCCGCGGCCCCGTGCCGGTCGACCGCCTCCTCCAGGCGTGCTCGCAGCTCCGGCGGCGGCGCGGGCGGTATCGATAAGTCGATGAGCGCCGCGCGCAGATACAGCCCCGTGCCACCCACCACGATCGGCCGCCGGCCCGCGGTACGCGCGGCGGCGATCTCGCGGTGCGCGAGTGGCATGAACTCCCCCACCGAGAACGTCGCCTGCGGGTCGACGAAGGCGACCAGCCGGTGCTCCAGGCGGGCTCGCTCGGCCGCGGTTGCCGCGCCGGTCAGGGTCTCCAGGCCGCGGTACACCTGAAGCGCGTCGGCCGAGATCGCGATTGGGTCCTCGCCACGATCGCGAAGCCGTTCCGCCAGCGCGATCGCGACCGCCGTCTTGCCGATTCCGGTCGGACCGAATATCGCGACGACCGGCAGCGCGCCCGGGCTCAAGCGACGCGGGCCAGCAGCCGCTCCTCGCCGGCCAGCGTGGTGCTGGTCGCCGAGCCGACGCGCACCTGGACCAGCTCGCCCGGCACGGCCGCACCATCGAAGTTGACGGTCTTGTTGTGGCGCGAACGCCCTCTCAGGCGGGAGGGGTCGGTTCGCGACGGCCCCTCGACGAGCACCTCCAGCTCGCGTCCCACGAACCGCTGCGCGCGCTCGGTAGCCCTACGCTGGACCAGCTCGACGAGGCGTTCCATGCGCTCGCGCTTGGCGGCGTGCGGGACCTGCTCGCCGAGCCCGGCCGCCTCCGTGCCGCGGCGGGGCGAGAAGACGAATGTGAACGCGGAGTCGTAACCCACCTCGTCCACGACCTCGAGCGTCTCCTCGAAGTCCGCGTCGCCCTCCCCCGGGAACCCGACGATGATGTCCGTGGTGATCGCGCAGTCCGGCAGGTGCTCGCGGATCATCGCGACGCGGTCGAGGTAGCGCTCCCGGTTGTAGGTGCGCCGCATCCGCTTGAGGATCCGGCTGGATCCCGACTGCAGCGGCAGGTGGATGTGCTCGCAGACCGACGCAAGCTCGGCGTGCGCGCGGATGACGTCCTCGCGCATGTCCTTGGGATGCGGGCTCGTGTAGCGGATGCGGTCGACCCCGTCCACCCCGTCCAGCGTCCCGAGCAGCTCCGAGAACGAGGTCTTCTGACCGGGTGGCAGGTCCCGCCCGTAGGAATTGACGTTCTGCCCGAGCAGGGTGATCTCCCTCACGCCGTCGTCGGCCAGGCGGCGAACCTCCTCGACGAGCTCCGGCGCCGGGCGGCTCACCTCCCGGCCACGGGTGGAGGGGACGATGCAATACGAGCAGCGGCAGTTGCAGCCGACCGAGATCTGCACCCAGGCCTGGAACTCGCGCTCGCGCCGCGCCGGCAGATGGCCGGTGAAGCCCTCGAACTCGAAGAACCCCTGCGCCGTGATGCTGTCGCTCGTCAGGAACTCCGCGAGCTTGGGCACCTGACCGGGCCCGAAAGCGACGTCCACGAACGGGAACCGCTCGAAGACCTCGTCCTTGAGGGACTGCGCCCAGCAGCCGCCGATGCCGACGACCCGCTCGGGGTCCTCCGCCTTCAACCGCTTGGCCTCGCCGAGATGGCCAACCAGCCTGCTGTCCGCCGATTCGCGGATAGAGCACGTGTTGAACAGGATGACGTCCGCGTCCTCACGCGCGGGCGCCTCCGAGTACCCGAGCGACTCGAGCATTCCCTTCATCCGCTCGGAGTCGTGCTCGTTCATCTGGCACCCGAACGTGGTGACGTGGTAGGTCCTCACGGCGCGTTCGAAGGGTAGTCCTGGGGCAGGCGGGCCCAGTCCTCGATCGCCAGGCTCACGACCTGGACAGGTCGGTTGCTCCGGCTGCGCGCCACGCGCTCCGCGCGCAGCCCGATCTTCTCCGCGACCCGCGCCGACGCCGGGTTGGAGGTCTGATAGCGAGCCCACAGCCGGTCCACGCCGACGCGCGCGAACGCCTCGTCGCGCACAGCGACGGCGCCCTCGGTGGCGAGCCCCCGCCGCCATCGCGAGGGGTCGATCCACCACCCGATCTCGACGCTTCGCGGCGCGAGCTCGATCGCCTCGGGCCGGGCGAAGTTGAGGCCCACGAACCCGACCCAGGCGCCGGTTGCGCGCTCGATCGCGGATCGCCACCCGAACCCGTAGCGGGACCAGTGTCCGAGCGCCTCCGCGAACCGCGCGGTGGCGCGGTCCCGCGTCCACGGGTCGCCGTCCGCGACGTACCGCGCCACCCGTGGGTCAGCGGCCAGCCGCACGAAGTCGTCGAGGTGCCGCTCATCCCAGCGCTCGAGCACGAGGCGCCCGGTCTCGAGCGCGCCGGTGACCTCGCCGAGCGCGCGCACCTCGGTCACTTGGCGAAATCGACCGCCCGGCTCTCCCGAATCACCGTCACCTTGATCTGCCCCGCGTACTCGAGCTCCTTCTCCAGATCGCGGGCGATGCGGTGCGAGAGCAGCGCGGCCTCGTCGTCGTCCACCTCCTCGGGATGCACGATCACGCGAATCTCGCGGCCGGCCTGCATCGCGTACACCTTGTCGACCCCAGCGTGGCGCGTCGCGATCTCCTCGAGCTCGCGAAGTCGCTTCGTGTACTGCTCGAGCGACTCTCCGCGCGCGCCGGGCCGGGCGCCGGAGAGCGAGTCCACGATCTGCACAATCACCGCCTCCACGGTCCGAAGCTCGATCTCGTTGTGGTGCGCCTCCATCGCGTGGGCCACGGCCTCGGTCTCGCCGTACCGGCGGGCCAGCTCGCCGCCGACGAGCGCGTGCGGCCCCTCGACCTCGTGGGTCACGGCCTTGCCGACGTCGTGCATCAGCGCGGCGCGGGCGGCGGTCTTCGCGTTGGCGCCGAGCTCCGCAGCCAGGAGCGCCGCCAGCCGGGCGCACTCGACCGAATGGGCGAGCACGTTCTGGCCGTAGCTCGTGCGGTAGTGCAGGCGCCCGAGCAGCCTCGACAGCTCGGGGTGCACCGTGCCCACGTTCGCCTCGAGCACCGCCTGCTCGCCGATCTCGGCGATCCGGTCCTCGATCTCGGAGCGCGCCTGGTAGTACGCCTCCTCGATGCGCGCCGGGTGGATGCGCCCGTCCTGGAGCAGCTTCTCGAGCGTCAGGCGGGCGATCTCGCGGCGTACCCCGTCGAACCCGGACAGGACCACGGCGCCGGGCGTGTCGTCGATGATGACGTCGATGCCGGTGAGGGTCTCGAGGGACCTGATATTGCGGCCCTCGCGCCCGATGATGCGCCCCTTCAGGTCGTCCGACTCGAGCGGGACTGTCGTCACCGTGGTCTCCGTCGCGTGCCCGCCGGCCACCCGCTGCATCACCGTGGAGAGGATGTTGCGCGCCTTTCGCTCGGCGTCGCGACGAGCCTCCTCCTCGACCTGCCGGACGAGCGCCGCGCTGTCGTGGCGCAGCTCCTCCTCGAGCTCTCGGAGGAGGATCTGGCGCGCCTGGCCGGCGCTCAGGCTCGCGATCCGCTCGAGCTCGCGCAGGTGCTCCTGCTTTGCGGACTTGAGCTTGCGCAGCTCGTGATCGAGGTTCCGCTGGCGGTCCTCGAACGACGTCTCACGACGCTCGATCTCGCCCAGGCGCACCTCGAGGGCTTCCTCCTTGCGAAGCAGCCGCTCCTCAATGCGAGCGATCTCGGCGCGCCGCTCGCGCAGCTCTGCGTCGATCTCGGCGCGGACCGCATCGCGGAGGCCGGCC
>JAFAQQ010000164.1 GCA_019246335.1 Actinomycetota bacterium | reverse complement strand
GGCGGTGGCGGGGCCGGGGCAAGCTACGGTGCGATCAGCTGCTCGCCATGCGCATCTGATGGGGCGGTGGCGGCGGCGGGTCGGACTTCGCGACGCCGTCGGCAACGGGCGTGGCCATTAGCGATGGGTACTGGGCGGGCGACGGCGAGATCGACGTCACCTATTACCGGCCGCCGACGAAGGCGATCCTCACGGGGCTCGCCGAGACAAACACAGTGTTCATCCCCGCTGGGTCTTCGACCCCGCTCACCGGGCACACCGCCTCAAAGCGGCACAAGCACGGGACCGTGTTCTCCTTCGGCTTGGACCAGCCGGCGACGGTGACGATCGCGATACGGACGACGGCGCCTGGCCGCCGTGTCGGTAGCGCTTGCAAGCCCAGTAGTCACAAGTTGCGCCAGTTCCCACGGTGCAAGCGGACGGTCACGGTCGCGAGCCTGACGCGGACGGCGCACGCCGGCCGCAACAAGGTCAAGTTCACCGGACGGATCGGGGGCAAGGCGCTCAAGCCGGGCAACTACCAGGCGATCTTCACCGCCGTGGATGCCGCGGGTGCCTCGCCTCCACAGTCGTTGAGCTTCAAGATCGTCAAGAAGTGAGCCGCACGACGAGGCGCTCAGATCGGAGCAGCTGAGCTCTAGCTGAACAACCTGCTCGGGTTCTACATCTAGAGCGCTTTCGTCCGAAGGGACCGCGTCCCCCGCCTTCAGGGGAGACGTGCTGGAGTACCGTTCGTTCCTGGGAGGCAGTATCGACCTTGGAGGTGCCGACCGATGTTCCCTCGCTCATCCCTTCGGGTCCTCGTCGCGCTCGCCGCGACCGGCGCGTTCGCGCTCGCAGCGGGCCTGCTCGCGACCGGCCGGGTTAGCGGCGCGGCCACGATCTCCCCTGGCACCGACGCGACCGCGGACTTGTCCGTCCAACAGGCCGTGTCTCCCAAATCGACGCCGGTTCCGGGTAAGGCGACCTTCACGATCGTGATTCGAAACCACGGTCCCGCAACCAAGCGCGCCCTGCTGGTCGACAGCGCGACCGCCGGCAATCAGCTCGTGATCGGGGGCCAATCGAGTTACCCGATCACGACTACTCAGGGAACTTGCACGAGCCCCGACACGGCCGACACGTTCACCTGCAAGCTCGGCCGCATCAAGCCGGCTCACACCGTCACGGTTACCTTCGCGCGCAACTACTGTCCTCCAGGCGGCCGCGTACTGACGAGCCACGCAACGGTGATCTCCGCGCTGGACCCGCATCCCGGAAACAACACGAGCCGTCTCGCCGATCACACGTCCGCGGGCGCGGGGGGTTGCGGCTAGCTGGCCGACCCCCGCTAGCGCTCGACGTCGAGCACGACCTTCCCGGTCGCGCCGCGGCCGTCGATCAGCCGGAGGGCGTCGGCGGCCCTCTCGAGCGGGAACCGCGCGCCCACCACCGGACGCACGATGCCGCGCTCGATCATGCCATCGAGCGCCGCGCCGATCTCCCGACAGACGTCCGGCTTGCCCATGACGTAGGCGCCCCAGCCGGCGCCGACCACCTCCGTGTTCCTCAACAGCAGGCGGTTGACCTTGACCTCCGGTATCGATCCGCCCGTGAAGCCCACGACGACGAGACGGCCTCCCTCTCCGAGCGAGCGCAGCGAGTCGAGGAAGCGATCGCCGCCGACCGGATCGAGCACCACGTTGACTCCGTCGCCGCCGAGCTCCCTGGCCTCGTCCTTCCAGGGGCCTTCAGAGCGAAGCACCTCGTCGGCGCCCGCCGCCCGCGCGACCCGCTCCTTCTCGTCCGACGACACCACCGCGATCGTCCGGGCGCCGAGTCCCTTCGCAACCTGCAGCGATGCCGTGCCGACCCCGCCGGCGGCGCCGTGCACGAGCACGGTCTCGCCTTCCGAGAGCCGGCCGCGCAGCTTGAGCGCGAAGTACGCCGTGTGGTAGTTGAGGACCAGGCCGGCGCCCTCCGCGAAGTCGAGCGCCTCCGGCAACCGGAAGGTCAGGAAGTCCAGCGCGACCGCGGCCTCCGCGAACCCGCCGAGCGCACAGAACGCGGCCACGCGGTCGCCCGGCCCCAGCCCGGCGCCGTCGGGGGCGCTGCGCACGATCCCGGCCACCTCGCTCCCGGGGACGAACGGCAGCGGCGGCTTGACCTGGTACTCGCCGCGCGTCTGGAGCACCTCCGGAAACGAGACTCCAGCGGCGTGGACGTCGACGAGCACGCCCTCTCCCTGCGTGAGCGGGTGCCGGCCATCGGGTTCCGGCACCTCGACGAGGTCGAGGGCCCTGTCGGGTCCTTCGAGGTTGACGATCTGAACCGCGCGCACGAGCGAGCGATCCTATGCCAGGCGGCGGGCTCGCCACCGCCTGCCGCGGCTGGCCGGTCAGTCCCGCGGATGCGCCAGCGCGCGCCGGTCCACGCCCCGCGCGTCGCCGCGCACGTAGAGGCCGGTGGGATCCTGCGTGATCGGGACGTACCGGAGCTCTCGCAACAGGCCGAAGTCCCCGGGGGTGGGCCGCCAGAGCTGAGCGATCACGTCCGGCCGCAAGGCGGCGACGCTGTACGCGTAGTCCCACTTCATGTGGCCTGGGTAGAGCGCGCCCGCGTGAGGGCTCTCATGCGCGATGAACGCGTCGTTCTTGCCGAGGATGTCGATGGACGGCCGGTGGTCGAAGTACGGGATGGCGCCCGCCCAAACGACCGCAACCTTGGTCTTATCGGACGTCCCCTCCCGGATGTGGACCCCGAGCCGCGCCGCGGCGGCGTCCGCGTCCGCATACGCAGCTCCGCCGGAGCGCCAGCCGTCGATCTGATCCCCGGCCGTGGCCACGACGAGCGCGATCGCCAGCACAGGCCACACGAGTCGCGCGTCCGCGCCGCGCGCTCGCGCGACGCTCGCGGCGCCGGCGACCAGCAGCAACCCGACGGACTGGATCACGTCCGGACGCGATAGTCCGGCGTACGGCATGTACGGGACATGGGGCAGCGTGCCGGCCGCGAGGGCCGCAACGAGATGGACGGCGCCGGCCGCGCCGAGCACCGCGGCGAGCGCCCGGACCGCCCTCGGCGTGGCCCGCTCGCGCATACGGGCGAACCCGACCGCGGCGAGGACGAGGAGCAGGGGAACCGCCGGCGTTACGAAGCGGTTCGTGATGCCGAGCGTCTCCCAAGCGTCGCCGCCGACGTACACGGAGTACGCGGCATCGGCGGCGACGATCCCCGCGAGCAGCCACACGGCCGCGGGCACCCGGCGCGTGCGGATCGCTAGTCCGCCGACCGCCAGGGCGAGCGGCGCGACCAGCGCATGGACGGCGACCGAGGCCAGCACGTCCGAGCCGCGCGCCAGCCGGGCGCCGAGGCCGATTCCGCCGAGCTTGAGGGTGTAGGTGTTGGGCAGGGCGCTCCCATAGAAGGCGATGCGGAACGCCTCGTGCGCGCCGATGGCGAGGGCTATCGCGCCGGCGATCGTGCCGGCGCACTCCTTGCGCCTGCCGGGGCAGCGCAGGAGCAAGTAGCCGAGCACGACGAGGCAGGGGACGAGGACGTCGTCGCGGGTGAGCACAGCGGCCGCTGACACGGCGGCGAGCTTCGCGAGGGTCCGGCCGTCGAACTCGCGCTCCAGCCTGAGCGCGTACAGCGCCATCGCGCACGTCAAGAGCGACACGAGCCCGACCTCCATCCCGCGCAACGTCCAGTAGGCGAGCGGGTAGTAGGCGGCGGTCGCGGCCATGGCGACGAGGGCGCCGCCGCGCCGGCCCGGCGCAACCGTCTCCGCGATCGCACGGACCACGAACAGGTTGACCACGAGGATCGCGGCGCCGGACAGCATCACGGGCAGCGCCGCCTTCGAGTCGGAGATCCCGGCGAGGTGGACGAGCGCCATCCACAAGGTCCAGAGGAAGTTCGTGTAGCCCTCGACCGGGGGCTGGCCCGCGTTCCAGACGAGCCCGGCGCCGTGCGCGAGGTTGCGCGCATAGCGCATGGAGATCATCGCGTCGTCGAAGAGCGAGAAGTACGTGCGCCCGCCGACCGAGAACGACGTGCGCGCGATGAAGATCGCGTAGGCCGTGGCGGCGGCGCCCGCGATCGTGAGCGAGGCCCGCCGGTAGAGCACTGCGGCGTCGCGCGCGGCGGGGACGCGCGCACGCAGGTGTGCGCCGGAGATGGAGGGCATCGCGGTCTTATCGGCGCGCTGCGCCGCCGCCCTGACCCACCGCGCGCCCGCCCTTGTGTAAAGGCCCTACGCCGCGGCCGCCTCGGCGATCCGGGCTGCCCGCGGCGCTTGCGCCAGGCGGACCGGGGCGCCGTTCTTCGGGACCATCGTGATGCCCCGGCGCTGGATCGCGTCGGGCTCGGCCTCGACGGCCTCGAGGGTCGCGCGCTCGAGGACGCGCGAGATCACGACCCGCATCTCGAACGTCGCAAAGCTCGCCCCGAGGCAACGGCGCGTCCCCCCGCCGAACGGGATCCACGTGTACGTGTCGGGCGGGTCGTCCTCCAGGAATCGCTCGGGACGGAGCTCCGCCGGCGCCGGATAGCTGTCGGGCCGGCGGTGGATCGAGGCGATCGACGGATTGATCTCCATCCCCACCGGGATCGTGTAGCCGGCGAGCTCGAACGGCTCGCGATGGACGACCCGGCCGACCCCCGGGATCACCGGCCTGATCCGGAGCACCTCCTTCACGAACGCATCCGCGTACTTCTCGTCTCCGTCGGCCAGCCGTCGCGCCAGCTCCTCCATCACCCGCGTGTCGTGCAGCAGCAGGTCGAACGCCCAGGCGAGTGCGGTCGCCGTGGTCTCGTGCCCGGCCACCAGCAGCGTCACGAGCTCGTCGCGGATCTCCTGGTCGGTCATCCGCCTCCCGTCCTCGTCCTCGGCGAGCACGAGGGAGGAGAAGACGTCCTCGCGGTCCGCGAGGTCGGGATCGGAACGGCGCCGCTCGATCTCGTCGTAGATCAGCTCGTCCACGCGGCGGCGGCGCTCCTCGAACCGCTGGACGGTGCTGCCCCCGCGGACGCGTCGCGCCAGTGAGAGCGTGAGGACGAGCACTCCGAGCGGCTGGGAGATCGGATCGAGCATCTCCCGGATCCGGCGATGCAGCTCGCGGTAACGCTCACCCTCCGAGACGCCGAAGACGGCGCGCATGATCACGTCGAGGGTCAGCGCCTGCATCGACCGCAACGCCTGGAAGGGCTCGCCGACGGGCCAGGAGTCGATCTCGCGGTCGGTGGCCTCCCGCATGATCCGCTCGTACGAGCGGAGGCGCTGTCCATGGAAGGCTGGAAGCATCAGGCGGCGCTGGCGCAGGTGCTCCGCGCCGTCGAGCAGGAGCACGGATCGCTCGCCGAGGACCGGTCCGAGCAACTCGTTTGCCGGCCCCGCCCGGAGCTGGTCGGGGTCCCCCTTGAAGATCTCCTTGACCAGCGTCGGATCGAAGACCATGACGAAGCCGGAGTCGAAGAGCGTCTTGAAGTGCACGACGTCCCCGTAGCGGCTCCGGCAAGCGTCGAAGAAGCGCGCGGGCGAGACGACGAACCCCAGCGTCTGCAGGAGCTTCGGGAGCGGGGGGCCGGGGGGCAGGACCGCGCGCGTCGAGGCTTCCACGACACACGATGGTCGCAGACGCGCCGGGCCGGTCGCCGGACCCGTCGGCCACACATCCCTTGCGCGGGTTCGCCTCGCCCTGTCCCGGGTAAGGCGACGGCATGATCGAGACCGAAGAGAGAGACCAGGAGCCGGAGGAGAACGACGACTCGCAGGTGCACACGAGCGCCGAGGAAGGCCATCCAGCGGGGGAGGGGGAGCGCTCGGACCGCGACATCGGCGGCCCGACCAGCCCCGACGATCCGCCCGAGGAGGACTTCGAGGGCGCCGGGCCGAGCACCACGCCCGAGGACGAGGACCTCGAATCGCACGAGTAGGACCGCAACGCGCGTAGGGCGCCAGGCCCGGCGCCCGGCGCGAAGCGACGCGCAGCGGCGCTTTAGAAAACTTTAATCCAGCCCGGCGGGGTCGCGGTTACGTTGGGACGAAGGCGGGAGCCGCTCCCGTCGCCTGTCACGACAGAGAGAGAGGGGCTCGCACACCGATGACTCGCCGCCTGGTCCTGCCCATCGCGCTTGCGCTGGTTGCCGTCGCGCCGGCGTCAGCCGCCGCCGCCAAGACTGAGAAGAACCCCGCAGGGCATCTTCGCGGCCTCGTCCACGCACGACGCGAAGCGAGCCGCTGGCGCTTCGGGAGCAACAACCTGACCTACCACAACGGTCCGGTCATGCACACGAACCAGGTGTACGCGATCTTCTGGGACCCGTCGGGCTCGATCAATCCGGCGTACGAGTCGACGATCGGCCGCTTCTTCACCGACGTCGCTGCCGACAGCCAGAACGGCACGACTCCGGCGAAGACGACCAACGTCTACTACAGCGACACCCAGTACTACGACAACTCGAAGACGCACATCCTCTACAGCTCGGTGTTCGCATCCAGTCAGGCGTACGTCGACACGCACCCGTTCCCCGCGAACGGCTGCACCGACAGCTACACGAGCACCTGCCTGTCCGACGCCCAGATCCAGTCGGAGGTCGGCAGCCTGATCCGCTCGAAGGGGTGGCCCACCGGCAACGGGGCCATCTACTTCGTCTTCACGCCGAAGGGCGTCGGCAGCTGCGCGGGGAGCTCGTGCGCCTTCTCCTACTACTGCGCGTACCACAGCAACTTCACGTCGAACGGCAGCCAGGTCCTCTACGCCAACATGCCGTACGCGAACACCGTGCCGTCGGCGTGCGGTTCTGGCCAATCGCCCAACGGGCCCGGCGGCGCCGGCGACGCGGACTCCACGCTCAGCGTGACGAGCCACGAGCACAACGAGTCGATCACCGACCCGCTCGGGACCGCGTGGTTCGACCGCTACGGCAACGAGAACGGAGACAAGTGCGCGTGGAACTTCGGCACGGCCCTGGGCTCCACCTCGTCCAGCTCGCCAGGCACGACGAAGTACAACCAGCGCATCAACAACGACCCGTACTACCTGCAGCAGGAGTGGAGCAATGCGCGTTCCGGCTGCGTGTTGACGGGGACGTAGGAGGGCCCACAACGAGGCACCGCGGGCCGGCGAGCCGGCGCCGGTCGAGCGGGCTGGCTAGCGTTTCGACTTCGAGCGACCGCCGCGTCCGGATGCGGCGGTCGACTTCTTCGAGCCGCCCGATCCGTTCGAAGCCGTCGCCCCGCGCCGGCGCGGTTTCTTTGCGTCGGCCTCGTCGCCGTCCTTCTTGGCCGCTGCGAGGCTCGCCTCGAGCGCGGCCATCAGATCCGGCACCTTCTCGGGCTCCTCGGCGGGCTGGAGCACTATCTCCTGGCCCTCGGCCTTCTTCTCGATCAGATCGAGCACGGCCTCGCGATAGGTGTCGTGGTACTTCTCGGGATCGAACTCCTCCGCGGTGAGGCTCTCGATCAGCTGCTCCGCCATGTCGACCTCGCGCTTCGTCGTCTCGACGTCGTCGCCAGGCGCGTCGTCGAACGACTCGGGGTCGACCACCTCGTCGTGGAAGTTCATGGTCGCCATGGCCAGGACTTCGCCGAGCGGCCGGATCGCCACGAGCTGCTCCTTCGTCCGGATGACGACGCGCGCGATCGCGACCTTGCCGGCCTTCTCCATCGCCGTGACGAGCAGCTTGTAGGGCTTCGTCGCGCCCTGCCCGGGGAGCAGGAAGTATGGGTGGTCGTAGTAGAGGGGGTCGATCTCGTCGAGCTCGACGAACTCCTCGATGTCGATCGTGCGCGTCTTCTTCGGGTCGAGCGCCTCGAGCTCCTCAGACGTGACCACCACGTACCGGTCCGGGCTGATCTCGTAGCCCTTGACGATGTCGTCCCAGGCGACCTCCTCGCCATCGGCCGGGCAGACCCGCTTCTGCTGGATCCGAACCCCGTCCGTCTCGTGGAGCTGGTGGAAGCGAACGGTCTTCTTCGAGACCGCGCTGTAGAGCTTGACCGGGACGTTCACGAGCCCGAAGCTGATCGCGCCGGTCCAGATCGACCTGGGCATGCCCCATATCTTCCCGCAATCGGCCTGCAACCATCGTCGGCGACAGGGAAATTGCGCGCCCCGCGCGCCCGGCCGCGAGCGCGATTTCGCTGCAAACCGGGCCAAGCGCGTCACCGAACTGGCGTGAACTCTCTCGTTTAGGGGAACAATCTGGCAAGGGCATATCCCTTAAACGCCCTGGGAGGAGGAATCAACCCAGATGATCGGTGTATTGATCGCAGTGCTGTTTGCGGCTCTCGTGTGGGCCATCTGCGTCGCTCTCGGCCTGCCGTCGATCGTCGGAATCGTTGCCGCGATCCTCGTGCTGCTTGCGGGGATACCGAGCGGCGGTTACGGCCTCGGCAGCCGGTTCGGCAGCAGGTACTAGCTCGGGAAGCAGCTTCCGGCCCGCGGCGTGAAGCGTCGCGGGCCGTTGTTGCTGTGCCGGTCCTCTAGAAGCGCAGCAACGCGCCGATCCCGCCGTGCCTCTCGATCGCCTCCGGGTGGTGGCGGGCGACGAGCACCTCGGCGGACTGCGTGATGGCGAGCTCGATCGCACGCTCGATCACGTCCGGACGCTGCTCGAGCTCCCCGCCGTCCGCGGGGCAGCGCTCCAGGGCGTCGGCGCCGACCCAGCCGCACTGACGGCAGACGACTCCGGGCGCCGACAGGCCCTCCGACACGAGTAGCGCGCCGACCCGCCGCTCGTTTAGCGCGGCGATGGTGTCGGCGAGCCCGGCGGCGCCACGGCCGCCGCTGTTCACGCCCTCGGCGAGCCGCTCGAGTGCGTCCCTTTCGCGCTCGCTGTCGACTTGCTCGATCACCGGCGCGGCGGCGCGCGCGACCTCCGCGGTGGTCGAAGTCTCCACGTCCACCTTGAGGCGGCCGGCCACGCGCTCGCGGAGGTACTGGTGGAGGCGTTCCTCCATCGCCGCCAAGATCTCCTCCGGACCGCCGAGGAGCAGCCGGTCGAACGGCGAGCGGCGAAACCGCCGGAAGGCCACCTCTGCGGTGCGCTTCAGGTGGTCGTGCACCTCCTTCTCCACGCTGCGCTGGTAGCGGGCCTGTGACCATCCGCCCTGGTCGTGCTGGCCGTGGACCTCGTCCTCGATGGGCGGCAGCTCGACGAGGCGATCGGGCGATCCGCGGAGCATTCGCCCCGTCTGGCGATTCACCAGCAGGACGGCCCAGCTGCCCCGCATCGCGAGCTCCGCGAGCGGCTCCACCCAGGGCGAGTCGTCGATCACCGCGAGCGTGTCGACCGGCCGCGGGAGCTTGATGGTCTCGAAGAGGCCCGCCGGGCTGCAGGCGAACAGGGCGAGGCCATGGGCGCCCTCGGCGGAGAACGCCGGGCTCCTGAGGTAGTCGCGCGCGCGTTCGATGTCGCCCCGAAGCGACTGCTGCTGGTCGTGGCTGAGGCGGTCAGCCTCGCGAAGCCTGCGCTCCGCTTCGTCGATCAGGGCTTTCGCCTCCGTGGCGCGCGCGGGGACCGTGCCGAACTGCGACGGGTCGAGGTTGAGGAAGAGGCTCAGGACGCAGGCGCCGTCGGTGTGCAGATCGGCGAGGCGCCGGAGCAGGTCGCTCGTCAGCTCGTTGGTCTGCATCGACCGGCTGTACCCGGCGGCGCGGCCGGGTTACTCGCCCTCGTCGCGCTCGGATGAGATGTCTCGCTCGGCGTCCGAGCGAAGGGCGTCGTCGCGCTCGGCGGCGCGCTCCTCGCCCTTTCGCTCGCCGGTGGCCGGATCCTCGGCTTCGAGGTTGTGTGGCCCCGCGGCCTCGGCATCGGCCGCGCCGGGGACCGAGGTGTCGGATTTGCGCGCCTCCCAGTCGGAGCCTGCCTCCTCGATGTCGTCCTTCAACCCCCCGGACGCCTCCTCGAGGCTTCCGGCCTGCCGCTCCATCTCGTCCGCTTGCTCGTCGTACTCCATCGCCCTGCCTCCCGGTCGTTAGATCGCTTCGTCGGAATCCCGCTCGGCGGCCGCTCGCTCCGCGGCGGCCCTCTTCTCGAGCTTCTCGCGCAGGTACTCGGCCTTCTCCGCGCGTCGTTCGTGCTGCTCGCTCTCGTCCTCGGTCGGCGACCGTGCCGCCCGGTCGCGCTCTCGTGCTCCGCGCTGCAACTGCTCGAGCCGCAGCTCCTCCGTCGTCGGATCGGCGTCGGGATCGGGCACGCGACCGACCTTACTGCGTCGCGCACGCTGGAGGGGCGCGCTCTAGAGGCGATTCGCCACGGCCGCGGCGATCGCGGCCGCGAGCGGCCCGGCGGGGATCCCGGCGACCGACCCGGTCACGCTTTCGAGCTCGGCGCGGTGGCCGCTGCTGCGGATTGCGGCGTGGATCTGGACGGGTATCGGTTCTGCCGAGAAGGGGACGAGGTCGGAGCCGAGCCGGCCGATGAACCCGCCCAACCCGCCCGCCAGCTGCGAGCCGGCGTAGTCGGAGAGGTCACGCCCCGTCACGGATGCCGTGACCGAGAAGTCGTAGGGTCGCGAGGACTCATCGCGGGCGATCGAGACGCGGCTGACCTGAAACGGACCGGCCGACATGCTGGTGAGCTGGACGTCCGCTCGATCGAAACGGTCGAGCTCGCTGAGGACGTTCATGCGACCGTTGGTCAGCTCGACGTGGAGGCCCTCGCCGCGGACCTTGATCTCGTCGCCGTCGTCGAAAAGGAGGCGTGCGATCGGGACGGCCTCGATCGTGACGGTGGCGTGACCACCGTGCGCCGTCAGCCGCTTCTCCGCCCGATGCTCGAGATAGGGGGGGATCAGAAGCTGGCTGAGAACCAGCAGCGCCACGACGGCGGCGAGGACGATCGGCACCACGCGGCGCATCGTGGCCCAAGTGTCGCCGATGGTCTGTGCCGGGCGTCGCGCAAGCGCCCCCGGCAGGAGCGCGGCCGCCCGGGCGCGTCAGCCGCCGATACCTCGGATCAGCGCGCCCGCTACGCCGCCTGCCGCGGCCGCCTCGGTCTTGCCGCTCACGCCCTCGCCCTCGAGAGGGGCGATAAACAGCGTCTGGATGGCGAGCCGTCCCGGTCCGGTGAAGCGGTTCCACGTGAGCTTCCCGCCGCCGCCGAGGAGTCCGGATTTGAGTCCCATCGTCACCGCCTCGAGCTGCACCGTGGGGTCCTTGAACAGCCAGCCGCCGGCCTCCACGTCGATCTGCTCGCCGGCCTCGAGGTTCACCATGAAGACGTTGCCGTGGCCGTGCAGCCAGACCAGGGCGTCGCCGTCCGTGGCGCGGAACTTGTCGATGAAGAACCCGGAACCGCCGAACAGCATGTTCCGGACGCCCTTAACCCGCTCGAACGTGTAATCGAGGTTGTCGGTGGCGGCGACGAACTGGTGCTCGCGGACGTGCAGCTCCTGCCCCTGGCCCAGGTGAAGCGGTATGCACTGCCCCACGGAGTCCCGGGAGAACGCGACGCGCCCGGGGCCGAGAGCGCGGGTGACGAAGAAGTCGAGCCCCGCGATCTTCCTCTTGACGCCGCCCGGAAGCTTCTTGAGCTCGATCTGGACGTTCGTCTCCTTCCAGAGAAGGACGTGATGCTCGAACATGACGCCGACGCTGCCGAGGTCCACCTGGAGCTCCGGCACCAGCTCGCCGCGGATGTGGTAGCTGACGCCGGCGAAGGTCTCGTCGTGGATCTGCGAGGGGATTGGCTCAGGTATGTGCATCGGCTGATCATGCCGGGTCGCGGGGACGGCGTGCGAACGCAGGCCAAACGGCCGCCGATGCCGTGCGGCGGCCTATCATCGGCGGTCCGGAGAGGTGGCCGAGTGGCTGAAGGCACGCGCCTGCTAAGCGAGTAAGGGCGGCAACGTCCTTCGCGGGTTCGAATCCCGCCCTCTCCGTGGGGATCCGAAAGCCTGACCTATCGAGAATGGCGGCTACCCGTGCGCCGGCGCTGCCTCCTGATCAGTCCGATCGGCCGTGGCGGTCGCGTACGGCGAATGCCTTTCCCCCTCGCTGATTACGGTCTCCCCCTTGTATGGCCCCGGCTTCGGCCGCGGCGTGCCACCCGGGAAGGCGAGCCGGATGATCGTCCGCTGGACCATGCCCCATTGCTTGCTGAACGGCCCGGTGTTGTAGGGGAGCTCATAGCGACGGCAGATCTCGCGGACCTTCGGCGCGATCTCGCCGTACCGGGTGCTGGGCATGTCGGGGTACAGATGGTGCTCGACCTGGTAGCCGAGGTTGCCGCTGATCACGTGGAACAGCGGCCCGCCCTCGATGTTCGCTGCGCCGACCAGCTGCCGTACGTAGCGTGCGCCTGGCGTTTCGTCTTCCGTCTCCTCCTGGCTGAACGTGTACGTCTGGTCGGGGAAATGACCGCAGAAGATGATCGCGTGCGCCCAAACGTTCCGGATCACGTTGGCCGCGACGTTCGCCATGAGCGTCCGGCGGAACGGCTCGCGGAACGACTTGCGCGCGATGAGCTGGCGAAGGACCTCCTTCTTGCCGCCGGTGATCGGCGCGTTTCGGCGCGCGCGCCGCCATCCTCCGCGCGCCCGGCGCGCCATCCGCTCGCGCCGCGACTGGCGTCTCGGCTCGACCGCCTCGAGCTGGATACCCGAAGCCGCGAGCGCGAGGTCGATGCCGAGCATCACCAGCCCGCTCACGAGCGGCCACGCGACGTAGTCCTTCGTGATCTGCAGGCGCAGCTTGTAGCTGATGCCCTTGAGGTCCTTGAGAAGCTCCTTGTGGGACTTCTCCCCCGCTCGGACTGCGTCGAGGTCAAGGTCGTGAAACGCAACGCCGTACTCGAAGGCGAGCATTAGCAGCACGTTGTAGATCGGCTGGAGCAGATAGATGGGGTGCCAGCGCTGGTGCGGGTCGATCCGCATGATCTCGTAGCCGAGGTCCTTGTCCTTGCCGCGGATGTTCGTGTAGGTGTGGTGGATGTAGTTGTGCGAGTGCTTCCAAGCATCGGCGGTGGACGCTGAGTCCCAGTCCCAACTCGCCGAGTTGATCACCGGGTCGTTCATCCAGTCCCACTGACCGTGCAGGACGTTGTGCCCGATCTCCATGTTCTCGAGGATCTTTGCCAGCCCCAGGGTCACCGCGCCGAGTCCCCAGAGCGGTCGGTAACGGGAGCCGATCAGCAGCACACGGCCATACAGGGCGAGCCGCCGCTGTAGCCCGATCATCCCGCGGATGTAGCGGGCGTCGCGGTCGCCGAGGTCGGCCTTGACCTCCTCGTGCAGCTGGTCGAACTCCCGGCCGATCGCCTCGATCTGCTCGTCCGCGAGCTTGTGCAGGGGGTTTTCGATCTCTGTTTCCGGCATGCCGCTCCTCAGAGGTTGATCTCCACCGGGCCCTCGGGCGCGCTGATGCATATGCGGATCTGCTCGCCCTCCTGGCCGTAGACGTTGCCGTTTCGGAGGTCGCGCACGCGCCCCGAGCAGAGCTCACCGACGCACGTGTGGCAGATGCCCTCGCGGCAGCCGTAGGGGAGGTCGAGCCCCGCCTCCTCGCCGGCCACCAGGATCGGCTTGCTGCCATCTGACTCGGCCTCGGCGTCACTCTTCAGAAACTTGATCGCGCCGCCCTCGCCCTCCGCGCCCTCGAGTCCGAGCTTCGGCTGGAACCGCTCCATGTGGAGGCGATCGCAGCAGCCACGGGCGTCGTAGTAGTCCTCGACGGCGTCGAGCATCGCGGGCGGCCCGCTCAGGTAGGTCTCGCGCTCCTTCCAGTCCGGGCAGAGATCCTCGAGATGGCTTGGCTCCATGCGCCCGTTCGCGCGCGTGTGCTGCTCGTGGATCCGAAATCCCTCGTGCTCGGCCGCAAGCTGCCGCAGCTCACCACCGAAGATCACGTCCGCGTCGTCACGCGCGGAGTGAATGAGGACAACGTCGTTCAGCTCGTCGCGCCGGGCGAGGCTGCGCAGCATGCTCATGATCGGGGTGATGCCGCTGCCTGCGCTGATGAAAAGGAGCTTCTCGGGCACGTCCTCCGGCAGCACGAAGTCGCCCTCCACCCCACCGAGCGAGACGATCGTGCCAGGACGGCCGCGCCGCACGAGATAGGGAGAAACCTGGCCTTCGCCGACGCACTTCACCGTGACGCTGATGAACCCGTCGGGACGATCGGGCTCGCTCGTCAGGCTGTAGGCGCGCCACTGCTTGACGCCCTCGATCTCGACCCCAATCCGCAGGTACTGGCCCGGCTCATGGCCCTCCCACTGGTAGCCCGGCTTGACCACAACGGTGGCGGCGTCGTCGGTCTCGCGGTCGATGCTGACGATCTTCCCGCGGAGCTCGCGTGTCGACCAGAGCGGATTGATGAGCTCGAGGTAGTCGTCCGGCAGGAACGGCGTGGTCAGCGACTGGACGGCCCTGAGGGCGCGACGCTGAAGGGCCGGAACCTTGGGTGGGGCGCCGCGCTCGGGCATCGAAGCTGGCGATCATACTGACCGATCGTTCAGTTAGCTTGTTAGTCAGCTGACTGCCCCTCCGGCCAAATGCGGCTTTAGTGGGCTCCGGGAGGGAGCAGCTCGTACTGGTCCGAGCCCGCCACTCCCGCTTGAGCCCGAGTGTCGCGTCGGCAGAACTGAACCAATCGGAGCTCGCGCTCGTAGAAGAGATAGACCTTCGGTGACTAGCCAAACAACCCTCTTCGTTTGCCACGGCGATGACGGCGGACCGCGCATGCATCCGTGCCGCCGCGTGCAGGAGGCCCTTCGATCGGCGGGGATCGAGTACGAGAAGGTGATCGCGGCGCGAGGCAGCCCCTGGCCCTGGCGGCGCGAACGCCCCCGTCCGAAGTTGCATGCGGCGACCGGGCAAGAAAAGCTCCCGGCGCTGAAGCTCGCCGACGGGACCGTGATCGCGGGATCCCGCCGCATCATTTCCTGGGTCCGCGAGCAGCGCTGACCGAGCGCTCGTCGCGCTGGCTACGCGCAGCTCTGCACGGCAAGCGTCCGCCCCCGCGGGCGCGCGCGACGGTTATTCGGCAGGGCGGGGTCCTCCATGTAAAGGATCACGAGGCTGATCACGACTTCGGCGCCCGCGTGAACGCCGTTCCACCGGCGGCAGATGTAGCGCGCGAGGTCCACGTGCTGATCGCCGTCGGCGTGCCGGAGGTTCTCGAGGTACTTGCGCCAGTGCTCGTCCCTGTACGTCGTCCTGATGTTGCGTGGCCGCGCGAATGAAACCGGCCGCACGCGCTCGTCGCCGCGCATAACGCCCGCGAGGTCGGCGGTCCGCCCGTCTTGCAGGACCCCCGGGACGACGTACCAGCCGTCGTCCTTGACCGGACTCGGGGCGAACATGTCCCAGCGCTGCGAGACCGCGAGCAGCGTGGCGACGTGGGCCAATGGCTCGGGCATCCGCAGCGCCGAAACCGTCGTGATGTTCCACCACAGCACGCAGAGGAGCAGTGCGATCACCGCGGCGCTCGCTGCGCGCGGAATGCGCAACGCGTTAGTGGCGCTAGCGCGCGTCGCAGTCGGCGCCGACCGTTCGAACGATGGCACGGGCGGCTCGGCGTGCTTCAGCAATCGCGCCCGCGCGCTGCGGGCGATGCGCTCCGCACCGTCCCAGAACGATGTCGGCAGGAAGCAAACCAGGCACGAGCCTGCGATCGCGGGGAAGATCCCCATCCCGAGCGTCAGCCAGATCCCGAGGTGGAAGCTCGCGAACAGCGCGACGCCGACGATCCTCGCGCGCGCGTTCATGAACGGCGACAGCAGCAGGAACGGGCCGAAAGCCTCGAGCGCGAGCACGCCGAACGTCATCACCTTCAAGAGCCCGGGGTAGTGGAGCAGCGTATGCGCGAGCGGCTTGGCGAGCTGGTTGAGGCTGAGCGCGGAGTAAAGCGCGGTCCCGTGGAAGCGCCACTCCGGGCCGCTCTTGAGGATCACCGCGAACCAGTAGACGAACACGATCTGGAGAAACAGCGCGGCGACCGGGACCGAGGCGATTCGCGTCGCCGTTGCCTCGGTGGTGCGTTGCCTTGCGCGGTCGACCGACCAGACCGCGCCGAGCGGCAGGAACAGGCCCCAGAAGAGCAGCAGCCGTAGCAGTGCCTCGCCGCCGCCGTCGATCAGGGGGTTGCGCCACTCGATCGAGACGACGAGCAGCCAGACGATCAGCGTCATCAGCCGCGTCGCGTAGCCGACGAGCAGGCCGATCGCGGCGAGCGCGGCGACCGCGAAGATGAGGCCCTGGAAGAACGCCCCGCCGCTGACGAGGTTGAGCGAGAACGACCAGTGACTGATGATGTTCTGGTGCGCGAACAGGTCGGCCCGCGGCAGTACGCCGGCGTCGGTGTAGTGCGCCGTCAGGTCGCTCGCGCGGCTGAGCAGGTCGCGCAGCACGACGAGCGCGAGGGCGATCCGCAGCGCCGCCAGCGCGCGCAGGTCGGCGCTGAACACCTCTTCGAGCCGGGCGTGGGCCCACGACGGGACCCGCAGGGCGTGCGCGGGTGGGCGCCTAGCCGCGTGGGGCTCGGCTGGCATGGGGCCGTGCGGGAGCGGTGACGGCTTCGCTGGGGCCGGAGCCGCGGAGCTCGTGCGTTGGTCCTCTACGCCGGGATCGGTCAGGGCTCCGCCGGCTCGCTCACGCGCAGGTCAGCAGGTGCTGCCCGCGCCCGCGCCGCTGCTGGTCTGCCCACTCGACCCGCTGCTGCCACTGCTGCTCTGACCACTGCCACTGCTCGACCCGCTGCTGCCACTGCTGCTTTGGCCACTCGACCCACTGCTGCCGCTGCTGCTTTGGCCGCTGCTGCCACTGCTGCCGCTGCTGCTTTGGCCGCCGCTGCTGCCACTGCTGCTCTGGCCGCTCGAGCCACTGCTCGACCCGGAGCTGCAGTCAATGGGGTGGCCGCAGTATCCCCCAGAGCCCCAGTTGCTATTGGTTAGGCGACAGACCCCTGGCAACGACGGTCCGCTCGCATCGGTGAGCAGCACGGCTGTGTGCACCGCATACGACTGGTTGGTCGAGAGTGCGGCGCCAGGGCTGAGCGCGATTGTCCTCGTGCTCAGATACCACGTTCCCGGGCCCATCCAGCCGTCCACGACCCCGGTCGCCGCCCCGGACTCGGAGTTGCCCGGAGCGAACGAAATGGTGTCCTGGAACGTACCCTCGCCGTTGTCAGTGCAGTACGCGGTGTTCTCCGGCGGGTAGCCGAGAGGGCGCACACTTGGGCAGAAATCAAGGTCAAATGCCGAGGTGCCAGTTTGGGACCCCGAGATCGACGACCACACGATGGCTGAGTACTTGCGCCCCGCGGGGACCGTCACCTCGATCGGTGCGCAGGAGACCATCCAGTTGTAGATCGCGCAGTCCGCGGACTGTTCACTGTTCTCGATCATCTCCGTGCCTAACGCCCCCGGACCGTAGCCCCCGACCGTCGTGGCGTTCTGGGCGTTCGCGGCGTTCTCCGCATTAGTTGCGTTCTGGGCGCTCACGGCGTTCTGCGCGTTCGCGGCGTTGCTGGCGCTAGGCACCGTCCCGAGCGTTGACTCGTTGATGTTCGCGCCGGTCAGCGAGTTGCCGAAGATGTTCGCGCCGGTGATCGAGCCGTGCTTTATCTTCGCGCCGGTGATCGAGCCGTCCTTGACGTTCGCGCCGGTCACCGCGTTCGGTGCCAGGGCCTTCGGTCCGACCGCGCCGTTTGCAATGTCGGGCGACTTGACCTGACCATTGATGATCGCCTTCGAGTTGACGGAGTTCGGTGGCGCGAGGTTGCTGGCCGCATATGCGCTGCCGCCAAGCGCGATGAAGAGCGCGAGCAGGCCGATGTGCTGCTGGCGAACGTACGACCTCAGTTTCGAAAGCATCGCGCCTCAATCCTCCGACACACAGGGGCGTGGGCGGCGCTGGCGCGCTCCTCATGTGTCTACGCGCCACCCTAAAGGATCTCGCTTGGGAATGTCGAGCCCCGCCACTCGGAGTCAGGACGGGGGCGGACCCGGACTCCATTACGAGCTAGAGCACAACCACCGCCACCTATCAGGAGGATCTCCGGGAAGGCGCGAGCAGGCTAGGCGCGCGAACGCCTCATCCCGACTCGCATACGACGTAGACCGGGAGCTTCGTGTCCGCATGCGACGTCGACGTGCTCGACGCGGTCAGTGCTTGCGTTGAGAACGTCCAGCCGGTGGGCGTCCCGCTCGCCGGTGCAGGGCGAAACGCCGCGAAACCCGAGCCCGTTCCGTCGTTCGTCTGGCCGTAGCCGCCGCCAGTCGCATGCTCCCCGCTCTTGCAATGAACCGTCTTCGTCACCGGTGGCGCGCTGCAGTTGTAGTAGCCGGCGACGTACCCCGGCGGGCAAGGAGACTTGTAATGCACCGTAAACGTTGCCTTGCGCACCTTCGTGCTCGATGACGAGGCAGCCGCGATCCCACCGGCGGCGAGCACGACAGCAACGAGGGCGACGACGATGGCGGGCGAAGGGAGGCGAAGTCGGGCCAGCACGGGTTCTCCTTAGGGTCGAGGGCTCATCCGACCCTAAGCGAGAGACACCGCTTGCGCAACCTCAGAGCTGGTGCCGCTATCTGGTTTACGGGTAGATCTTCTCACCCGCCTCCAGCATCTCGACGAACTTCGCGAGCCGCCGGGCTCGTGTCTCCGGGCGCTTGGCGTCCTGGAGGCGGTAGAGGATCGCGTAGCGGTTCTGGCGACTCAGCCGCTCGAAGAACGCCTTGGCGCTCGGGCGTGCGTCGAGCTCTCTTTCCAGGTCCTCCGGAACCGTGGCCGTGCGCTGGCCCTCGTACGCGACGTCCCACCGACCGTCGACCTGGGCGCGCTCGACCTCCGCGCGGCCGGCCGGGCGCATCCGTTCCTCCGCGATCAGCCGCTTAGCCTTCTCCCGGTTGATCCGCGACCACGGGGTGCGCGGCCGGCGCGGCGTGAACCGTTGAAGGAAGTAGCGTTCGTCGAGCGCCTCGCGCCGGGCGTCGATCCAGCCGAAGCAGAGCGCGGTGTCGAGCACCTCCGGATACCGGACGCTCTCGATGCCGGTGCCCTTCTTTGCGATCTTGAGCCACACGCCGTCCGTGCGGGCGTGGTTGCGCTCGAGCCACCGCTCCCAGTCGGCGTCCGAGCGGAAGCGCAATGCCTCGTCAGCCGTCATGGTGGGCCAGGCTAGGGGTAGGGGAGAACCAGTGGGCCTCTACTTCTCTCTGTCGCCTGCGCGCTCGGGCGGAGGAAGCCGAGCGCGAGTTCCGCGAGGTGATCGTGCCGATGGGCGAAGCTCTGCTCGCGGCTGGGTTGCGGTTCCCGGTTGTGGTCGGACGAATGGGCGCGGCTTTCTACGGCTGGGCCGCCGAACACCTCGCAGACCTCGAAGCGCGGCTACGCCAAGAGCAACAGCAGGCATCGCCCTCTACCACACGCGCGTAGTCGGGCTCCAGGGAGTTGGGCTGCCCCTCCGGTATGTCATCCTGCAGCCCTCCGATCGAGGGCGATTCGGATGAATCCGCTCTTTGCCTCGGCGTAAGCCTCCCGGTCATGCTCGAACTGGCGCGCCAGTCGCCGCTTGAGCGCCACATACTCGCGCGCAACGCCGGAGTCCGCTCGCAGTAAGTCGCGGAACACCAGCTCCTCGCGGTAGCGCTGCGAGCCCGTCGGCACCAGGTGAAGGTGATGAGTGCGACGGATTGGGCTGGGCTTGCAAAACCAGTGCATCTCGTCGAGCCGATACGGGGCGTAGACGTAGCCAAGCTCGGTCAGCGCCGCAAAGCATGCGCGTGAGCCGACCAGGCTTTCGACTCCGACGAGGATGTCGATTATCGGCTTGGCATCGAGCCCCGGAACGCTGGTGCTGCCGACGTGGTGAATGCCGCCGGTCACCGCTCGTCCGAGCGCGCCTTGGAGAGCCGCACGCTCCTGTGCGAAGCGGTGCGGCCAAGCTCGGTCATACGGCACCATTCGCACCGGCTCGACGGCCGAGTCGGACGGTCGCGTCACTTGGCGATGGCAGCGCGGGGTTTTGACGTCGGATCGGTCTCGCGCGCTCAAAGGTTGTCGATGGCTTCGCGGGCCTGCGCGACGTCGAGGCCTGTCAGCTCGCGATAGCGCTTGATGGCGTGCAACCTGTCGCCGGCCTTTACGAGCTCGAGCACGTCGGCCGGCACCCCGGCCGCGTCAGGTCTTGTTTGCCCGCGCCCCATCGGCACGTACTGGGGTCCGGCCACTCGCTCGAGGTTCTCTTCAATCCAATCAAGCCGCTTCTCGATTCTGTTGATTGCATTGGTGATTTGCGCTTCCGTCATCGATGTGTACGTCATCGTGGTGGGCCCCCATTCGATCTGCTGAATGCCTCGAAGACAGGCACGAAGTATCGGTCGCTGTCGGGTGTGAGGCGCCATCGAGGATGAAACTCACTTGGGCGGCTTGCACCATCTAGTGACCCCGGCTGTCGGTAGTCATCGCGACCGCGGTGGTGGCGAGGCGGCGGTAGTGCCGGCCGGTGGCTGCTTCGGTGGGATCCGGGCACGCACGACCTCGGTGCCGCTCCGAAGCGGCATCCAAGCGCCGCGGATCGATCGTCAGCCGGTCGACTACGGCGTCGTGGCGCGCCATCCGAACAGAACGTCGGTTCCAACGGCCGGCGGCGTCGTGCCGTTCACGGACTCAACCACGACCGCCAGCTTGTCACCGGCTTGCACCGACAAGGTCGCTGACCCTGAGTTGCAGTCGGAACCGGACGTCACGGTGCAAACGAGCGCGATCCCGTGCGTTTCGTCCTCTAACGCTACCTGCAGCGTCGCGTTTTGATCGTCGCCGGTCGAGCTCGCCTGGAAGTGCGCGTGGAGATCCTTTGCCGTAAACGCCGCGTTGGGCGCCAACTCGTCAACGGCATCGGAAGAGTCCGACGCTGTCGAGGTGCCGTTCGGTGCACCGAACTTGACACCCGCAAGGTTCGCGGGGATGCTGTTGATGCGACCGATCAGCGCACTCGCGCCGGGGGAGCCGGTCTGTCCGGGCTGTCCCGGCTGGCCGTGATCGCCCTTAAGGCCGCGCGGGCCACGGTTGCCTTGCCTGCCCTGCCTGTTCCACGCGAGCTTCTTCTCGCCTGCCGCACACGTCTTGCCGCTCACGACCCGCAGCGCTCCGTCGCTCTTGGCGTAACACGCGTGTATCACCCCCTTCGAGTCCGGGATCGCGGCGACCGCGAGGCCGGTCGCGCTGAGGACGACGGCGATGAGCGCGAGGCTGACAGAGGGCGAGGGCAGGAGCCGGCGAAGCGGCCGCATTTTTCCTCTAAGGGCGGTGAGCATGGCGGTCTCCAAGTGTTGTTGCCCTCCCCAGGACGGTGACCCTATCCGAACCGGAGCGCCGCCGGTGCTAAGTGAGAAGCAACTGCTCAGCTGGCCCGGCGGTAGCGGATGTGTGTGGCAAGCGGCGAATGCAAGACCTCGACGGGCTCAAGCCCGAACGACTCAACGCCGTCGAAGATCCGCTCGCCGGAGCCAAGCAGGACCGGCGCCACGTCGAGCGTGAGCTCGTCGACTACGCCGGCGATGAGGGCTTGGCGCGCGGTCGAGGCGCCACCCGCGATGTCTACGCCACCCTCGCCTGCCGTCTCACGCGCTTGTGCGTAAGCGGCGTCAAAGCCGCCGGTGACGAAGTGGAAGGTCGTCCCGCCTTCCATCTCGATCGGCTCACGGGCGTGATGGGTGAGCACGAAGACCGGCGCGTGGTATGGCGGCTCGGGACCCCACCAGCCGCGCCAGTCCTCATCCCACTCGCCGCGAATCGGCCCAAACATGTTCCGCCCCATGACGTACGCGCCGCGCGGGCGCATGAGCCAGCCGATCGCCTTCGCGTCGGCGTCGTTGGCGCGCTCGTCGCCGAGATGCCAGCCATGGAGCTCGCGCCCACGCTTGCCGAGAGGATCCTCACGGCTCTGGTCGGGCCCAGCGACGAAGCCATCGAGCGAGATCGACATGTGGCAGGTCGTGTCCGGCATCGGCGTCCTCTCGGGCTAGTTTGCGACGTGCAGGTGGCGACAGCACCCTAAGCGTCCGAAGCAGAAGCGGGACGCACATCGAGCCGCTGGCAGCGTTTGAGCGCCAGAGCATTGCGTCGAGCCCGCTTCCGCTTTCGGCGAGGCGACAACCGCCCATCGGGCCGTACCATCGGTGCGATGGCCAAGACGGGAGACAGATTCGAGATGCCCGACGGCAGCGTCTACGAGCTCACGGCAGCCGCGGCAGACACGGGCGGCGAGTTCGTGGAGACGGAGTTCACGCTACCTCCGGGCTCGGTAGCGCCGCCCCCGCACGTCCATCCTGACCTGACCGAGGAGTACGAGGTCCGCGCGGGCGAGCTCGAGGTGATGAAGGACGGCAGCTGGGCGACGCTCGGACGAGGCCAGAGCGCATCGATTCCACCGGGCACTCTCCACACCTTCCGCAACCGATCCGGTGAGACGGTGCGCGTGCGCAACGTGCACCGCCCGCCGGCCCGCTTCGAGGATTACATCGAGCACATCTACCGCCTGACCCGTGAGCGGGGGATCAAGGGCGCGAGAGACCCGCGCGTCCCGCTCTACCTTTCGATGCTGATGCTCGCTTATCCGGACACGCTCGCTCCGGGCCGCGCCCGCGAGCGAATCGCCTTAAAGCTGCTCGCCGGTCTCGGGCGCGCCTTGCGCCTGCGGACCGACATATCGAGATAGGTCTCGCTTGCGGCTGCATCCGCCGGCAGCGCCACTACGTCGGCGCCGGTTTTCAAACCCCGGGAGCTCGGCTCTCGCTGTGCGCGGACGATCCCCTGCCGAGCAGCAGGACGCCGTTCTGAGCCGGTACGTCGGCGCGGCGATCGCACTCGCCTTGCTGCTGGTCCAAGCCGGCGAGGTGACCACGTTGGACGGAACGGACATGCTCGCGGTGGCCCATTCGCTCATCCACCACGGCACGCTTCAGGTCCCAGCGAGCCACGGGGTGGCAGGGGTCGACGGCGCGTATTACGCAAAGTACGGAATCGGCCTGAGCGTTTTCGTCATCCCGTTCGTCGCGATCGGCGATCTTTTCGCGCTCGTTCTTGGTCACCAGCCGAGATTCGAGAGCCTCATGACGGCGTCGACCGCGCCTTTGATCATGGGTGCGCTCGCGATGACTCTCTGGCGCATCAGCCGGAGGCTCGGCACAAGCGGGTCGTGGGCGACTGTGATCGCGGTCGGGGCCGTGCTTGGGACGTATGCCCTCCCCTATGGCGGGAAGGATTTCTTCAGCGAACCGCTCACCACGCTCGCGATCGTCCTCTCGATCAACGAACTGCTCGCCGGACGCGATCTTCGCGCCGGCTTGGCGCTGGCGGTTGCGATCGTGACGCGTCCGGAGTCGGCCGCGCTGCTCATTGCCTTCCCCTGCGTGCTGTGGGCATTCGGGGGCCGAAGCCGGCGACGTACTCTCACGTTCGCGGGCACCGGCGCCCTCGGCGCCTTGATCGATGGTGTGTACAACCAGTATCGCTTCGGGAGCCCTGTTGCCTCGGGATACAGGGGCGAGCATTTCTCAACGCCGTTTCTCCACGGCGCTTCAGGACTGCTTTTCTCCCCCGAGAAGAGCGTGCTGCTGTTTGCGCCGATCGTCCTGATCTTGATCCCGAGCGCGATTGCGTTGTGGCGGGATCACCGGATGTTCGTGCTGCTCGTCGCGACGAACTTCGCCGCGATGTTCGCGATTGCGGCCGTATGGCACTCATGGGAAGGGGGCTGGTCGTGGGGGCCCCGGCTGATCCTTCCAGCGGTGATCCCCGCCTGCGCGCTGCTCGCCGGTGCACCAAAGGAGCTTCGGCGGATCGCACAAGGGCTGCTGGGGGTCGGCTTCGCGGTTTCGGCGTCCACCCTGCTGGTGCCGATCGCGGCGCAGCAGCTGGATTATCCGACGCGAACGGTCGGGCCCTCGGTGATAAGGCAGTACGAGCTGGTCCCCGCCGCTGTGAGCTACTCGGCTCAGCATCTTCAGGCGGCTCACGTGGCGGGTGCTCACCGCCGGTATGTCGACCTGTGGCAGGTCAACCTTGGTCGCGAGTTCGGAGCGAAGGGCCTCCTGCTCGGCCTCGTGGGGTCGCTGGTGATTCTGGGCATGCTGTGCGCTGTCCTCTTGCGCGTGAAGCATTCCTGCAACACTCGGCGATGGACGAAGTGAGGGACGATTCCTGGATGCGCCTGGCTCCGGGTCGGACGCTCGTCTGGCTGCGAACGTCAGCACGGATGATTCGTCGCGGCGCGCTCCGCAGCCTCGTGCTGAGGTCGCTATCCGTGGCGTACGCCGCGCTCGGGCTCGACCGCTGGTACGGACGCGTGCTGCTCTTCTCCCGCGACGTCACCGCGTCGCCCCCGGCGATAGGGGCCGATCTCCCGCTCGAGCTACGCGACCTGACCGAGGACGAGATCGGCGGGTTCTGCCGTGCGCGACCCGACGTCGGGGAGGCCGACGTGCGGCGTCGGCTCGACGCCGGCTATCGCTGCCTCGTGTCGCGAAGCGGTGAGCGGATCGTCGGCGAGATCTGGCTTGTGACCGGAGAGGTTTGGCACTCGGCGCTCAAGCGGCCGATCCGGCTCGCTCCGAGCGACGTGTACGTCTACAACTCATTCGTAATCCCCGAGCTCCGCGGGCGCAACCTCGGAACCGCCCGCTCGAGACTGCTCGGCGAGCGGCTGTGCGCGGAGGGCTACCGGAGGATGGTCTACACGGTTGCGCCGCACAACCGCCCCGGCTTGGGGCCATCTGCGAAGCTCGGGGCCGAGCGGCTCGGGAGCCTCGGCTACGTACGCGTCGGTTCGCTCCAGCTCGACTTCGCGCGCCTGCATGAGGGCGGTTTCAATTGGACACGCCGCGGACGCGCTGGGACGAATGCGCTGAGCCTGCCGACGGCGTCATAGGCGGGGCCCAGGCTAGTTCACAGCGCCGTCTCGGTCACTCCATGTTGAAATAGCGCCTGGTGCCGTTGTGCAGCCAGGTGATCTGACGATCGTTATGGGCGCCGGTCAGTCGCAGAGACTTGTAGTCGATACAACCGGACTCAGCCGGAGAGACGATGGGACAGTACTCGGGAGCGTCAGTATCCACCTCTTGCGCGTCCTGGGCCGAGAACGAGCTCCAATAAATGAATTGCGACGTATAGAAGGAGGCCCACGCCAGACGGCCGGTTCGGCTTATGACGAAGTTGGTCATCTGACCGCTCGGCGATTCCTGCGTGTAGTGCTGCCCGGTCGCGAGATTTACGGCTTTGATCGAATATGATCCGTAGCTCACCATCAGTCCCGCGTAGTGGCCCCGGAGGCGTACGAGCACGGAGGTTCCGGTTGCCAACGTCCTCAGATGGGTGTGGCGCCCAGTCGAGCGTTCGCACCCGCCATAGCTGACGTAGTTCGTCCCGAACATGACCTTCCGGCGTCCCGAGCGCGAATTCAAGTATGCGACGAGCTCGGGCGGATAGCGCTTCGCCGTGTAGGCGGAGGTGTCGATGTAGACGTTCTCGTGCTTGCGGGCGACAGCGACCATCTCCTCGGTCCACGGGTACCCGATATGTCCGCCGACGATCACGAGCTCGGGGAAGTCGACCGCCACCTGGTCGATGTAGGGAATCGGACGCCCCGTCTCCGACGGCCGCAGCGGCCCGGTGTGGCCGACCTGCGTCAAGAACGGCACGCCGAGCTCCACACATGCCGCGAACAACGGGTAATAGCGACGGTCGGTCGGCGGCGCCTCCCACAGCCAGGGGATGACGCGCAAGCCCTTGAATCCGAGATCGTTCACGCAGCGGCGGAGCTCGCGGACCGCCGCCACGGGCCGGTTGAGGTCGACGGCGGCGAGGCCGGCGAAGCGCGTTGGATGCGCACTGACCCACTCCGCCACCTCGTCATTGCTGATGGGCGGCTCCTGGTGGGGCGCCGACCATGCGCTCAGCAGTCCGAAGTCGACCCCGGCGTGGTCCATCGCGGCGACTGTCGCATCGATCTGCGGCTCCTCCGCAGGGATCCCTGGCCCGTCCAGCGCCGCAGGGAGGCGAACATGTCGTGGCGTACCCAGCGCAGCGTTGGGTGCTGCATCCAGACGTCGATGACCATCCCGGAAGCTTCGCAAAGCCCTGCGGCGCGCTGCCGCCCGTCATGCGTAACCGCGCATTCCATCGTTGGGGAAGCCGCGCTTAAGGTGCGCTCATGTGCGCGACGTAGCGTCCGCGCCCGTCAGCAAGCAACCGAAGGAGGACGCATGAAACGAGGTCATCGCGCCGCGCGATCGCGTGTGCACGTGTTCGTCGCCGGGCTCCTCGTCGCGATGCTCTCGCTCCTCGGAGGCGTAGCGGTCTCCGACGCGAAGAGCAAGAAGAAGACGGCGACCCTATCCGTCAAGGCTCCGAGCTCCATCAAGAACGGCAAGTCCGTCAACGTGACCGCAAAGGGCTACGCGGGCAAGTACGACACCGTCGATGTGTTCAGCCCCGCGCTCGGGGGTAGCACGTGCGCCAAGACCGCCGGGCAGGAGAACAGCACAACCGGCGGCTACTCGTACACCGTGACCCCCAAGAAGAACTACAAGGTCAAGTCACAGTTCGCCGCGTCCAATCCGGGCCAGCACGTGCTGTGCGTGTATCTGTTCCAGTCGACGAACCCGACCGGGAAGCAGCTTCACAAGAAGCACAAGTTCGTCGTTAAGTCGTAGCCGTACAACCGCGCTTGCGCCGCCCCGCGCTGCCGGACCGCAGCGCGGGGCGGGTGCGCGGCTTTGCCTAGACGCCGTTGGACGCGAAAGCCCGGCGGATCAGACGCCCGCTTGCCGCAGATCGGCGCGCAGGCGGACCAGGTCGTTCGCGTCGGCCGCCGACGCGACGGCCGCCGCCGCGACCAGCCCGTGCCGGACCACGTAGACGTAGCGCCCACCGTCCTCGAGCGCGCGTCCCAGCCAGACGCCGCCGCCGGCGTCCATCGCGTGATTCGTGAGGGCGGACGAATCGGCGCCCGGACCGATCCCGTCGGCGAGCTCCCCGGCCGCATCGCTTGCGATCAGGGCGACCCGCCCACGAGCGCTGAAGAGGGCGCCGACCTTACGGCCCGACCGTCCGGCCACGCAGTACCGGTACGAGCGCCCCGGGCGAGCCGAGGGCTGGCCGGCACCGAACAGCGTCGCGGTCCGGCCGCCGCCGAGGCGGATCTTTCCGAGCCCGGCGGCGGTGAAGTGCGAGACGCCCTGGCAGTGCGTGGCCGGCACGCCGAAAGCGCGCTCCCACGTGTCGAGGTAAGCCTCGGCGCCGCGGAACATGTCGCCGAGGACGGGGGCCCCGCCGACCTTGCGCACCTGCTCGAGCCAGTCCGCATACAGGCCGTAGTTCGCCAGGCCGTCGTTGTTGTAATCGAACTTCCGCTTACCCCAGACCTCGCGCGTGAACTTCACGCCCCCGTCGAATGACTTGAAGGGGTAGGAGATCTGGGGCGAGGTTGGGCCCGGCTGCTCGGCGAGCCCGTTCATGTCCGATCCCCAGCCGAACCCGAACCTGTAGCCGGGCTGCCTTAACAGCTTGTCGTTCTTCCATGCCTGGACGAAGCCGGCGCCCGTGCTCACGGGCGGGTTCACATAGCCGCCGAGCGCGTAGATGCGATGGAAGAGCTGCGGCGACGAGCAGCAGTGGGCTGACACGACGCCCGGGTAGTGGTGCTGCTCGGCGATCGCGACGGCGGCCGCCGCCGTCTTGCTGCTCATGTGGTCGGTCTGGATGAGCAGGTGCTGCTGGATCATCTTCTGCACCACGTAGGCCCCGAGTGGCGTGAGGCCTCGTGTGTTGCAGTGCGGCGGAGGCGGGTAGATGGGCGCAGGGCTCCCGTGGGTCAGCGACGCGAGCGGTCCGTTCAGGAGGTTCGCCAGTGCGCTGCCGGGGGCGGGCGCGGAGACCTGCTCGGCGTCCTGCACCTGCGCGGGGCACGACACGACGCTCCAGAAGCTGCCCGTCTCGTCGCGGTTGCCGGCGTTCACGATCATGCCGGTCTCGCCCGAGATCATCTTCGTGCCGCCGAAGGCGTTGTCGAACTCGTGGATCGGGAAGAAGGTGCGGATGCCGAGGCTCCGGATGTCCTTGAGTCCCGCATCGACGTTGGCCTCGTTGCACTGCGGCACGTCGTACTGCTCACCGCAACCGAGGATCCGCGACACCTCGACGCCCTCCACGACCGCGAGCTTCCCCTGGTTGATTACCCGCCGCGCCTGGAACGGGTCGGTGACGATTCGGAACCAGCCCTTCCCGGGCCCGCCGGACTGGGCGTCGATGTAGTCCTGGAGGCGGTGGAGGTCTCCGTTCTGGATGTGCACGCTCGACATGTCGTTGCACGGGTTGTGCGTCTTTGTCATTACCGAGCACAGAGCCTCGTTGTCCACGAGCTGGGTCACGAGCAGCCGCAGGCCGGCCTTCCACGCCCGCTCGATGCCCGTGTAGTAGTCGCCCTCCTCGGCGAGCGCGGTCGGCGCGGGCCAGTGGCGGAAGACGGGCCAGCCCTGCATGTCGCTCGGCCGCGACGGGCCGCCGAAGTCGAGGAACGCCTCGACCTCGCCGTTCGTCCCCTGCTCGTACGGGGAGCAGTCCGCCGGAAGGGCGTACGGGGCGCCGAACGGGCTCCATGGATGGCCGCAGTGCCAGTCGCCGCCGAACAGCTCGAACGCCGTGATGTGCGCGTGCCCCTCCATCGTGCCCCTCACCGTCGCGCCCGGGCTCGGTCCGGCAAACGGCCGGCCGGCGGCGTCCACCTGCGCCTCCGGATACGTCGCGCACCCGCGCGCTCGCACGAAGGTGACTCGCAGCTTCCGCCTGGTCGAGAGGTTGGTTAGCTTGAACCCGCGGCGGGCAGATCCGCCGACACGCCACTCGGCAGCCATGCTCGGTGCGCCTGCGCTGCCGGTCCCGCGGCCGCTGCCGACGAGGTACTGGCGGTGCTTGCCGTACAGCAGGTAGACGGCGAGGGTGGCCGGCTGCATCCGGAACGGGCCGACCGACTTCGAAATCTGCCGTCTATGCCGGCCGCGCGAGTACAGCCGGTAGCACCCGTGAACGAGCGAGTAACGCGTGGTCGCTGACGCGCGCGTCGAGGTCGCCCCATCGACCGCGCTCGACGCGGTGACGCCGACTACGAGCAGCACCGCGGCGGTGACTGCGGCGACCTCACGACCCCTCATCTACAGCGGACCCTACTCCCTTTCTCCCCGGGGAAAGGACGCTTGCCGGCGCGGCGCGCTACCGACCGTCGCCCCACAGACGCAGGCCCGCAGGCGAGAGCAGCCGCGCCACCGTGCCGGCGTGGCCGAACATGCTGACCGCTTCGTTCACCTTCGCCGCCAGCCAGTCGAGGTCGGCCTCCCGACCCGCGAGATCACGCTCCAACGCCCAGGCGAGGCCGATCCGCTTCCGGCTCAGCCGCACCGCGTAGTGACGGCCGCCAGGCCGCTCGGGCACCTCGGGCAGGGGCATGAAATGGTCGAACGTGAACGGAGTCCACGACTGCACGTTGCTGACTTTCAGGTGCTCGTGCCAGGCGGGGGAGATCCGGTCGAGGAGTCGTGTCAGATCGTCGACGCCATGCCGGTCGGGACGGTTCCCGTCTCCCGGGAGGAAATAGTGGCGACGGTCGGCCGCGTCGTCGCTGCCGAGGCCGCTCCGGGTCTCAAGCTCGTCGAGCAGGTGCTCGACCCGCCAGCCGGGGCTCAGCTTGTCGATGACGACTTCGAGGGGCAAGGAGGGTTTCGGCTCTCTCTTCGACGCCCGGCGACCCGCGCCGGTCGCTCAAGAAATCGGCGCTATTGCGATGATCTCGCCTCCCCGATCGGAGGTAATTCTCAGCCCGCTGCGGGACGCCGACGGCCTCGGATGGGCCGCTACCATCGGGGACCGCCTGCGCCCGTAGCTCAGCTGGATAGAGCGTCGGT
>JAFAQQ010000171.1 GCA_019246335.1 Actinomycetota bacterium | reverse complement strand
CTCGTGGCTTCTCTGGGCGGCGGCCGAGTACGCCGACGCCACCCGCGACTTCGGGCTTTTCGACCAGCAGGTCCGCTACCAGGGAACCGGAACCGCGTCGTTCTGGGACCACCTGAAGCTCGCCTATCAGCACCAGGAGGCACAGCTCGGCCCGCACGGCGACTACCTCAGCGGCACGACCGGCGACTGGTCCGACTTCTCGACCGAGTTCCTCCAGATGACCGAGTCCAACCTGGTGACAGCGCAGCTCGCCTACGTGTACCCGCGGCTCGCAGAGGTGGCCGACGCGCGGGGCGACCACGGCTTCGCACAGCAACTTCGCGCGAGCGGTGCGCGCGACCTGGCGACGGTCCGCCGCGAGTGGACCGGGCTCGGCTGGTACTCGCGTGGCTACTCCGGCATTCGTCAGCTCGGAAGCGGCGCGATCTTCGGCGAGCCACAGCCCTGGGCGATGCTCGCGGGCGCGCCGAACGCCCAGCAGGCCCAGACGCTGGTGGCGAACATCCGCCGCTTCCTCACGGGGATCGGGGCGCCGAGCCAACTGCACGGCCCGTCCAAGATCGGCTCTTCGCAGTCGCCGTCGACCGACGACCCCGCGGTCACCGAGCGAAGCAACCCGCCGGTCGGACAGGCGGTGGGTACTCGCAACGCGGTCTGGGTCGGGGGGAGCTGGTACGCCATCGACGGCACCCTGGTCTGGGGACTCGGCCATCTTCAGGGCGTCGTGCCCCACGCCACCGCCTACGCGTTCGACGAGTTCCAGCGCAACACCCTCGGCGCGCATGCCCACGCGTACCCGCAGCACTGGGCCGGCACGATCTCGGTCGACGACGTCTGCCGCTCGTTCTACTCGGACTCGCCGCAGATCTGCGGCACGGGCCTCAGCACCGCATACGACGGACAGATCATGCACGAGCCGGCGTGGAGCCTGTTCGACGCCATCAAGCTCGCCGGCATCGAGCCGAACGCCGGTGGATACTCGATCTCGCCCCACCTTCCCTTCAGCCGGTTCTCGCTGCGCTTCCCGCAGGTCGGAGTGGCATACGGCGCCACCTGCGCGCGCGGCTACGTGAGGCCGGAGCACGGCGGTCCTCTCCCGTTCCGGGTGAAGCTGCCCACCGGTGCGTCATCGGTCGTGACCTGGGCGATGGGGAAACGCGTCGATCACACCGTGCAGGGTGGCTTCGCGCGATTCACGATCGGGACCGCGGCCCGCCGCGCCGCCGACTGGGCCGTCACGTGGGGCGGCCATCGTTGCTAGGGCGGCCGGAGGGCCGCGCCTGCTAGCCGGCGCGCGTACTGCGTGAGAGGGCGCCGCGGAGCGCCAGTCAGTTCGGGATCAGGCCCTCGCCCGTGAACTCGGCTTTCGCCTCGTCGAAGGTGATGTCGCGCGGCGGGACGATCACGTCGGACACGACCAGCTCGTCGTCCGCCAGGCGCGAGCCCTCCGACTCGACCAGCTCGATCAACTGGACGAACAGCTGGTGGAACGCGGCCTCGTCGCCGGACTCCACCGCCGCCACCGCAGTGTTGTCGAGCTCGTTGAGCCTGTCGACGACGTCCTCGGACACCTCGAACTGACCCTCGCCCGCTATGCGGACGATCACTGGGTCGCGCCCTGTCCGTGCCCCGCCTGGCCCTCGCCCTGCTCCAGCGCGGGCGCGCTCTCCCCGCCGGGGCCGAGCTCGGCCTTCATCTTTGCCAGCTCGTCGTCCACCTGCTGGCCGGCGGAGAGCTGGGCGAGCTGGCGGTCGATGTCGTCAGAGCCGCCAGAGCCGAGCTGCGTCAGATCCTCGAACGTGCCGGCCTTCTCGAGCTCGTCGACGGCGTTCGCGCGCGCCTTCATGTTCTCGGTCTTCTCCTCCGCGCGCTGGATCGCAAGGCCGAGGTCGGCCATCTGCTCGCCCACGCCGTTGGCCGCCTCCGAGATCTGGACCTGCGCCTCGGCCGCGGAGTACTGGGCCTTGATGACCTCCTTCTTGGTGCGGAAGGCCTCGATCTTCTCGCGCATCCGGCGCTCGTTCTCGGTCAGGGACTCCTGCTGGGCCTCGAGCTCCTTGATCTGCTGGTCCAGCGACTGCAGCTCGTTCTGGGCAAGCGTCTTGCGCTCGAGGGCGGTGCGTGCGAGGTCCTCGCGGCCCTGGGCGAGCGCCTGCCTTGCCTGGGTGTCGAGCTTGACGATCGATTGCTCGAGCTTCGACGACTGCATCTGGAGCCGCTTCTTCGAGGTGACTACGTCGGCGATCCCCTTCTTGACGTTCTGCAGGTACTCGATCTGCTTCTGGTAGCCGTAGTCGAGCGTCTCCGCGGGGTCCTCCGCGCGGTCGAGCAGCTTCGAGATCTTCGCCTTGATGACGGTGGACATGCGACCCGCGAGGCCTGGCACGCCGCCTCCTTGTCTTTCGGGATGAGGGCTGGCCCGAAAGACTAACGCGGGGTCAGCGCGCGGTCGCCGGCGTGCCCTCCGCCCGGTCGGCCTCGAGCGAGGCCCGCCAGAAGAAATACGCGAGCGCGGCCATCATCACCACGATGTCGACCGACATCATCAGCCCGCCCGCGAGCTGTTGATCGGTCAGCGGCGTGAGCCCGTGCGTGTTCCCGCGGTCTGCGTAGTACGCGTACGCGGGGTGCCGGCCGACCACCAGCGACATGCCGACGAACATCACCAGCACCCGCGTGCCGAGCACGTAGCCGATCTTCCACAGGTCGCCTCGCATGTGCCGCTTCATCGGTTCGATCACCGGCCACCAGAGGAGCAGGGCGATGGCCAGGAACGCCTGGTGCTGGATCGCGTGGAGCCAGTCGTTGCGGAGCGCGGCGTCGAACGCGAAGGCGAAGTGCCAGGTGTAGAAGACCCCGACGTAGATCGGGAGGGCCACGAGTGGCCGCCGAAGGACGCGGAACAGCGCCCTCAGGTGGCGCCGGCGCGCCAGCCACACGAGCACGGCGCGCGGCGGGATGAACATGAGGACCGGCGTGCGCACGCCCGCAAGCAGGAACGGGGCCGCCAGATCCGCCACCAGCATGTGCTGGGCCATGTGCGCGGTGAGCATCTGGCCGGCCAGGCGGTCGAGCGGTCCCAGCAGGCCGACCGCGATCATCCCCACCCCCCAGTACCAGGCGAGCTGCTGGGTGCGGGGAACGACGAATCCGCGCCTGTGCAGGACGCGGACGGCGCGAACGTAGAGGCCGACCAGCAGGAGGACGACCGCCAAGCCGCCCGGGTCGAAGGAGATCACCGCTCAATTGTGACGGCACGCGAGGCCGCCGGAGGGTGGGTCGATCGGCGCCGGACCACGCGACGCCTGCCGGCCTCCGTAGTCCGGCGGCCCTCGCCCGCTACCTAGGCTGCGACCGGCTCGCCCGTCGCCGAGCCCGGGGCCTGCTCGAGCACCTCGGCCGCCTGCTTGAGGCCCTCCTGGAAGGACTGGCGCTGCATGCGCGAGATCACGAGCCGCTGGACCTGGGCCGTGCCCTCGAAGATCTGGAAGATCTTGGCGTCGCGGAACCACTTCTCGAGCGGGCAGTCCGTGGTCTGCGCGTAGTCCCCGACGAGGTCCATCAGCGCGGTCGTGGCCCACATCGCCACGTCGCCGGCCTTGAGCTTGGACATCGAGCCCTGCCCGCCGGTCATCGGGATGCCAGCGCGGCCCATCCATGCCGCGCGGTAGACGAGCAGGCGCGCGGCGTCGATCTCGGTCGCCACGTCGGCGACGACCTGCTGGACCCGCTGCTGCTCCAGCAGCGGCCCGTCCTCGCCCGAGACACCCTCAAGGTGCTCGAGCGTCCACTCGTACGCCGCGCGGGCGATCCCCAGCGCTCCGGCGCCCACGAGCGGCCGCGTCATCTCGAAGGTGGCGAGCGCCCCGGAGGCGCGCCCGCTGGACTGCCCCGACCGCGCGCGCTCCAGCTTCTTCTCGAGCTTGTCCATGCCGCCCAGCAGGTTCTCCTTGGGGACGCGGCAGTCCTCGAGCACGACCTCGGCGGTCTGGGAAGCGCGGATGCCGAGCTTGTCCTCCTTCTTCCCCTGAGAGAACCCGGGCGTGCCCTTCTCGACCACGAACGAGGCCTGGCCGCGGTGGCCGAGCTTCGGGTCGACGGTGGCCACGACGACCGTCACGTCCGCGATGCCGCCGTTGGAGATGAAGACCTTGGTGCCGTTCAAGACCCACTCGTCGCCGTCGAGGACGGCCGTGGTGCGCAGCGAGGCCACGTCGGACCCCGCGCCAGCCTCGGTGACCGCGTAGGCGCCCAGCCTGACGTCGTCCTCACCGACGCCGAGCGTCTTCGGGACCCACTCCGCGATCTGCTCGGGGGTGCCGGACGAGGCGATCCCGGCGGCCGCCAGCGACGAGGCGTTCACGGCCAGGGCGATCCCGGCGCAGCCCCAGTTCAGCTCCTCCTGGTAGATCACGCCGAAGAGCCCGTCCTCGTCCATGCCGACCCTCTGGACCCAGTCGACGCCGCTCAGGCCCCACTTCCGTGACTCCTTGATGACGTCCCACGGGACGCTCTGCTCGCGGTCGTACTTCGCGGCGACCGGGCGCATCACCTCGAGTGCAAAGCGATGACATTGGTCGCGCCACTCCTGCTGCTCGTCGGTCAGGCGGAAATCCACGTGCAGAGCCTCCGGTCGCAAGTGGCGGCTGGGCGACACGCCCTGGCCGCCGTCGTTGACTGACTAGTCAATCCATGCCCAGGATATCGCCTGCCCCGGCCGCCCGGGGCGGTCGATATCGTCCTCCCCGTGCCCCGGCGAACCCTGCTGCTGGCCCCGGCAGTCGCGCTGATCCTGTCCGGCTGCTCCCTCTCGAGCGCTCCCGCCGGCTCGGGGCAGATCAACGCCGGAGTCGGGTCGGACAGCAAGGACGCGCTGGGGCAGCTCGGCCTGCCGACGGCGGCCACGCGCGACACCACGCGCGTCAGCGGGAGCGACCCGGTGACCGACGCGGCCGGAATCGCCACCGCGCTGTTCCCCGCCAGCAACCGCACGAATCGCCCCGGCGCGGTGACGCTGGTCGACAAGAGCCAGTGGCAGGCGGGAATCGCGGCGTCCGTCCTGACCGGCGCGCCGCTCCACGCGCCAATCCTGCTGAGCGACGGCGACACGCTGCCGCCCGCGACGAGCCAGGCGCTCAACCGGCTGAAGCCCACCGGGGAGAGCCTCGCCAAGGGCGCGCAGGCGATCCTGGTCGGGGACACGCCGCCGGCGCCGAACGGCGTCCGAAGCGGCGCCATCCACGGCAGCGATCCCTTCACGATCGCCGAGGCAGTGGACCGCTTCCAGACCGCCGTCGCGGGGAAGCCGACCGGGGACGTGATCGTGGCTTCCGCGGACTCGGCCGCATGGGCGATGCCGGCGGCCGCCTGGGCGGCGCGGTCCGGCGACCCGGTCCTGTTCGTGAAGAAGGACTCGATCCCCACGCCGACCAAGCGGGCGCTCGTCGCCCACTCGAAGCCGAACATCTACCTCCTCGGCACCGCGTCCGTCATATCGACGGCCGTCGAGAAGCAGCTCGCGAAGTACGGGACGGTCGCCCGCGTGTCCGACGACCGCTCGTACCGGGGCAACAGCCCCGTGAACGCCGCCATCCAGCTCGCGCACTTCCACCAGGGCGCCTTCGGCTGGGGCTATGCGACCCCGGGGCGGAACTACGCGCTCGCGAGCACGTCGCGTCCGCTCGATGCGGCTGCGGCTGCGGCGCTCGGCAGCAACGGCGTCTTCGCGCCACTGCTCTTGACCGACAACGCAGACAAGCTGCCCCGCGTCCTCGAGGGATACTTCCTCGACGTACAGCCCGGCTACGAGAGCGGGGATCCGAGCCAGGGCTTCTACAACCGCGTGTGGGTCATCGGCAGCCGCGACGCGGTGTCCACGACGGTGCAGGCCCAGATCGACAAGCTGACCGAGCTCATCCCGGTCGACCAGCCCTCCGCCAAGTAGCGCGGCCGGCCGTATAGCGTTCGCCGGGTGAGCGAGTTCGAGGACCCGCTGCGGTTCGAGCGCGAGCCGACGGTGGAGGACATACGCGAGCTGATGGGCGCCTCGACGCCGCACTTCGCCCTTCAGATCCGCAACCGGATCCACACGCTGATCGAACCGCTCCCACTGGACCATCCGGCGCGCGTCGAGGGCGAGCGTGAGATAGCGAGGCTCGACCGGATCGCGTTCGAGGGCGAGCATCGCGGCCCGGCCATCGCGGGCGAGCGCGAGCTGCCGAGCATCCGCCGGACCGGGACGTCGATCCGGAACCCGTCATCGCGGTGATCCCGGGCGCCCTCGAGCGCGCCCTCCCGCTGCTCGACCCCGACGCGCACGACCGCGCGCGCCCGTCAGCGGCGGGCTACGTCGACCTGCTGGGACCGGCGTCGCCGGGCTCGACCGGCCTCGCGCAGGACCTGATGCTCGGCCGGGTCGTCCCCGCGGTATACGAGCGCTGGTGGCGACCGGCGCTTGGCCGCGTCGCCAAGGGGGTCCTCGGGCCCGGTATGGCGGAAGAGCATCGGATCGCACGGCTGCTTCTCGGCCTGAGCCCCGGCGACGGCGTGCTGGACGTCGCGTGCGGCACCGGCAGCTTCACGCGGGAGTTCGCCCGGACCGTGGGCGATGGCGGGCTCGCGGTGGGCATCGACGTGTCCGAGACCATGCTCGCCCGCGCGGTCCGCGAAACCGCTGAGGCTGGCCTCTCCGGCACCGCCGCCTTCGTCCGCGGTGACGCCTCGGAGCTGCCGTTCCGGGACGCCAGCTTCGACGCGGTCTGCTGCTTCGCGGCCCTCAACCTCTTCGCGGATCCGATGCGCGCGCTCGATCGCATGCGCGCCGCGCTCACCCCCGGTGGAAGGATCGCGCTGTTCACGAGCGCGCTCGGCCGGACACCGCCGCTGCGGGCCTGGCAGGCGGTGCTCGCCGGAGCGGGCGGCATCCGGATGTTCGAGCGCGACGAGTTGGTGACGGCGCTCGAGCGCCGCGGCTTCGTCGAGATCCGGCAGCGCGTGGCGGGCTTCACGCAGTTCGTCGGCGGCCGGCTTCCGGACGGGTGAGCCATCGCCGAACGGCGGCGCGATTGGCTGCGAAGCCGAAGCTCGCTACCGGACCGACGGCGGGCCGCAGACCTTGAAGCCCAGCTTCGTCGCAAGCTTCGACCGATGGGTCGCGATCGCCTCGAAG
>JAFAQQ010000124.1 GCA_019246335.1 Actinomycetota bacterium | reverse complement strand
GTTGGTCTGGCTTGTCGAGCACCGATTGCTCGACTGGCTGGAGTCCGCCAAAGAGGGTGCTGTCCAATGCGAATGGGATCCGCACTGTCTCGCCGAGGATGGGACATGCATGAGCTGCCTCCACCTCGCTTTCGGCTGCGAGCGCTTCAACCGGGACCTCGACCGCGGCGTGCTGCTGGCGGCGCCCGACCCGCAGGACGGCCGCCCCAGTTACGGCTACTGGGAATGGCTGCCACAGCTGAGCTGACGCAGGACGCAAGCCGGGCGCGCACGCTCGTGCAGTGTGCCTACGGTGTGCTCGACCTTTTCGACGGCTCCGACGCCGCGTTGTCAGCGTGGGCAGAAAGCCTGTCGGCCGATCGGGCAGGCGACCAACTCGTGCCAGCGTGGTTTGCGCCCGCAACGCAGGGCGCGCTAGTCGCACATTTGGCCGCCGCCGGCGTCATCGGCAATGGCGGCCAGGTAGATGCGTTCAATCTGGCGGACTTCCAACAGGTCTGTGCTCTGCTACCCCACTTCCGCATGGAGGAGGTCAGCCGTCGTCCGGAGCCTGGAGCGCAGGTCGTGTTCACGGTGCCGCCTGCCGTGCAGTTGCCCGATGAAGCGCGACACCTCCAACAGTCACTGTCTGATCGTGTCTTCGACGCCCTGGCGAGTGCCACCGACCGGGTGCTCCTGTGTTCGCCGTTCTGGTCGGACCGTGGAGCCGACAACCTTTGGGATGGACTCGGCCGCGCGCGCGCTGCCCGGCTCCCGGTGACACTCGCCGGCGCCAAGGACGACCCTGGCCGCGACGACCTCGGGGCGATGCTTCGCCTCGCCGACCGGCTCCGTGGGGAGGGGATGATGGTTCGCGCGCTGCGCTACGTCCCGGCGGCCGCTGGCTCGCTATTCCACGCAAAGGTGGTCGGCGGCGACTACGGGTATCTCGGCTCGGCCAACCTCACAGGCCCCGGGCTAGGTGAACACGTTGAAGCCGGGTTGCCACTGGCGCCTGCTGATGTCGAGAGGGTCTGGTGGCTGCTCGGGGTTCTGGAGCGCGCCGAACTCTTGCGGGAGTAGGCCGCGAATGCGCAGCCGATGCACTGCGGGCCACCTACCCGTCGCTACAGAGTGTGAAGGGCGTAGTACAGGTCCATACGCCTGCCTTCAAGCCGCTCGACCTCGTATCCGTAGCCATCGCGCAGGCAGCGTTTGAGAAGCCCCGCAGGACAGGGTCCGTCATGGAGCAACCAGAGCGAGACCTCGACTCGCGCGACGCAAGCCGCCCATCTTCCGGCGCGGTATGCGTCGCGCGCGTTCGTGAGTAACCGATGGGCGGAGGCACGACCGAGGTCGCGCGCGAGCTCGGCCTCGATTGCGAGTAAGTGGGCCTCCATATATGGGAGCCGACCAGGTGCGTTCGCACTCTTGAGCATCCGCCGGGTCGCAGCCACATGGGATCGCACCGCCGGCTCGTCGCCCCGCGCGCGGGCGAGTTCGGCGCGTTCCCACTCGAGGCGGGCCTCACATTGGAACATCGGTCCGCCGTAAGCGCTGAGCGCATCGGCACAACGTCGGAGCGCCTCCGCCGCAGCATCTAGGTCGATCTCGCGTAGGTAGTTCGCGATCATTACTTCAGCCCATGCCACGGCCTGATCGTTGCCGCTAGCTCGACCGATGGCCGCGGCTTTACTCAGATCGGCGAGGCCAGCCTGCGGATCACCCATAGCCCCGACCGTTGACCCGCGATAGAACGGCGCCCAAGCTCGCGCAAATGGGCGGGCGTAGAGCTCGGAGTCCTCGAAGATCTCACCGAGCTGCGCGAGTGCCTCGCGATACCTGCCACGTGAGCGCAACATGTCACTGCCGAAAGTGGTCGACTCGACAATCCCGTCGAGATCGCGCGCGCTGCGAAACGCACGGCGTGCGCGCGCGTAGTCGCGCATGGCTCCTGCTTCGTCGTCGGTCATCCCCTTCATCCGGCCACGTAGGCTGGCAATTCGTCCCAAAAGACGGAACCGGCTTCGGCGGTCGGTGACACGCTGCCTAACTCGGTTCGCTTCGTCGAGCCGCTCGCGCGCCGTGCGGTAGTCGCTTGAGTTCGCAAGCGCATGCGCCTCGTTCTGCAAGGCGGCGCATCGAGTCCCGGGGTCCCCGACGAGCATGCTTGCCCGGTGGTAGCTGGCGACCGCATCGGACCGCCGGTTAAGCGCCAACAAGGCGTCAGCTTCGAGCATTAGGCCATCCGCCGTTTCGCCATGAATGCGCCGGGCTTTCCGTATGCCGCGGAGCGCGAGCACGGGCGAGTCGACGTGCAGGAGAAGTCGCGCGATCGCGAGCTCGCGGGCCCGGCCGGGGAGCATGCTGTACTTGCGCCGGACTTGCGGAGGAAGCGTCGGCCGTACATGCCGGCCCGTCAATGATCGCATCAGATCCCGTTGCGCCGCGATCGGCAACTGGCGGCGCACAAATGATGTGGTCTCAGCGATTTCGAGGGTGAACCGGGCTCCGAGTTGCGCGCGGAGAACCTCAACCTCGGTTGCTAGTTTCCCCGGCGCGCGGCCGACGGGCTTGTGGTGGATCCATCTGATCGACCGCGCGTACGCAAGTAGCGGCATAACGTCACGGTCGCGGCCGCTGTATCCCACCACGACCACGTGCCGGCCATCGACCGCCTTCGTGAATGCATCGCTCGTCGGAGCTGGAAGACCGTCGACGTACTGACTTAGAAGCGCGATGATCGAGCGCGGCTGGTCAAAGCGGCCATGGAGATGAAGTACACGCCGCCTCCTCCCGACGCGACGAGCTGCGTCCTCGAGCAGAAGATCTTGATTTGTGGTGACGATTCGCCGAGCGTCGCTTAGCGCCAGTGCAGCGTGGTTGATGTTCGGTTCGCCGACCTCTAGGAGTCCGAAGACACCAACGAGGACCTTGGGATCGAGCTCCCGAGCAAGTAGTTCCAGAACCAGCTCCAGGCGTAGCGCTGGTTCTTGACGAGTCGACCACTGGAGCGCCGAGAGTACGAGTCGGCGTGCATCTGGACCAAAGCACTGGGAGTGTTCCCATATAAGATCGACTGCTGCTCGCGCCATTTGCTGGCCGTCCGGAAGGCCCGAGGGCACCGACGTTCCGGCGCCGCACAGGACTGTCGCCCCTGCGAGCTCGCTCACGAGCTGCAGGTGTCCAGTGGAAGGTTGAGCGGAACACCGGCCCACCCCCGGCCGTGATCAGCGGTCGCGCTCGTCCCTCTGTCGGTCGAATCCAATGATCAGCCTCGTTGATATGGCGGGATCGCTGGCCTCGAGCCATGACTCCGCCCAGTGGCACCAGCTGGCGACACGGTCGCGCTCTTCATTTGGGAGTTCAGCCAGTCGTCCGCGTAAGGCGGCGATGTAACGCCTAACTTGTAAGGCCTGATCGTGCGCGTCCGCCTCAGCGGTTAAACGCTCTGCCCGCTCACGCTCGATTCGGCGGCGTCGCTCGGTCTCGGCGTACGCGGCTTGCTCGCGACGAAGCTCCTCAGTGCGGCGAGCCGCCTCCGCGGCCTGGCGATCGTCATCCGATGCTCGTTTCGTGAGCGTCTCGAAGACCGAGGCGAGTTTGTACTCGAGCCGCCCACGAGGTCCTTCGGTCCATCTCGTGCGCCCGCCCGCGTAACCGTTGGGAAAGACGAGGCTTAACCGTCCGGTCGCACGCCTTCGCTTGCGATGCGGTGGCGGCATCTGCCCAGACCGATCAAGCGAGCGCCACTCGTTGCGCCATGCAGCGATCTCTTCGTCGCTGAACGGCAGCGTCTCGGTCAGCTCATGGACCTCAATCGGATAGCGGTGCTTCCCGACCTCGATCGCAACGCGGGGCGAGTGCCGTAGCGGTCGCCGCCATAACGCACAGCGGACCATCCGCGTCGTCCCGCCTCGCTGATAATGGCTTCGTGGGACTACAACGCCTGGGTCAATTGGCGGAAGGGGGTCTGGTGCCAACCCTCGAGGCGATCGGTTTCGACTACGTACGGCCCTACCACCTACGCCACTCCGCCATCTGCCTGTGGATTCGCGAAGGCAGCAACGTCGTCGAGGTGGCGAAGCGGGCGGGACACACGCCGGAGGTCTGCCTCAGCGACTACGCGCGCGCGTTCGAGGACTACGTGCCGGGCGAGCAGTTCCGGCTCGATTACGCAATCCGCGCGGCCCGTGACCATTCTGGTGTTCGGAAAATGTTCGGAGCCGGCCCGTGAGCCGCACTTCCGAGCGACCGCCCGGTTAGTAGAAAACGGTGCGGCAGCGGTGCCTTGGCACCGCCTTGTAGCGGGACTCCTGGCCACGGTTCCAGAGCCACGTGTCGAGCACTCTCGGCGCCACGCCGGTCCGCTCTGCGATCAGCTCGCATGCGTGCACCGCGCAGGCGCGTATCTCGCGCTCCTCGCCGCCGGGCTCGAGCAGCTCTCCGCGGTCGATTCGCGCCGCGAGCTCGGCGTGGTAGACGAGCACGCCATCCACCCGCAGCACGTGCGGGACCACGTTGTCGGCGAAGATCGTGAGCCGGTCGAGGTCGTGGAACTCCGCGACGCCGGCCAGCGCCAGATCGTTCGGGGCGATCTGCGCTCGCTTCCAGAACCCGCGGTCGTCGAAGAACGGCATGCCCGCGGCGAGCTGCTCGGCCAGTCGCTCCGCCGAGCCCATGGCCGCCGCGACGGCCTCTGACGCTGACCGCTCGCCGAGCCAGGCGCCGAGGTCGTTAAGCGCACTCGCGTATAGCGCCATCAGCTCGTGGTCCGGGTCCTGTCCGAGCGCGCGCGCGACGTCCGGCGCCGCGAGGTCGCGCAGCTCCCCGTTCGACCACGCTCCCTTCGCGCGGAAGCGGTCGGCCAGCGCCCACGCCACCGTCTGGTAGCCGGACGAGCGCGACCGCTTGCGCAGCGTGGGAAACCAGCCCGAGCCGAAGTTGATCGCGTCGAGGGCGAGCATGTACTCCGCCACCTCCTCGCGCCCGCCCTCCAGGTAGTGCCGCTCCGGGTCGAGGGCGGGGGGCGGACCGGGCTCGATCCGGTCGATGCGGTCCGGCTCGATGCGCACCCGCCGCGCGGCCGTCGCGGCCTCGGCGCACGCGGCGCGGACGTCGTCGCAGAGGCCCATGTCGAGCAGCGTACGCGGCTGTGGCCGCCCTTCCGGGGCGCCCGATTCGAACCCTATGCTCGACGAGAATGGCAACGACGGCCGCCGCCCACCGCCTGCTCGAGGACCTCAACGAGCCGCAGCGCGAGGCCGTCCTCCACGACGAGGGGCCGCTGCTGGTCCTCGCCGGAGCGGGCAGCGGCAAGACGCGCGTACTGACCCACCGGATCGCGTACGCCGTCGAGACCGACCGCGCCGCGCCGGGCGAGATCCTGGCGATCACGTTCACGAACAAGGCCGCCGGCGAGATGAAGGAGCGCATCGAGGCGCTGGTCGGTCGTCGCGCCCGCGCGATGTGGGTGATGACGTTTCACTCCGCCTGTGCGCGGATGCTGCGAGCCGAGGGCGCGCGCTTGGGCTACACGCGCGGCTTCACGATCTACGACGAGGCGGACTCGGTGCGGCTCGTGAAGCGCTGCATCGAGGAGCTCGACATCGATCCCAAGCGCTATACGCCCCGCGCGATCAAGCGACAGATCTCGGACGCCAAGAACACCCTGCTCGACGCCTCGGCGTACCGGCAACGCATCTCGTCGTTCTTCGAGCAGACGGCGGCGGACGTCTACGAGCTCTACGAGCAGCGGATCCACTCGATGAACGCGATGGACTTCGACGATCTCCTGGTGCGCTGCGTGGACCTGCTGCGTCTGTTCCCCGACGTAGGAGAGCAGTACCGGAGCACCTTCCGCCACGTCCTCGTCGACGAGTACCAGGACACCAACCGGGCGCAGTACCGCTGGCTGCAGCTCCTCGCCGAGGAGCACCGCAACCTCTGCGTGGTCGGCGACGACGACCAGTCCATCTACCGCTTCCGCGGGGCCGACATCCGCAACATCCTCGACTTCGAGGACGACTTCCCCGACGCGCGCGTGATCAAGCTCGAGCAGAACTACCGCTCGACCCAGACGATCCTCTCGGCCGCCAACGCGGTCGTCTCCCACAACCGGGCGCGGAAGTCCAAGGTGCTGTGGACGGACGTCGGCGCGGGCGATCCCGTCAGGGTCCGCGAGCTGGAGGACGAGCACGCCGAGGCGCGCTACGTGGCGGGGGAGGCGGAGCGGCTGGTCGAGTCGGGCGCCTCGCGCGACGAGATCGCCGTCTTCTACCGGACGAACGCCCAGTCGCGGGTCCTCGAGGACACGCTCGTCCGTTACGGCGTCGGCTATCAGGTGATCGGCGGCACGCGCTTCTACGAGCGCGCGGAGATCAAGGACGCCGTCGCCTACCTCACGCTGCTCGTGAACCCGAGCGACGTCGTGGCGTTCGAGCGGGTCGTGAACAGCCCGCGCCGCGGGATCGGCAACACGACGCAGGCGCGGATCGTCTCCCACGCGAACACGCTCGGCGAGCCGGTGTGGGAGGTCGCGCTGGCACCTGAGGACGTGCCCGGGCTCGGGGCGGCGGCGATCAAGGCGGTCGGGCGCTTCATGTCGACCATGGAGCGACTGGGCGAGCGCGCCGAGACGGCGTCGGTCGGCGACCTGCTGAACGAGCTCCTGCACGAGGTCGGCTACCTCGAGGCGCTTCGCGCGGAGAGGACGATCGAGGCCGAGGGCCGGATCGAGAACCTGGAGGAGCTGGTCGAGGTAGCGCGCGAGTACCACGCCACCGCCGAGGAGCCGAGCTTGGAGGAGTTCCTGCAGCAGATCGCCCTGTTCTCGGAGCAGGACACGCTGCGCGACGACGAGGGGATCATCACGCTCATGACCCTCCACAACGCCAAGGGCCTCGAGTTCCCCGTGGTCTTCATGATCGGCTGCGAGGACGGCGTCTTCCCGCACATGCGGGCGATCGAGTCAGGCGACCTCGAGGAGGAGCGGAGGCTGTGCTACGTCGGCATCACGCGCGCGAAGCGCCAGCTCTACCTGACCCACGCACGGCAGCGGGCGCTTTACGGGGCGCGCGAGTGGAACGTGCCGAGCCGCTTCCTGGCCGAGATCCCCGACGAGCTGGTCGACCGCGAGGTGCAGGAGCCGCGCGGCTTCCAGCCGTCGTGGGCTGACCGGGAGGGCCCGCGGCCGCGGCCGTCCGGGGCGGGGGATGGCGCGGGCGCGAGCTTCGCTCTCGGCGACGACGTGGAGCACGCAACGATGGGCGAGGGCGTGGTGATCGGCCTCGAGCCCGGCGGGCTGGTCGTCGTGCGGTTCAGCGCGGACGGGTCGGAGCGCAAGCTCATGATGGATTACGCGCCGCTGAAGAAGCGGTAGCGCGCCCGCCGCGCGCCGCGCAAGCGCGGTTTCACTGGCTTCGACCGGTGCTGAACCAGGGTACGCTCCGCGCGTGGACCTGAGGAGGCTGCGACTCGTGGACTGGCTCGCCGGTGTGGCCGGAGCCGTCCTCCTCGTGGGGATGTTCCTTCCCTGGTACCGCTACCCGCGCCTCGACGTGACCCATGACGCGTGGCAGTCGCTCGGCGGACTCGCTGTCGTGCTGGCGCTGGTCTGCGGACTCGCCCTCGCGCTCGCGGTGCTCACGGCGGTTCACCCCACCGCGGCGGTCCCGATCGCGGTCACGTCGCTGCTCGCGCTCGTGGGCTTGATCGGGACGGTGTGGCTCGCCCTGCGCGTCGCCTTCCCGCCCTCGCTGGACCGCTCCGTCCGGAACCTGCTCGGAAGGTCGACCTCGATCCGGTCGCTCGGCGCGTCGCGGGACTGGGGCCTGTGGGTCGGGCTGGCCGGTTGCCTCGGGGCGACGGCCGCGGCTCTGATCGGCATGCGTGACGAGGGCTATCCGCGGGCGGTCCGGGAAGCTTCGAGCCTCGAGATCGAGTCGCTTCCCGCGCCGAGCCCGGAGGGATCGGCGTGAGCTTCCTGCGCTTGAGCCGGTGGGACTGGATCGCGTTCGTCGCGGCGCTCACGCTCCTTTTCACGATGTCGACGATCTGGTGGACCAGCGCGCAGGCGCAGGAGTGCCGGCGGGGAGAGCGGCTCCAGACGCCGCCGGCCGCCCTCCGCGGCCCTGAATCCGACCAGTTCGGCCGCGAACTGCGGCAGTCGGCGGCCAACTGCGCGGCGAAGGCCGAGCGCAACGCTTGGCAGGCCGACGGCGGCGTGGATCGTCTGCTCCTCCTGTGCCTGCTCGTCACGATCGGGGCCGCCATCGTCGCCGCGTTCATGCGCGCGGCGGACCGGCGCGTCGAGCCGCCCCGCACCCCGAGCGCGATCGCCTCGGTGGCGGGGCTGACGGCCGCCCTGCTCCTGCTGTACCGGATCCTCCAGCCACCGGGGCCGAACTCGGGCGCCGTGGTCGAAGCCGAGGCGTACCTCGCGCTGATCCTGGTCTCCGTGCTGGCGTTCGCCGCGCGGATCGCGGCCCTCAGGGAGCGCGAGGAGGTCGACGTCGGCGCCGGCGCTGCGGACGCCGCGGCACCCGCGCGGGGCCCAAGCAAGGCGCCGCGCGCCCCACGGGTGGGCTGGTAGCCGCGCACCAGCCCCCGCTGCCTCGCGGCGCCCGCGCGGTCTATTGCATTTCCGATGCGACGCCGCGGGCAACCTGACGCGCGCAGGCCATGATCGTGAGCATCGGGTTGGCGCCGAGGGCCGTCGGCAGGATGCTGGCGTCAGCCACGTAGAGGCCGCCGACCTCGTGCGACTCGCCCGTTGGGCTCACGACCGAGCGCCGCGGATCGGTGCCGATGCGCGCGGTGCCCATCGGGTGGAAAGCCTCCAGGCGCAGCGCCGACGGACGCGCCCGCCCGTCCTCGACCCGCCCTTCCTGGCCTGGGCCGATCGCGGGCAGTCCCGCGACCTGCGGATAGACCTCTGCCGCGCCGGCGGCGAAGTGGATGCGCGCGGCGCGCGCGATTCCAAACCGCAGCTTGGCGGCGTCGATTCGCCTGAGGCCGTACGTGAGTCGGAGGCGCCCGTCTCGACCGACCATGACCCGGCCCTCCGACTCGTCGGCCACGTGCACGCCGATGATCGCGAGCTCGCGATACGCGGCGATTCGCTCCATCAGCCTCTCCGCTGCGCCCGGCAGCCAGTGCGCCCCGAACGGCGGCGGCGTGAAGGTCGCCTCGAGGAACAGCCCCTGGGCGAGCCACTCGTCCACCCGCCAGCCCTGCATGACGCCATCCCACCCGTGCACCGGCTGGTCGCGGAAGCGCGCCCCGACCCAGCACGCGGGCTGCAAGCGGAGGTGGCGTCCGACGTGGCCAGAGCCGTTGGCGATCCCCTGGGAGAGCAGTAGCTCGGGCGTCCCGACCGCGCCGCCGGCCAGCACGACCGCTCGCGCCGCGGCGACGTAGCGCCCGGCGTCGCCGATCCGCCCCACGACCCCGGACACGCGCCCGCGCTGAACGACCACCTTCAGCACCCGCACGCCGGCCCGGATCCGCGCTCCCGCCGCCACGGCGCGAGGCAGCTCCGAGACGTGCATCGCGCGCTTGGCGTCGAGTGCACAGCCCGTCGGGCAGGTGCCGCAGCAAGTCACCCCACCGCTGTTGCGCGGGATGGGCCCGTTCGAGAGCCCGAGTGCCTCGGCGCCCGCGCGGCAGAGCTCGGCGTTGCGGCCGGCGAGTCGCGGGCTTACGAGCCCGACCGCCAGGTCCCGCTCCAGAGCCTCGTACTCGCGGTCGAGGTCCGTCGCCCAGGGGATGCCGTGCACGTCCCGCCAGCTCAGCAGGACATCCGGAGGGGCGCGGAAGCAGGTCCCCGAGTTGATCACGGTCGTCCCGCCGACGCAGCGGCCGAGTGGAAGCGGGATGGGGGGACGGCCCTCGCACGCGGTGAGGCCGCCGTCGCGGTACAGGGTGGTGAGCGCGTCGAGCGGGTCGCGCGAGTAGGTGAGCGCGTCGCTGTACGAGCCCTCCTCGACGACGATGACGTCGAGCCCTACCTCCGCCAGGATGCGCGCCGCCGCGGCGCCACCCGCACCGGAGCCGACGACCAGCACGTCGCACGACTCGACCTCGCCCTCAGGCGGCTTCATCGCGTCCCGGTCGAGATGCGGCGGCAGCGGCGGGACGACCGCCTCCGGACCGAGCTCGCACCGGGGGGCCGCGCCGATGGCCGACATGACCTCCGGAGATCGCACGTAGGCGACGCAGCACAGAGCCTTCAGCAGCAGACCCAGGCTGCGGAGGGCCATCGACCCGCTCGACTCGAGCCGCGTCGCCGCCCGGTTGCCGCGGATCCGGGCGAGCCGCAGCCCCAGTCGCGCCGCGCTCCGCGTCCGCGCCGGGGCGTGGGCGAGCAGTCGCGCTACGGCCGTGGCCACCTCGGCATCGCCCCCGGGTAGCCCGTGGGCGGCCGGGAGGAGCGTCCGCGCGTAGGCGCGGAGCCAATCGAGCTCGCGGTCGGATAGCGCGTCGCGCCGGGCGTCGCCGGACACCGTGGGTGCCGCGACTGCCTCCGCCGACCGTGGCGACATCGGTGGGATCGTACCCTCGCCGCGCCTGCGCACGGACCTACAATCGCCGCCGTGATCGATCGCGATCAGGTGCTCCACGTCGCCCGCCTGGCGCGCCTGCGCCTGACCGACGAGGAGGTCGCTCGAATGTCCAGCGAGCTCTCCTCGATCCTCGATCACATCGAGAAGATCGAGGAGCTCGACCTCCAGGACGTGCCCCCGACATCGCACGTGGTTCAGGTCGAAAACGTGCTGCGCGAGGACGATTCGCGGCCAAGCCTGCCGCGCGAGCGGGCGCTCGAGCAGGCGCCCGACGTAGCGGACGGCGGGTTTCGCGTCCCGAGCCCGGGCACGTGAGCGAGCTGCTCGAGCTGTCTGGCGCGCGCGCGGCGGACGCGGTGCGCGCGGGCGAGGTGTCGCCCGCCGAGCTCTTTGCCGCCTACCGCGAACGCGCCCGCGCCGACGAGCTGAACGCCTTTCTATGGGTCGCGGACGGCGAGCCCGCGGAGCCCCGCCCGGACGCGCCGCTTGCCGGAGTGCCGCTCGCCGTCAAGGACCTCTTCTGCGTGGAGGGCGTGCCGAGCATGGCCGCGTCGAGGATCCTCGAGGGCTACCGGCCGCCATACACCGCCACGGCGGTCAGGCGGCTGACCGCCGCGGGCGCGCCGGTGCTCGGCAAGACCAACATGGACGAGTTCGCGATGGGCTCGTCGAACGAGAACTCGGGGTTCGGTCCTGTCCGCAACCCGTGGGACCGCGAGCGCGTGCCCGGAGGCTCATCGGGTGGCTCCGCCGCAGCGGTCGCGGCCGGCCTCGCGCCGTGGGCGATCGGCACTGACACGGGCGGCTCGATCCGCCAGCCGGCATCGCTCTGCGGCATCGTCGGCCTCAAGCCCACCTATGGCGCGGTGTCGCGCTACGGCATGATCGCGTTCGCGTCCTCGCTCGACCAGTGCGGCCCGCTCACGCGCGACGTGACGGACGCGGCGCTGCTGCTCCGCCACATGGTCGGTCGCGACCATTGCGACTCGACCTCGCTCGATTTCCCGGAGCCCATCGAGCTCCCGACCGCGGACCGGCTCGACGGCGTGCGGTTCGGCGTTCCCCCCGAGCTCACCGGGGAGGGCGTCGAGCCTGGGGTCCGGCAGGTGTTCGACGCCGCGGTGGCGACCGTCGAGGAGCTCGGGGGCGGGATAGAGGAGGTCGAGCTCCCGCACTCTCCGCACGGCATCTCCGCCTACTACGTGCTCGCGCCCGCGGAGGCGAGCTCGAACCTCGCGCGCTACGACGGCGTCCGCTTCGGGCCGCGGGAGGGCGACGGCGACCTTCTGTCGATCTATGAGGAGACGCGCGCTCGGGGCTTCGGCGACGAGGTCAAGCGCCGCATCATGCTCGGCACCTACGCGCTGTCCTCCGGCTACTACGAGGCGTACTACGGCCGGGCGCAGCGCGTCCGGACCAAGATCGCCGAGGACTTCGCCAGGGCGTTCGAGCGAGTCGATCTGATCCTCACGCCGACGTCCCCGACGGTCGCCTTCAGACTCGGCGAGCGGACGGGCGACCCGCTCGCGATGTACCTCTCCGACTACTGCACGGTCCCGATGCCGCTCGCGGGGATCCCCGCGATCTCGCTCCCCGGCGGCCTGAGCGAGGGCCTGCCGGTCGGGATCCAGCTCGCGGGCCCGGCGTTCAGCGAGAACCGCATCCTCGCCGCCGCGTACGCGCTCGAGCAGGCGATCGGCTTCGAGGGGAGGCCGTTCGATGAC
>JAFAQQ010000036.1 GCA_019246335.1 Actinomycetota bacterium | reverse complement strand
CCGCTGAAGCTGAAGTCGAGGCCGGCGCCCGGAAGGGACCGGGGGAAGTCGAAGGCCTCCGGATCGCCGTCGCGGGCCAGGCGGTCCAGCGCCGCGCCGCCCGGGTAACCGAGACCGAGGAGACGGGCGCCCTTGTCGAAGGCCTCGCCGGCCGCGTCGTCGAGCGTCCGCCCGAGCACGCGGTACGCCGGCGGCTCCTCGACCCGCGCCAGGAACGTGTGCCCGCCGCTCGCGACGAGAGCGACGAAGGGCGGCTCGACCGGGTCGGATCCGAGCGTGCTCGCCAGCACGTGCCCGGCGAGGTGGTCGACTGGCGCCAGTGGCAGCCGCCGGGCGGCGGCGAGCGCCTTGGCAGCCGACACCCCCACGAGCAGCGCCCCGATCAGACCCGGGCCGCGTGTGACGGCGACCGCGCGCACCTCGTCGAGCGTGACACCGGCTCGCTCGAGCGCGTCAGAGAGGACCGCGTCGATCAGCTCGAGGTGCCGCCGCGACGCGACCTCCGGCACGACGCCTCCGTAGCGCGAGTGCAGGAGGCCCTGGGAGGCGACGACGTTGGATCGGATCGAGCCGTCCTCCCCCACGACGGCCGCGCACGTGTCGTCGCAGCTCGTCTCGATCCCGAGGATCACGCGCGCGCGCCCTGAGTGGCCTCCCCGATCACGGCGCCGGCCGCGCGCGGCTCGGGAACGGTGCGCCACATGATCAGAGCGTCCTCCTTGTTGTCGTGGTAGTAGCCGCGACGAAGCCCGGACGACTGGAAGCCGAACCGCTCGTAGAGCGCGATGGCGGCGTCGTTCGACATTCGCACCTCGAGGGTGTACTGGACGCCGGGGCGATCGGCGCGCTCGAAGAGGCGCTCGAGCAGCTCGGTCGCGATCCCGTGCCGCCGCCGCGGCCCGTCGACGGCGATGTTCATGATGTGCCACACGGTGTCGTAGCGCGAGCACACCAGGTACCCGCAGATCCGATCGCGCACGAGCGCCGCCAGGCAGATCCCCGACGGCTTCGAGAGCTCGAGGACGAACATCGCCAGCGACCACGGCGTGGGGAACGACCGCCGCTCGATCGCTATCGCCTGCGGCAGATCGGCGTATGTGAGCCGCCTGATCTGCAGCGGCTCCCGGGTCAGGTCGAGGGGGTCGTTCACGTGAGGTGCTGTCAGCTGTGCGGGCGGGCGTCCGGGGCGCGGATGTAGTTGGGCAGGACGGCCTCCGGGGCCACCGGCCGCGCGCCGTCCGCGAGGCGGCAGACGTTGAGGGCGCGAACCACATGGGCACTCGACCCTTCGTCGGCCACCTTCACTCCGGCGGCTTCGAGAAGCCCTCGAAATCGTAGCGAGCCATCGCCCGCCGCCAGCCCACTCGACCCGGCGGCTGCGGCCCTTTCGGCGACCGTCTCCGGCGGCGCGACGAAAGGCTCGCCATGCGACTCGCCGGCGCTTAGGATCGCCCCGAACAGCTCCCCGCGGCGGGCGTCGATCAGCGGCACCCGCACCGCCGCGTCGATGCCCGCAGCGAGGGCGTCGAGCGAGGAGACCGGCACGAGCCCCGCACCGGCAGCCGACGCCAGCCCGCGCGCCGTGGCGATCCCGATGCGCAGGCCGGTGAAGCCGCCGGGTCCGGTGCCCACCGCAATCGCTTCGAGCTCGGTCGCCCGCACACCGGCACGGTCGAGCACGGTCGCGATCCGCGGCATCAGCTCGCGTGCGTGCCCAGGGGGGGCTGTGAGCTCGGCAACGTCTGGAACGACCTCGAAGGCCTCGCCGTCCGCGCGCAGGAGGCAGGCGGCGCTCGCGGGCGTGGACGTGTCGATCCCGAGCAGGTTCACCGCTCGATCGTTACCGACCTGCGGTCCTCACCCAGATGCTCGATGCGCACGCGCGCGCTTACCGACGCGAGGGCTTGCACTTCCTCGGCGGGCCACTCGACGAACGCGATGCGCTCGGGCGTGAGGTAGTCGTCGAGAAGCCCTGGCTCTTCACCGGCCAGGCTGGGCAGCCGGTAGAGGTCGACGTGCGCGATCTCCACGCGGCCGCGGTAGAGGTGCCCGATCGCGAAGGTCGGGCTCGTCACCGGGCCCTCGACCCCGAGCGCGCGAGCCGCACCGCGGACGAACGTCGTCTTGCCGGCCCCGAGGTCGCCGGCGACCAGGACGACGTCTCCGGGTTCGAGCTCGCCGGCGAGCGCGGCGCCGGCCGCCTCGGTGTCCGCCGGACCTTCCGACAATTTCTCGCCTGTCAGAGCCATACCGGCGAACCGGACCGTGTTCCGGCTGCGCAACGAGCTAGGGTGCGGCGCTGGATGTCGAACCTTTCCCTCGAGACTCGTGAGGAGGAGGGCGCGGTGCGCATCGCGATCAGCGGCGAGCTCGACCTGGGGAGCGCGCTGACGTTCGACGAGGAGCTTCGCCGTGCGGAGGGCCGCGCGCCCCAGACCGTGATCCTCGACCTCCGCCGCCTTCGTTTCATGGACTCGACCGGGCTCCGGCTGATCATGAGCGCTCAGTCACGCGCGTCCGCGCGGGGGCGGCGGCTCGCAATCGTGCTCGGCACCGACTCGATCAGGCGGATCTTCCGCATGGCGGGCGTGGGCCGCCGCCTCGAGATCGTCGACCACCCGAGCGCCGTCGGCTAGACACCTCGCCGCGGTCCTCCGCACCGCGCCAGGCCGCCGGCTCTTCCCTCAACCGCCGAACAGGTCGAGCTGCGAGGGACCCGCCGGGAAGCCCGACCCCGCCAGCGCGAGGTCCGGCTGCTCGGTCCGGCGCTCGGCGGCGGCGTGGAGCAGGTCCGGAATGCGGTCGAAATCCTCGCGCAGCTGCGCCAGCACGGCCGGCGTGCGAAGGGCTGCCGCCGGATGGAAGAGCGGGTAGACCGTGACCGGGAGGCCGGCCACGACCCGGTCCTGCGGCTTCCCGCAGCAGCGGCTGATCCCGGTCGGGGATCCCGTGATCAGCTTGGTGGCGAAGTTGCCGAGCGTGCATATCACGGCCGGCTCGATCAGCTGGATCTGCCGCGTCAGGTACGGCTCGCAGGCCTCGATCTCCTCCGGCTCGGGGTTGCGATTGCCGGGAGGCCTCGATTTCAGGACGTTGGCGATGAACGCGTCGCGCCTGCGCTCCATCCCTATTCGCCCGAGCAGCTCGTCGAGCAGCTTCCCGGCGCGGCCCACGAACGGCTTCCCCTGGCGGTCCTCCTCCGCGCCCGGCGCCTCACCGACGAACATCAGGTCCGCATCGGCGTTGCCCATGCCGAATACGGCGTTCGTGCGGACGGCCCCGAGCGGGCAGCGATGGCAGTCGCGAACCTCGTGGTAGAGGGCGATCAGCTCCCTGCGGCGCTCCTCCGCTGTCGTTGGGGGCACTGCCCTTAGGGTATCCTTGGTCTCGGCCGCTACCCACGTGGAGCGGACCGGAAATTCTCCGCAAGGACCACCAACAGCCGACCGGTATCCCCATGCGGGAACTGGAACGGGACGCCGCCGACACCAGCACCAGCCCGCCCCGCGCGCCGGGGTCGCTTCGCGTGGGCCTCCTCGGGCCCGGACGGGTCGGCACGGCGCTGGCCGCCGCCCTTCGCGCCACGGGGCACGAGGTGGACGGGCCGTACGGCCGCGGCCGAGTCCCCCGGGGAGACGCGGTTCTCCTATGCGTCCCCGATTCCGAGATCCCGGCCGCCGCGGCGGCCGTCCGGGGGAGCGCCCGGTTCGTCGGCCACGTCAGCGGCGCGACGCCGCTGACGTCGCTCGAGCCCGCGGGGGGCGAGGCGTTCGGGATGCACCCGCTGCAGACGTTCTCGGGCGCGGCGACCGACCTGCGCGGCTGCGGCTGCGCGATCGCCGGATCGACGCCCGCCGCGCTCGCGCTCGCTCGCCGGCTCGCGCTCGACCTCGGCATGGAACCGGTCGAGATCGACGACGAGCGCCGCGCTCCCTACCACGCCGCCGCGTCGATCGCGTCGAACTTCCTGCTCACGCTCGAGTGGCTCGCGGAGTCGGTCGCGGGCGGCGCGGGGATCGAGGACGGCAGGGCGCGGCGGCTGCTCGGGCCGCTGGTGCGGACGACCGTCTCGAACTGGGTTGCGCTCGGGCCGGAGGGAGCCCTCACTGGCCCCGTGGCGCGCGGAGACGAGGCGACCGTTGCCGCGCAGAGGGCGGCGGTGGCGCGGTCCCGGCCCGATGCGCTGCCGCTCTTCGACGGGCTCGTGGCGGCTACGCGGGCGCTGGCGGGTCGCGGTCGGACGATCGAAGGTACGGGTCCGAACGGAGCCTCGAGCTCCGGGGACGGGTCGAATCCCGGCGGCGAGATACGGGACGGAGCTCGGCGCAGCCCCATGCGGGTTGTGCGGACGGTCGCCGAGCTGCGCGAGGCGCTGCTGCCGGTCCGCGCCGCGGGTCCCGTCGGCCTCGTCCCCACCATGGGCGCCCTTCACGAGGGGCATCTGTCGCTCATGCGCCGCGCGCGCGGCGAGTGCGCCACCGTCGTCGTGTCGCTCTTCGTGAACCCGGCGCAGTTCGGCGAGGGCGAGGACCTCGCCGCATACCCGCGCGACGAGAAGCGCGACGCCCAGCTGGCCGCCGCCGAGGGCGCCGACGTCCTGTTCGCGCCCGCGCCGGACGAGGTGTACCCGCCGGGCTTCGACGCGAAGGTCTCCGTGGGGGGCATCACGCAGGTGCTCGAGGGCGACCCGGGGCAGCGCGGCCCGGAGCACTTCGCCGGCGTCACCACGGTGGTCACGAAGCTCTTCAACATGGTCCAGCCGGATGCGGCGTACTTCGGCCGCAAGGACGCCCAGCAAGCGCTAGTCATCAGCAAGCTGGTCCGGGACCTGGACCTGCCCGTGCGCATCGAGGTCCTGCCCACGGTGCGCGACCGCGACGGCCTCGCGCTCTCCTCGCGGAACGCCTATCTCGACGCCGAGGATCGCGAGCGCGCCCGCGCCATCCCGGTAGCGCTTGCCGCGGCGCGCGGCGAGGTCGCCGCCGGCCGCCGCGACGCCCGCGCCGTCCTCGCCGCCGCCCGGCGCGAGCAGCAGC
>JAFAQQ010000027.1 GCA_019246335.1 Actinomycetota bacterium | reverse complement strand
CTGATGCGGGCCGTCCAGGATCCCTACAAGGTCCTCGGGGTCGACAAGAAGGCCTCCGACGACGAGATCAAGAAGGCCTACCGGACGCTCGCGCGGCGCTACCACCCCGACCGCAACCCGGACGACGCCGCAGCGGAGGAGAAGTTCAAGGAGGTCCAGCAGGCCTACTCGGTCCTGTCGGACCCCGAGAAGCGCAAGCAGTACGACTCAGGCGGCGGCATCTTCGGCGGCTTCGACCCCGGCTCGTTCCGTACCGGCGCCCCCGGCGGCTTCGGCGGCTTCGGCGGGATCGGCGACATCCTCTCCGACCTCTTCGGGTCCGGCGGAGGTGCTGGCGGCCGGAGGACGGGAAGCCGCCCGGAGCGCGGGCGCGACCTCGAGACGGAGGTCCACATCTCGTTCGACCAGGCGATGGAGGGCGCCCAGGTGCCGGTCACCGTGCCGGTGTCGGCCCCCTGTCCCACATGCGGCGGAACCGGCGCGAAGCCCGGGACCTCGCCGACGGTGTGCGCGCGCTGCCACGGCCGCGGCGTCGAGACCGAGGGCCAGGGGCTCTTCTCGATCTCGCACCCGTGCCCGCAGTGCGGCGGCACCGGGACTGAGATCAAGGAGCCCTGCCCGACCTGCCACGGCAGCGGGCAGACCCGTCAGGTCAAGCGCTACAAGGTGAACATCCCGGCGGGCGTGCGGGACGGCAGCCGCGTCCGCCTGGCCGGCAAGGGCGAGGCAGGCCGGCGCGGCGGGCCGGCGGGCGATCTGTATGCGATCACGCGCGTGGGGGAGTCGCCGGTCTTCCACCGCCGGGGGGACAACCTCGAGGTCGACGTCCCGATCACGATCGTCGAGGCGATCCGCGGGGCGACCGTCGAGGTGCCGACGCTCTCCGGGACCAAGCGCATCCGGGTCCCCGCGGGGACGCAGCACGGAACGGTGCAGCGCCTGCGGGGCGAGGGGCCGCCGCGCCTGGCCGGCAAGGGCCGGGGCGACATCCACTACCGCTTCGTGATCGACGTGCCGCGCTCGCTCACCGGGAAGCAGAAGCAGGCCGTGGAGGAGCTGGCCCAGGTCATGGACGGCAACCCGCGCGAGCGCTTGCTCGCGGGGAGGAGGTAGTAGTGGCGGGGCCCCGCCACGACGCCGCGGGCGAGGGGCCCCGGCAGGCGCCTCGCAAGGGCCTGGGCGGCTCGCGCCGGGCGCGCGGCGTCTACATGATCTCGGTCGCGGCGGAGCTGGCCGGCATGCATCCGCAGACGCTTCGGCTCTACGAGACCCGCGGGCTCATCACGCCCGAGCGTTCGAGCGGCAACACTCGCCTCTACTCGGAGCGTGATCTCGAGAGGCTGCGGCGGATCCAGGAGCTGACGGGCGAGCTCGGGATGAACCTGGCGGGCGTCGAGAAGGTGTTCGAGCTCGAGACGGAGCTCGAGCGGATGCGCGGCCGCATGCGGGAGCTCGAGCGGCGCGCGAACGTCGCCCAGCGCGAGCTCGAGGAGGAGATCGAGCGCGTGCGGAAGTCGTTCAAGCGCGAGCTCGTGCGCTACGAGCCGCCCGGCAGCGCACTCGTGCCCGCCCGCGACGCCCGCGGCTCGCGCGTCCGCATACCGATCTCGCGGGGGCGGCGATCCGGCGGCTCTTCGACTCCGGCCTAGTCGATGGGCGAGCAACGGTTGTCGGGGCGCCCACAATCTGCTATGAAGTGACTTAGATTTTCTATGCAAGCAGACCGATTCACCATCAAGTCCCAGGAGGCCCTCGCCGCGGCCCAGCGCCTGGCGGGCGCCCGCCGCAACCCGGCTGTCACGCCCCATCACGCCCTGGCGGCCCTGCTCGAGCAGGAGGGCGGGATCGTGGTGCCGGTCCTGCAGCGGGCGGGCGCGGACGTGGAGGGCGTTCGCCGACGAGCGAACGAGGCGCTCGACAAGCTCCCCACCGTCAGCGGTGCCACCGAGGCGCCCGCCATGGACAGCGCGACGGGCAAGCTGCTCGAGCGCGCCGACCAGGAGGCGCGCGGCTTCGGCGACGAGTACGTGTCGACGGAGCACCTGCTGCTCGCCCTGGCGGCCGACCCGCAGGTCGACACCGGCGCCACGAGGGACCAGCTCGCGGACGCGGTCCAGGCCGTCCGCGGCCCGCACCGAGTCACCGACCAGAACCCCGAGGACAAGTACCAGGCGCTCGAGAAGTTCGGCCGCGACCTAACGAGAGCGGCCGAGGACGGCAAGCTCGACCCGGTCATCGGCCGCGACGACGAGATCCGCCGGGTAATCCAGGTCCTCTCGCGGCGGACGAAGAACAACCCGGTGCTGATCGGCGAGCCCGGCGTGGGCAAGACGGCGATCGTCGAGGGGCTCGCGCAGCGGATCGTCTCGGGTGACGTCCCGGACTCGTTGCGCGACCGCCGGGTGATCGCGCTCGACATCGGGGCGCTGATCGCCGGCTCGAAGTACCGCGGCGAGTTCGAGGACCGGTTGAAGGCCGTACTCAAGGAGATCGCCGAGGCCGAGGGTCAGATCATCCTCTTCATGGACGAGCTGCACACGATCGTCGGCGCAGGCGCCGCCGAGGGCGCCGTCGACGCGGCGAACCTGCTGAAGCCGATGCTCGCGCGTGGAGAGCTGCGCGCGGTCGGCGCCACGACGCTCGACGAGTACCGCAAGCACATCGAGAAAGACGCCGCGCTCGAGCGCCGGTTCCAGCCGGTGTATGTCGACGAGCCGTCGGTGGAGGACGCGATCGCGATCCTCCGCGGGCTCAAGGAGCGCTACGAGGTGCACCACGGCGTGCGCATACAGGACTCCGCGATCGTCGCGGCGGCGATGCTCTCCCAGCGCTACATCGCGGACCGCTTCCTGCCCGACAAGGCGATCGACCTGATCGACGAGGCCGCTTCCCGCCTGCGCATCGAGATCGACTCGATGCCCACCGAGATCGACGAGGTCGAGCGCCGGATCCAGCAGCTCGAGATCGAGCTGCAGGCGCTGAAGAAGGAGACCGACGAGGCGTCCGTGGCGCGGCGCGAGGCCATCGACCGCGAGCTCGCCGAGCTTCGCGAGCGTTCCGCCGGGATGAAGGCGCAGTGGCAGTCCGAGAAGGACGCCATCGAATCGATCCGCGAGACCAAG
>JAFAQQ010000142.1 GCA_019246335.1 Actinomycetota bacterium | reverse complement strand
CTTGTACTTGCCGCAGTAGCACTCCCAGTCCTTCGTCGGACCGAAGATGCGCTCGCAGAAGAGGCCGTCCTTCTCCGGCTTCAGCGTGCGGTAGTTGATGGTCTCCGGCTTGGTGACCTCCCCGCTCGACCAGGAGCGGATCTGCTTCGAGGAAGCGAGGCCGATGGAGATCGCGTCGAAGTTGTTGATGTCAATCAAGTTGGCTGGAACTCCTAGCTCTGCGGTAAACGTTCTGAGGTTCGTGGGCCGAGCGGCCCAAGGACGCAGGTTCGAAGGCTTGGTGGGCCAAGCCGAGAACCGAGGACGCAGGTATGCGACGGCCCACGGACCTCAGGCATCCTCGATGTATTCCTTGTCTTGCGCGGAGGGTGATTCGGCGGTCTGCCCGCCGTCGCCCTCGGCCTCGATCTTCTCCTCCGCCTCGTCCGCGGCGCCGGCCTGCTGGGCTCGGACGCCCGAGAGGTCGATGCCCAGCTCCTCGGCCGCCCGCAGCAGGTCGTCGTCCTCGTCGCGGATCTCCACGCCGGCGCCCTCCTCGGAGCGCACGTTCACGTCGAGCGCGAGCGACTGCATCTCCTTCAGAAGGACCTTGAACGACTCCGGGATCGAGGGCTCGGCGATGTTCTCGCCCTTGACGATCGCCTCGTAGGCCTTGACGCGCCCGACGGTGTCGTCGGACTTGATCGTGAGCATCTCCTGCAGCGTGTACGCGGCGCCGTAGGCCTCGAGCGCCCACACCTCCATCTCGCCGAACCGCTGGCCGCCGAACTGCGCCTTCCCGCCCAGCGGCTGCTGGGTGACGAGCGAGTACGGGCCCGTGCTCCGCGCGTGGATCTTGTCGTCCACCAGGTGGAGGAGCTTCAGGATGTACATGTAGCCGACGGTGACGGTCTCCTCGTAGGGCTCGCCCGACCGGCCGTTGTAGAGGGTCACCTTGCCCGAGCAGCGGCGCCCCGCCCGCTCCGACTTGTCGACCTCGAAGTCGATGCCGCGGTCGCCGTGCGTGTCGTGCCAGCGGACGAGCGCCTCGTCGACCTCCTCGATGGTCGCTCCGTCGAAGACGGGCGTCGCGACGTGCACGCGGCCGCCGTTCTGGCTCGCCTCCTTGTAGGCCGCCGAGCCGTCGTCGTACCAGCCGCTGCCTGCGACCCACCCGAGGTGGGTCTCCATGATCTGGCCGAGGTTCATGCGGCTCGGCACGCCGAGGGGGTTGAGGATGACGTCGATCGGGGTGCCGTCCGCCAGGTGCGGCATGTCGGCCTCGGGCACGATCTTCGAGATCACGCCCTTGTTGCCGTGGCGCCCGGCGAGCTTGTCGCCCTCGGCGATCTTGCGCTTCTTCGCGACGAAGACGCGGACGAGCTCGTTGACGCCGGGCGCGAGGTCGTCGCCGTCGTCCCGGCGGAAGGTGAGCACGTCGATAACCACGCCGCCCTCGCCGTGCGGGACTTTCAGAGAGGTGTCGCGTACCTCGCGCGCCTTCTCCTTGAAGATCGCCCGGATCAGCTTCTCCTCAGCGGTCAGCTCGGTCTCGCCCTTCGGCGTGACCTTGCCGACGAGGAGGTCGCCGGAACCGACCTCGGCGCCAACGCGCACGATGCCGTTCTCGTCGAGGTTGCGCAGCGACTCCTCCGAGCGGTTCGGGATGTCGCGCGTGATCTCCTCGTCGCCCAGCTTGGTCGTGCGGGCGTCGATCTCGTACTCCTCGATGTGGATCGAGGTGAGCTCGTCGTCCTTGACGAGGCGCTCGGAGATGATGATCGCGTCCTCGAAGTTGTAGCCCTCCCAGGACATGAAGGCCACGAGGCAGTTCTTGCCGAGCGCCAGCTCGCCCTGGTCGGTCGACGACCCGTCGGCCAGCACCTGACCGGCCTTCACGCTGTCGCCCACGGCCACCCGCGGCTTCTGGTGGATGATCGTGCCCTGGTTGGACCGCATGAACTTGTGGAGCGGGTACTCGTCCTTCTTGGAGCCGTGCTCGACGACGATCTTCTGCGCGTCGACGTACGAGGCAGTTCCGGCGCTCTCCGCGAGGAGGACGTCCCCGGTGTCGATCGCGGCGCGGCTCTCCACGCCCGTGCCGATCAGCGGCGCCTCGGTCTTGAGCAGGGGGACGGCCTGGCGCTGCATGTTGGATCCCATGAGCGCGCGGTTCGCGTCGTCGTGCTCGAGGAACGGGATCAGCGCGGTGGCCACCGACCAGATCTGCTCCGGCGAGACGTCCATGAGGTCGACCTCCTTGGGCGCCGCCAGGACGAGCTCGCCGTCGCGTGACCGGCAGGTGACCGCGGGCCCGCGCAGCTTCCCCGTCTTCTGGTCGATCTCGGCGTTCGCCTGCGCGATGACCTTGTTCTCCTCCTCGTTGGCGTCGAGGTTGACGATCTTCTTGGTCACGACACCGTCCTCGACCACGCGGTAGGGCGTGGTCACGAACCCGTGCTCGGACACCTCGGCGAACGAGGAGAGTGACCCGATAAGGCCGATGTTCGGCCCCTCCGGCGTCTCGATCGGGCACATGCGCCCGTAGTGGCTCGGATGCACGTCGCGCACCTCGATGGGCGCACGCTCGCGCGTGAGACCGCCGGCCCCGAGGGCGGAGAGGCGGCGGCGGTGGGTGAGCCCGGCCAGCGAGTTCGTCTGGTCCATGAACTGGGAGAGCTGCGACGACCCGAAGAACTCCTTCTGAGCCGCGACGACCGGCCGGATGTTGATGATCGTCTGGGGCGTGATCGTGTCGGCGTCCTCGGTGGTCAGTCGCTCGCGCACGACGCGCTCCATCCGGTAGAGGCCGATCCGGAACGCCTCCTGGATGAGCTCGCCGACCGTCCGCAGGCGGCGGTTGCCGAAGTGCTCGTACTCGTCGAGGCGGTCCGCGATCGGCTCGCGCGGCAGGATCTGCGCCTCGAGCGCGTAGTCCTTGATCGGCTCGCCACCGTCGAACTCGCCGCTCTCCGGGATCCCGAGGTCCTTGGGCAGGGAGACGAGCTCGCGGATCAGCTCGATGATGTCCCGATGCGTCAGGACCCGGGTGTCCAGGTCCTCGTCGAGCCCCAACCGCGAGTTCAGCTTGTAACGGCCGACGCGGGTGAGGTCGTATCGCTTCGGGTCGAAGAAGAGCTGGTTGAGCAGCGCCTTGGCGTTGTCGACCGACGGCGGCTCGCCTGGACGCTGCTTCTTGAAGAGCTCGATCAGCGCGCCCTCCTCCGAGCGCGTGACCTCCGTATCGGCCTCGATCGTGTTCCTGATGTAGAGGGAGCCGTCGAACATCTCGAGGATCTGGTCGTCCTCGACGTAGCCCATCGCGCGCAGGAGCACCGTGACCGGAAGCTTGCGCTTGCGGTCAATCCGGACGTAGACCCGCCCCTTCTTGTCGATCTCGAGCTCGAGCCAGGAGCCGCGCGCGGGCATGAGGTTGGCGACGAAGACCTGCTTCTCGCGGTCCTTCGGCTCCATGACGTACGCCCCAGGCGAGCGCACGAGCTGCGTGACCACCACGCGCTCGGTGCCGTTGATGATGAAAGTGCCCCAGTCGGTCATCCACGGGAAGTCGCCCATGAACACCGACTGCTCGCGGATCTCACCGGTCTCGCGGTTCTGGAACGCGACCTTGACGGTCAGCGGCCGGGCGTAGGTGAGGTCCTTCTCGCGGCACTCGTGGATCGAGGCCGTCGGCTCGTCGAAGGAGATCTCCTCGAAGACCACGGCGAGGTTGCCGGTGTAGTCCTCGATCGGGGAGACGTCGTCGATGGTCTCGCGGAGCCCACCGCCTTCAGTCGCCACAAGCCACTCGAACGAGCGCTTCTGGATGTCGATCAGATTCGGAAGCTCGAGCGCCTTTTCGAGGCGCGCGAAGCTGCGGCGCTGACGGGGGGCATCAACACGGGCCAAAACGGCGACTCCTTCTGGGGGTCCGGAGGGGGATCAGGCGGGCGCGCGAGCGCGACCGACGAGAATAGCACAGCGAAGCGCGCCGCCTTCGCGGGGCGCTGAGCGGCCGTCACGGACCCCGTCCCGAGGCTTCGCGATATGTGGCGGAGCGCTCCCGAAGGGACGGCTGCGGCTATTGGCCGTGGCCCGATTCTAGCTCGTGCAGGGGGAGGTTGCTACTTGACCTCGACGGTGCCGCCGGCCTCCTCGAGCTCGGCCTTCAGCTTGTCGGCCTCCTCGCGCTCGACGCCCTCCTTGACCGGCTTCGGCGCCTCGTCGACGAGCGCCTTGGCCTCCTTGAGGCCCAGGCCGGTCGCCGCGCGCACGACCTTGATCACCTGGATCTTCTTGTCCCCGGCGCCCGTGAGGACCACGTCGACCGTCCCGGCTTCGTCGTCCGCGCCGGCGCCATCCGCCGCAGCCGCGGGCGCTCCCGCCGCCGGCGCGGCCGCCGCGACGGCCGTGGCCGAGACGCCGAACTCCTCCTCCAGCGCCTTGATCCGCTCGGACAGCTCGAGCACGGAGATGTTCTTGAGCTCGTCGATCCACTCCTGCGTCGTAGGCATCTAGCCCTCCTGTGGTTCCTCTGGTTGCTCGCCCTCGGAGGGCGCTTCCGAAGTCTCTTGCTCGGCGGGGTCGGCGTCCTCGGCGGCAGGTTCCGGCTCGCCCTCCTCGGCCGTCTCCGCCTCCGCGGCGGCGTCGCCGGGCGCCTCCTCGGCCGGAGTTGGCTCCTCGGCCGGGGTTGCCTCCTCGGCTGGGGTTGGCTCCTCGGCTGGGGTTGCCTCCTCGGACTCCGCAGCCGGCGCCTCCCCGCCCACGAGGCCCTGCTCCTGTATCTGCTGCAGCTGGATGGCGATCCCGCTCACGAGCGACGCGAGGCCGCGGACGAGCGACGTCACGGGCGAGGCGAGCACCCCGACGAACTGGCCATGGAGGACGTCCCGTGCGGGCAGCCGCGCGATCGCTTCGATCTGCTCGATCGTCACCGTCTCGCCGTCCATCGTGCCGCCCTTCCACTCGAGGACGCCGTTCTGCCGGCGGAAGGCCGAGATCGCCTTGGCCGCGACCGCGGCATCGCCCTGGACGAACGCGAAGGCCGTCGGCCCCTCCAGCAGCCCCTTGAGCTGCTCGGCGCCGGCCCGGTCGGCGGCGCGCGCCGTCAGCCGGTTCTTGACGACCTGGAAGCGGGTGCCGGACTCGCCGAGCGCGGATCGCAGCTCCATCGCCTGCTTGACGGAGATCCCGCGGTAGTCGATGGCGAAGATCGCCGCTGCGTCCTGGATCTGCGACGCCACGCGGTCGACGACGGCGGACTTCTGCTCCTTGTTCAACTCACGCTCTCCAACGAAATGAGCCCGCGCAGGGCGGGCTCCAGGCGGTTGGGCCGCATCGCGGCCGTCGGTCCGGGTCCGCCTGCCCCGGTCTTATGGCTCTGCCAGCCGGGGGTCTCGGGCGTTCGGGTCTGTGGGCGGCGAAGGGTAGCGGCGTGGCGCGCGCGGCGCCCGCGGAATCAAGCTTCGTCGTCGCCCGCGTCTTCTGCCCCCGAGCCCGCACCGGTGGTCTCCGCCCCGGCGCCGTTCTCCTCCGCCCCCGCGCCGCCGGCGTCCGCACCGGCGCCATTCGCCGCGGCGCCCTCGTCTGCGACGATGTCCCTCGTCCTCGTTGGATCGACCCGAATGCCCGGTCCGTGGGTGGTGGCCAGGGTGATCGTCCGCAGGTAGCGGCCTTTGGCCGCCGCCGGCTTGGCCCTGACGATCTCGTCGATCAGGGCGGCGTAGTTCTCGAGGAGCTCCCGAGCCTCGAGGTCGGTCTTGCCGATCGGCATGTGGACGATCGCGGAGCGGTCGGTCCGGTACTCGGTGCGCCCGGCCTTGGCTTCCGTCACGGCCCGCTCGACGTCGTCCGTCACCGTGCCGACCTTCGGGTTCGGCATCTTCCCCTGGGGGCCGAGGATCCGGCCAAGCCGACCCACCACCGGCATCATGTCCGGCGTCGCGACGGCGACGTCGAAGTCCGTCCAGCCGTCCTGGATGCGCTTGGCGAGGTCGTCGTCGCCCACCGCGTCGGCCCCGGCCGCTTCGGCGTCGCGCGCCTTCTCCCCTTTCGCGAAGGCGATCACCGTCACGTCCCTGCCGGCCGAGTGCGGAAGCGTGATCGTCCCGCGCAGCTGCTCGTCGGCGTGGCGCACGTTGAGGCCGGTGCGGATGTGGCACTCGACCGTCTCCGGGAACTTGGACGACTGCAGGCCCTTTACCAGCTCGATCGCCTCCGAGGGCGGGTACTGCCGCTCCCGGTCGATGCGGCCGTAGAGCTCGCGGTACCGCTTGCCGCGCCTGGCCACGGCTAGCCGACCTCGACGCCCATCGACCGCGCGGTGCCCTCGATGATCTTCGAGGCCTGGTCGACGTCCGGCGCGTTCAGGTCCTGCATCTTCGTCTCCGCGATCTCACGCACCTGGTCGCGCGTGATCTTGCCAACCTTTTCGCGGTTCGGCTCCCCCGAGCCCTTCTCGATCCCCGCGGCCTCCTTGATCAGCACGGCCGCCGGCGGCGTCTTCGTGATGAAGGTGAACGATCGGTCCTCGAAGACCGTTATCTCGACGGGAATGATCCGCCCGTTCTGGTCCTGCGTCTGAGCGTTGAACGCCTTGCAGAACTCCATGATGTTCACGCCGTGCTGGCCGAGCGCAGGACCGACGGGTGGCGCCGGGTTGGCCGCTCCGCCGGGAACCTGTAGCTTGATCAGGGTGAGGACCTTCTTCGCCATCTACCGGGCCTCGCAGCCGGATCGGGTGGGCAGCATCAGATCTTCTTCACCTGGTCGAAGCCGACCTCGACCGGCGTCTCCCGGCCGAAGATCGAGACAAGCACCTTGAGCTTCGCGGCGTCCTCGTTGATCTCCGAGATCTCACCCGAGAAGTCGGATAGGGGCCCGGAGACCACCTTGACCGACTCGCCGATCGAGAACTGGGCGCGCGTGCGCGGCCGCTCGGCGGTCTCGCGGTTCAGCAGGCGGTCGACCTCGGGCTGACTGAGCGGTACGGGCTTCTGCTGGGCGCCGACGAACCCGGTCACCCCGGGTGTCCCCTTCACCACGGTCCACGAATCCTCGTTCAGGTCCATGTTGACGAGAACGTAGCCGGGCATCGTCCGGCGCTCGACCTGGACCTTCTGGCCGTCCTTCATCTCGGAGATCTGCTCCGTCGGGATCACGATCTGCCGCACGCTGCGCTCCTGACCAAGCGAGACCACGCGGTGCTCGAGGTTCTGCTTGACCTTGTTCTCGTGCCCGGAGTAGGTGTTGACGGCGTACCAGCGAAACATCTTTCCGTCCTGCGACTTCGTCTACGTCGTTCTCAGAGGATTGCCTGGATGAGCTTCGAGAAGATGGCGTCCAGCGCACCCAGGTAGGCGCCCGCCAGGATCACGAAGAACAGCACGATCCCGGTGAGCTGGGTCAGCGCCCTGCGGTCCGGCCACTGCACACGCTGCAGCTCGGCCCAGCAGGCGGTGAGGAAGGCACCGACCCTAGCGATCCCCGTGCCGCGCACGGGCTGGCCTGTCTTGGAAGCCTCCCCCCGCCGACCGCGAGGACCACGGGCGGGCCGATCGGACAGCGCGTCGGCCTCGGTCTCGGCGGCCTCGAGCTCATCCGAGTCGACTGCGTCTTCCTCGTCGAGCTCGTCGCCCTCGAGGCGCCCGTCAACGACCGGAGGGGGCGGCGGCGACTCCGCGACGGTGTCGCTGCGGCCAACGTTCTCAGGGGGCGCGCCGGTCGCTGCGCTGATCGGCCCGGCGAGCTCGTCGAGCTCGTCGAGCTCGCGCCCCAGTGCATCCCGGACCGGGGGTGCGTCGGCGGCCACGTCACGGCCGAGCGCGTCCCTGGCCGCGACGCGCTCCTCGCGCCGCTGCGCCTGCCGCTGCTTCGCTCGCTGGCGGTTCCGGGCCATCGGCTAGGCGCCCGCTTCGCCGCGGGTCACCTCGTCTCCTTGTGCGCCGTGTGCCGGCCGCACCAGCGGCAGTGCTTGCGGAACTCGATCCGCTCGGGATCGTTCCGCTTCGACTTCTCCGTCTGGTAGTTCCGCCGCTTGCACTCCTCGCAAGCGAGGGTGACGGCGATTCGGACGTCCCCGCGAGCCATGGCTCCTGAAAGATTTTCGAGTGCGCCGGCCCCGCTAAGAAAGACCTCGCCGGGGCCGCGCGAGGTCGCTCCGCAGTGTAGCGGCGTCACAGCTCTGCAAGCGGGCCGCGTTGATCTCCGCGCCGCCCAGGATGATGATCGCGACCGCGTAGAACCACACCAGCAGGATCACGACGAACACGACGGTCGTGCCCACCCGCCACACGGGCGAGTTGCTGATGTAGACGGGGAACACGTAGTCGACCAGGCCAATCGCGACCGTCGCGCCCAGCGCGCCGGGCCAGACCGCGGGCCACGGAACGCGACGGTTCGGCACGGCCCAGTAGACGATCGAGAGGGTGAGGAAGACCACGAACAGCGCAATCGCGGCGGTGATCCCGAAGAACACGGCGCTGCGCTTGGCGAGGCCGAATGGCAGCTCGTGCGCGCCGCGGATCAGGATGCTCTGAGCGGTCGGAACCACAACCGTCGCCGCCATGAGCAGGAGCACCACGACCAGCATCACCAGCGCGAACCGCTTCTGCTCGAGCCACTTCCGGCACTCGATGTCGTAGATGCGGCAGAAGGCCGTGTCGAGAGCGCCCCAGAACGAGGAGCCGAACCACACGCTCGTTATCACCGCGATCACGCCGAACCCCGCAGCGTCGTCGCGGATGTGGTTCAGGAAACGGTTCATCGTGGCCTCGGTCACGCTGGGGAAGAGCCGGCGCAGGTCGGTGACCACTCGCGTCTCGAGGCCGTGGCTCTGGAGAACGCTTCCGCTGACGAACAGAGCCACGAGGGCCAACGGGAAAAGCGAGAGCAGCAGGTTGTAGGCGACCATCCCCGCAAGTCCCGTGACGTTGTCCTCGTAGCTCTGCCAGTAGAGGCGGGCGAGGCCGCTCCAAGCCCGCCGCAGGCGCGAGGTCTTCGCCGCCGGCCCTGAGCGAACGCCGGCAGACGTATCGATCAGCCGCGTCCGCTCGAGGCCCGTCGAAGGCTCCCGCGCCCCACGCCGGCCCGTGTGCGCTCGCCGTGCACCGGCGCTCGCCTGAGGAAGGCCGTTATCGCGGCGTGGGTCTGGCGGGGCCGCTCGAACTGAGGGATGTGCCCGCAATCGAGCTCCACGTGCTCCGCGGACGGCAGGGCGCGCTCCACATGGCGCGCGAACCCGATCGGCACGAGCTGGTCGCGACGGCCCCACAGGAAGAGTGACCGCGGCGAGCAGCTCTCGAGTCGCGTCCAGAAGCCGTTGGGCCCGTCCCCCTCCTCGAGGTAGATCTGGCGAGCGGCTGCGTAGAAGGCCACGCGGCCGCGCGGTGTGAGGTACGCGCGCAGGAACTCGTCGATGCCGGCCGCCGCCCAGGTGTCCTCGGCGCCGGGGATGACGCGGCGCACGAAGGCCTCCACAACGCTCCGCGGCGTGGGCTGGAAGAGCCCGAGCTCGGGGCGCACGAGACGGAGGTACGGCACCCAGCGGCGGTCCGACCGCCAGGCGAGCGAAGGCGTCATCAACATCAGGGACTCGATCCGGTCGGGTCGGCGGATCCCGAGCTCGAGCGCCACCCGGCCGCCCATGCTGTGGCCGAGCACGTGCGCGCGCTCGAGCCCCAGCTTGTCGAACAGCGACTCGACCCAGCGGGCGAAGAAGGCGGCGTCGTAGCGGCCGAGCGGCTTGTCCGAGTCGCCGAATCCCGGGAGGTCGACGGCGATGACCCTGCGATCCGGGGCGAGCGCCGCGAGTGTCGGCAGGAACGAGATCTTCGTACCGCCGAGGCCGTGGAGCATCACGACCGGCTCGCCCGTGCCCGCCTCCATGGTCGCCAGCTGTCCCAGGCGCGTGCGCACGCGCGAGAAGCGAAGGCGGCCCTCGTCGGTGACTCCGGAGGTCGCCGCCAGGAAGCCCACCCCGACGTGCATGTTGTGCCGGACGGTGAGCCGGCCGCCGCGGTGAGCGTCGAGGCCGCCGGCGAGGTCGCGCGCGACGCGCTGCCAGCCGCGCTCGTCGGCGGCTATCAGGGCGTCGGCTCTGCGCTCTTCGTCCGCCGGCCGAAGCTTTACGGCCCGCCCGCGTATCTCCGCGTCCCAGGCGGCCCCCCCTTTGACCGCCAGTCGCACGCGCGCCCGTCCACCGGGGGCGTCGAAGACGTCGGGGTCGAAGCGGCCGACGAGCTCGACGAGGCTTTCGGGTGGCTTTGGAGCGGCGGCCATGCCTACTCCGGGAGGGCGCGTCCGACGCTCTCGGCGACGCACACCGGCTTCTCGCCCCCCTCCGCCTCCACGGTGAACTTCGTCACGACCTGGACCCAGCCCCCGCCGACGTCGTCCACGGTCATCACCTCCGCCGAGGCGCGAAGGCGAGATTCGACGGGGACGGGCGCCGGGAAGCGCACGCGGTTCCAGCCGTAGTTCACGCCCAACTTGAAGCCTCCGGACTCGATCAGCTCACGGCGCATGCCGTCGATCATCGAGAGCGTCAGGTTCCCATGCGCGACGGTCGTACCAAACGGGCTCTCCGTGCGGGCACGCTCGACGTCGACGTGAATCCACTGGTCGTCCCCGCTCAGGCGGGCAAAGGTGTCGATGTCCGCCTGGGTGACGGTCCGCCACTGGCTTGGCCCGACCGTCGTGCCGATGAGCGCCCTCAGCTCCTCGACGCCGTTGACTGTGACCTGGGCCACGGGCGCGGAAGCGTAACGGGCAAAGAAAAGAGGCGGGCCCGAAGGCCCGCCTCCCGTGAAACTGCGATGCAGCTGGTGCTTACCAGGTGCCGCCCGACGGGCAGCCGCCGTTGCCGGCGGGCGTGCAGTTGCGGGTCGACGCCCCACCAAGAGAGCTCTTGGTGATGACGAACTGGTGGTTCGAGCCACCGCTGCTGGCCTTCGAGGTGGCCGTGACGGTGTAGTTGTCCGATGCACTCGAGGCAACGCTGACCTGGCCGGCACCGGTGCCGATGTTCAGGCCGGTGTTGGCCGGGCTCGTGCAGTTCTGGTAGTTCTGCTCGCTGGCGAAGCACGACTCGA
>JAFAQQ010000210.1 GCA_019246335.1 Actinomycetota bacterium | reverse complement strand
CCACAACGTCCTCATGATCGGACCGCCCGGTGTGGGAAAGACCATGCTGGCCCGCCGGCTGCCGGGCATCCTCCCGCCCCCGACCTATCGGGAGGCGGTTGAGATCACCCGGGTGCAGAGCGTGGTCGGACTGGGCAGCGGCCGGCTGGCCGCCGAGCGGCCGTTTCGCGCCCCCCACCACACGATCTCCGCACCCGGGCTCATCGGCGGCGGCAGCGTCCCGCGCCCGGGCGAGATCACGCTCGCGCACAACGGCGTCCTCTTCCTCGACGAGCTGGCGGAGTTCTCCCGAGCGGCCCTCGAGGCCCTCCGCCAGCCGCTCGAGGCCGGGCACGTCCACATCATGCGCGGGCAGCGGTCGATTCGGTTCCCTGCCCGGTTCATGGTCGTCGCCGCGTGCAACGCGTGTCCGTGCGCTCGCCTACCCGGCGATTGCACGTGCAACGAGGCGGAGCGCGCGCGCTATCACCGTCGCCTCAGCGGCCCGCTCCTCGACCGGATTGACCTGATCTGCACGCTTGACGCCGTACCGGCGCTCGGACTGGTCGCGGACGTGACCCAGGCGGCGGAGCCGTCGAGCGCTGTGCGCGATCGGGTGGTCGCCGCGCGCCGGCTCCAAGTCGAGCGGTTCCAGGGGGGACCGATCACGTGCAACGCCGCGATGAATGCGCGGTCGGTCCGCCGTCACGTGGCGCTGGCGCCCGAGCTGCGCTCGCTGATGGAACCGGCGATCCTGGCGGGCTCGCTGACGGCGCGAGGGCACGACCGCACGCTGCGCCTGGCGCGCACGATCGCGGACCTCGAAGGAGTCGAGCGTGTCTCGGCGCGCCACGTCGAGGAGGCGCTCTCCTACCGCCTTGGGGCGCGTGCGGCCCTGGCGGCGGCATGAGCGCCTGCGCCGACTGCCTGCGGCGAACCGCGCTCATCAACTTCCTGTCGCCGCAGGTCAGCAGCCGGCTCGGCGCGCCCGGCCGCGCGCGGGCGCTCCTCGCGATGAGCGACGAGGGCCTCATCGAGGCGGTCGCGGGTGACCGCGCGCCCGAGGCGAGGCGGGCGGTCGAGCGCTTCGGCCCGCGCGAGGCGAGGCGCCGGCTCGCCGAGCGCGGCCTCCACGCGATCTGTCGCCACGACGGGCGCTATCCGAGCCGCCTGACCGACCTCGAAGATCCCCCCGCCGTCCTCCATTCCTCCGCCGCGCCCGATCGCCTCGAGGAGCTCGTGAGCGGGCCGGTGGTCGCGGTCGTCGGCTCCCGCCGGGCATCCGCGTACGGGCTCGAGGTCGCACGGGAGATCGGCCGCTCGCTGAGCGCGGCTGGGGTCACGGTCGTCAGCGGGCTGGCGATGGGAATCGACGCGGCCTCACACCGCGGCGCGCTCGAGGGGGGCGTCCGGACCGTGGCCGTCCTGGGTTGCGGGGCGGACCGGCCCTATCCAAGGATCAACGCGGCGCTGTACCGGCGGATACGACTCGCCGGAGCTGTGGTCGCCGAGCTGCCGCCGGGCGCCGAGCCGAAGCGGTGGACCTTCCCGGCTCGCAACCGGATCATGGCCGGACTCGCGTGCGCGACCGTCGTCGTCGAGGCGGCGGAGCGCTCCGGTTCGCTGATCACCGCGACGTTTGCGCAGGACCTGGGCCGCGACCTCGGCGCCGTCCCGGGTCGAGTCACCTCCGGGGAGGCTGCGGGGTCGAACGCGTTGCTCCACGCCGGCGCCGCTGTCTGGCGCGGGGGAGCCGACATCTTGGACGCGGTCCTTGGCGCCGGCAACTGGCATCGGGCGGACGGGAGTGACCGGGCCGCGGCGCGCCGCCTCGAGACCCGGGAGCGGTGCGTGCTGCGGGCGATCGAGCAGGGCGAGCCGATGCGCGGGGCGGCTAGCGCCGCCGGGCTCACGGCGGCGGAGCTTCGAGCGGCGCTGGGGCGTCTCGAGCTGATGGGACTCGTTCGAAGGGACGGGCTCGGCCGGTACGAGCGGGTTGCGTAAGGGGGGATCCCGTGCGAGCGCGCATCGACGCCCGCCCCTCAAGACCGGCGACGGCCGCTGCTGCGGGGCGGCTGACGGTCATTTTTGTGTTGCTATAGCGACCACAAATGGACCCTCAGCCCGTTCAGGCGATGCGCCGCACCGACCGCAACCCGCCGGCGGTCCTGTCGATCGCCGGATCCGACTCCGGCGGCGGCGCCGGCATCCAGGCGGACCTGAAGGCCTTCGCCCGGTCGGGCGTGCACGGCATGACCGCCGTCACGGCGGTCACCGCGCAGAGCACGGTCGGGGTGGACGCGGTGTTTCCGGTGCCCCCGGAGATCATCGTGGCGCAGGTCCGCGCGGTGGCGGAGGACATCGGCGTCGACGCGGTGAAGGTCGGCATGCTCGGCGACGAGGTCACGATCCGAGCGGTGGAGGAGGCGCTCGGGTTGGTCGGCGACGCCCCGATGGTCCTCGACCCGGTGATGGTCGCCGAGAGCGGCGCCGTGCTGCTCGACCCCGCGGCGCGGGCCGCCTTGGTCGAAAGGCTCGTTCCACGTGCCACCGTGATCACCCCCAACCTCGCAGAGGGGCGGGAGCTCCTGGCGACGTCCGCGGCCACGAATCCGGAGGCGGCGGCGGAGGACCTCGACCCCGAGCGCCTCGCCCGCTTGCTCCACCGCATCGGCCCGCGGGCCGTTGTCGTGACCGGGGGGCACGCCGAGCTGGCCGAGGACGTGTTCTTCGACGGCGAGCGGCTCGTCCGTCTCCCCGGCGAGCGACACCCCGACGGCGCCGCGCACGGCTCGGGTTGCACCCACTCGTCGATGCTCGCCGCGCGGCTCGCGCTCGGCGACGACCCACTGGACGCCGCGCGCCAGGCTCGGCGGGTAGCCGGGGAGGCGGTGCGCGACGGCCTCCGGGGGATCGGCCGTGGCGCGGGCCCCGTCGACGCGATCGGCATCGCCC
>JAFAQQ010000157.1 GCA_019246335.1 Actinomycetota bacterium | reverse complement strand
GCATGGCGCACGCGCGGGTCGATCAGCGTGTAGGCGACGTCGACGACAAGGTTGAGCGCGATGATGAAGAACGCGCCGAGCAGGACGGTGCCCTGGATCATTGGCAGGTCGCCGTTGGTGATCGAGTCGTACGCGAGCAGCCCGATGCCCGGGATGTTGAACGCGCGCTCCGTGAGGATCGCCCCACCGAGGAGGATCCCGATGTCGATGCCCGCGACCGTCACCACAGGGGTGATGGCGCTGCGCAATCCGTGCCGCAGGACGACGGCGCGCCGCCGCAGGCCCTTCGCGTAGGCCGTGCGGATGTAGTCCTCCGACAGGGTGTCGAGCAGGTTCGCTCGCAGCAGGCGGGCGTAGATCGCCGAGAAGCTGGCGGCCAGGACGAGCCACGGAAGTATCAGCGAGGTGAACCAGTGCCACGGATCGTCGGTGAGGGGCGTGTAGCTACCGGCGCCGGGAAAGATCCTGAGCTTGCCGATGTCGCTCGCGAACAGGTAGAGCGCGACCAGCCCGAGCCAGAAGACCGGCGCCGAGATCGCCACGAGCGCGCCTCCCATGGCCAGCCGGTCGATCAGCTTCCCGCGCTTCACCGCGGAGACGGTCCCCACCGCCACGCCGCTCGTGATCCAGAGGACGGCGGCCCCGGCGGTCAGGGAGATCGTCGCCGGCAGGCGGTCGAAGAGCTGGCTCCTCACCGACGCGTCGTTCTGGTAGCTGTAGCCGAGGTCGAAGTGCAGCACCAGTCGCTTGAGGTAACGCCAGTACTGGACGTACCAGGGCTGGTTGAGGCCGAGCCGTATGCGGATCTGCTCGATGAGCTGCGGACTGGGCTGGCGGCCCGCCCGCAGCTGGGCCGGATCGGCCGAGGGGAGCGCGTAGAAGATGATGAACGTGATCGCGCTCACCGCGAACAGGAGCACGATCATCCAGAGCGCCCTGCGCGCGATGTAGCGCGTCACCGCTTAGATCGTCCAGGCGTGCGGGGGTTTGGGATCGGCCACCCGGACGGTCGACTCCGAATCCGCGTGCCGCCGCCTACTTGATCGACGTGTACGACACGTCCCACGTGCCATCGAACGCGTTGACCATGCCATTCACGTTCTTGGACCGCTCGTTCACGTTGTTGTCCCAGATCCACGGAATCTCGACCGCGAGGCCGGTGATCGTGCGGTCGAGCTCGCCCCACGCCTTGGCGCGGCTGGCGGCGTCCGGGATCTGCTCCGCGCGGTCCATCGCGCCGTTGAGCTGCGGGTCGTCGAGCTGAGGGAGGTTGTTGTTGAGGGTCTGCGTGATGTTCTTGCCGTTGAAGAGCGGGTCGATGAGGCTCTGCGAGTCGTAGAAGTCCTTCGCCCAGCCCCAGTTCGGGCAGATCGCAACGTTCTGCTTCGGCACCTGGCAGAACTTCGAGTTCGCCACCTCGTGCGGCACCTGCTGGTAGTTGAGCTTGAAGCCGAGCTGCTGCAGCTCCGACTGGATCGCCTCACCGGTGTCCTTCGCCGGGGACGCGTTGTCGCCGACCATCAGGACCGGCGGCCCGTTGTACGTGCCGCTCGCGTACCCCGCCTTGCGCATGTAGCTCTTGGCCAGCGCGAGGCTTCCGTTCGCGTTCGACATGAAGTCGTACGGCGACTTCAATCCGCCGGCCACCTGGTAGCCCGGCATGTAAGGCGAGATGTAGTGCGTCGCGACCTGACCGATCCGCGGGCCGCCGCGCGTGGCGATGAGCGCGTTGCGGTCCAGGATCGCCGCGACGGCCTTGCGGACGTTGACGTTGTCGAAGGGCTTGACCTTCGTGTTCAGCGTCACCGCGCGGAACGAGTCGCCCGGCGTGATCGAGACCTGGCTGCCGTACCGCTCGAGCGCGAGCTTGAAGTCCGCGACCGGCGGCGCAGCGAAGTCGCCGTTGACGAGGCTCGTACCGGTGAGGATCCTGCGGGTGGCGACCGAGAGGTCGTTGCCCGCGAGGAAGACGATCCTGTCGAGGTATGCGGGCCGGTCGTCGGTGCCCTTCCTCCAGTTCGGGTTGCGGACCAGCACCAGCCGCTTGCTCGGGACCCAGCCGGTGACGTTGCCCGCGCGGTCGTTCGGGATCATGTAGGGCCCGGTCGTGACCACGTGCTGGGCGTAGGTCGACGTGCTGCCACGGTCGAACTTCTTCGCGTATCCCCGGGGCACGGGCGCACTTCCTGGAAGCGTCAGCGCGTTCGCCGTGGTGAGCACGCCCACCGGCTTCTTGGTCTTGATGACGAGGGTGTGCGGATCCGGGGCCTTGATGCCGGAGATGTGCTTCGCCTTCCCGTTCTGGAAGGCGACGGCGCCCTTGATGTCCCCGAAGTAGACCGGCGCGTACCCGTTGCCGACGGACGGGAGGAACGTGCGCTCGATCGCGTACTTCACGTCCTTCGAGGTCGCCTCGCGGTTCACCGGCGGGCTGAAGCGGACGCCGCTCTTCAGCTTGATCGTGATCGTCTTGCCGCCGTTCGAGAGCTGCGGCATCGCAGCGGCGAGGTCAGGGCTCGGCTTGCGATCGCCGGGCCTCCACCCGTACAGCGCGCGCTGCGTGGGCATGGCGACCGCCATGTAGTCGTACTGCGAGTACTCCACGCCCGGGTCCAGGCTCTGAATGTCGCCCTGCGACAGGACGGTGAGGGCGCCGCCCTTCTTCGCGCTGCTCCCGCAGCCCGCCGCCACCAGGGCCAGCGCCGGCAGCAGGATCGCGAGGAGCGCTCTGGACCCGGCGCGCATCGAGGTCGTGCCGCTCATACAGGCAGTGCGATTCCACCTGCGGCGCCGCGTTCCTTCATCGTGGACGAGCCGAGCGCGGATTGAGGGCGTCCTGCAGCCCGTCGCCGAGCAGGTTGAAGGCGAGCACCATGAGCAGCAGCGCCGCCCCCGGGAAGGCCATGTACCACCAGGCCGTGTCGAAGACGTCGGTGGCGTCGGCGAGCATCTTCCCGAGGCTCGGGTCGGGCGGGCGGACGCCCACGCCGAGATACGACAGGGCCGCCTCGAGCAGGATGTTCTGCGGGATGATCAGCGTCGTGTAGACGATCAACGGCGCGACCAGGTTCGGCAGGATCTCGCGAAACATGATCCGGAGGTTGGACGCGCCGATGGAGCGGGCGGCCTCCACGAACTCGCGCTCGCGGACCGAGAGCACCTGGCCGCGGACGATCCGCGCTATGAACGTCCAGTTGATCAGGGCGATCACCGCGACCACCACGCTCAGGCCCGGTTTGATCAGCCCGCCCACGCACCCGTTTCCGAGGGAGCAGGCGGACGCGATCCCGAGCGCCAGCAGGAGGACCGGAAAGGCGAGCAGGATGTCGACCAGGCGCGAGAGGGCGGTGTCCACCCAGCCGCGGTAGTAGCCCGCGAACAGGCCTACGACCAGCCCGATCAGCACCGAGAGCCCGGTGGCAAGCAGCGCGATCTCGAGCGAGATGCGCAGCCCGTAGACCACGCGACTGAACAGGTCGCGCCCGAGCGGATCGACGCCGAACAGGTTCTTCGAGCTCGGCCCGGTCGGCGACGGGACGCCGACCTTGCCGAGGGTGAAGTACCGCTTCGAGGGCGCGTTCGGCGGACGAGCGCCGGCGAGGTCCACCACCTGCGGCGCGAAGACCGCGACGAGCACGAGGAACACGATGAACCCGGCGGCGACGAGGGCAACCCGGTCCGTGCGCAGACGCCTCCAGAACAGCTGGAATGGCGACCGGACGCCGAGATCGAGCCCGCCGCCGGTCGGGCCGGCGTCCTCGGCGGCCTCGTGCAGGAAGTCGACGGCGCCGGTCACGGCGCGGCCTTCGACGCGGGCGGCGCCAGCCCTGCGGGCGGAGTGCGGCGCTACCCGAGCTGCGTGCGCATCCGCTCGAGCGAGCGGCGGATCAGGCGTGAGACGTGCATCTGTGAGATTCCGACGCGCTCGGCGATCTGCGTCTGGGTGAGCCCGTCCTCGAACCGCATGCGCAGGATCTCGCGCTCGCGCTCGGGCAATGCGGCGAGCGCCGGCTCGAGCGACGCGCGGTTGTCGGTCCGCTCGAACTCGGCGTCGTCCGCGCCGATCGTCTCCATCGGGTCGAGCTCGTCATCCCCGGTCGGGCCGGCGGAGAGGGAGAGCGGCGCGTACGCGGATCCCGCCTCCAGCGCCTCGAGCACCTGCTCGGTCGTCGTCTCGAACTCCGCCGCGATCTCCGCGATGCTCGGAGAGCGGCCGAGCTTCGACGTGAGCCGCTCGATCGTCGGTCCCATCTTCCCGTTGAGCTCCTGGAGCGCGCGGGGGACGCGGATGGCCCAGCCCTTGTCGCGGAAGTGGCGCTTGATCTCCCCAACGACGTTCGGCGTGGCGTAGGTGGTGAGCGCGACCTCGCGCGACAGCTCGTAGCGGTCGATCGCCTTCAGCAGCCCGATGGCGCCGACCTGCTCGATGTCGTCGAGCGCCTCGCCACGCCCCGCGTACCGGCGCGCGAGCGACCGGACGAGCGGGAGATGCCGTTCGACGAGCACCTCCCGGGCGCTCGCATCGCCGCCCTCGTGGTAACGACGCAGCAGATCGCGGTCGCTCGCCGTGATCAGGTCGACGGCGCTCACTGCTTCCTCACCAGCTTCTCGAGGCGGACCACCAGGTGTCCGTCCGCGACCTCCTCCACGCCGTACGAATCGACCACCGTCGAGAGGATCCGAGGAAGCGTGAGCTCCCCCGGCGGTGGCTCGGGCCCCTGAAGGGCCTCAGCAAGCGCGGCGTCGCGGAGCGGGCCGAGGCGGGTTCGGACGCCGCCAGGGCTCACCTCGAAGGACAGCGTCACCGGGTTCTGGGGATCCCCCTCCGCGAGCAGCCGCTCGACGGCCAGCTGCAGGTCGTCGAGCTGGTCGAAGCCGAGGTCGAGGCGGTCGGCGATCCCGCCCAGGACCATGCGGATGACCGCCTCCCAGGAGGCCCCGACAGGGGTCGTCAACTCGATGCGGTCAGCCGCGGGCAAGCACCCGCTCCCTTCCGGCGCCGCGACGCTCGCCCGAGGGCGTCCCGGCGCCCGGCCGGATCGTCGCGAACCCGGCTACGAGCTCCCCGCTCATCAGGCAGGCGAGCTGCCCCGGGGCCACGCCGTCCACCGCATCCTCCAGCTCGACCGAGAGGCGCGCATGGCGGCCGGCCTCCGGGTCTCCCTCGACGCGGCACCCCACCGGCTCGGACCGGTAGCGCAGCTTGACCCGGTCGACGCACCCGCCGGACCGATGAAGCACCGCGCCCGCGAGCTCGACGCGCCGGGTGGCGAGCGCGGCCCGCGGGGCCACCACCACCCGCTCGCGATCGGGCTCCTTTCGCACGACGTAGAGCGGCGAGGAGGCGGAGACGCCGAGTCCCCGCCGCTGGCCCACGGTGAAGAGGTGCTGCCCGGCGTGCTCGCCGAGCACGTGGCCACGGAGGTCGACGATCTCCCCGCGGCGAGGGTGCAGCCGGCCGTGACGGCGCAGGAAACGCGCGCCGTCCGTCCCGGCCAGGAAGCAGAGGTCCTGGCTCTCCGGGCGCTCGGCCACCGGAAGGCCGGCGGCGCGAGCCAGCGCGCGCACCTCCGGCTTGGTCAGTTCGCCGAGCGGGAAGTCGAGGCGCTCGAGGTCCGACGGCGCGAGGCGGGCCAGCATGTACGCCTGGTCCTTTCGCGTGTCCGCTGCGGCGCGGAGCAGCGGCCCCGACTTGTCGCGAGCGATGCGCGCGTAGTGCCCGGTCGCGAGTCGGCCTGCGCCGAGGCGCTGCGCGAGCTCGAGCATGGCGCCGAAGCGGACGAGCCCGTTGCAGCGGGTGCACGGGTTGGGCGTCGCGCCCGCCGCGTGCTCCGACACGAAATGGTCGACGACCTGCGCGCCGAACCGGTCGCGCAGGTCGAGCGTGACGTGCGGCAGCCCCATGCGGTGCGCCAGACCGCGCGCGCCGCGAACCGCCTGGGGCGAGCAGCAGCTCTTCGCGCCGTCGTTCGCCGGATCGGACCAGAGCTCGAGCGTGACCGCCACCACTTCGTCGCCGCGGCGCTTGGCGAGCTCGGCCGCCACCGCGCTGTCGACGCCCCCGCTCATCGCGACGAGGGTGCGGCGCGCGGCGGGCGTGAGCGCGGGCGCACCGTCCGCGCATGCCTTGCCGATCGCGGTGTGAAGCGCATCCGCCGCCAGCTCGGCGGCGTGCCGGCGCTCGGCGCTGAGCCCGGCGAGGGCGGCGGCGATGTCGCGCGGCGCGATCCGCGCCGCGTCGAGCAGCCGCGCCCCCTTGACGAGCTCGACGGCGGCGCTTCCGGCGGCGCGCGCGGCGGCGCAGCCGCGCGCATCGAACCCGGCGTCGAGCACCGACTCGCCCTCCACGCGCAGCGCGATCCGAATCGAGTCGCCACACGCCGCTCCGCCGGCCTCTCCGAAGTGGGGAGCGTGCCGGAGCCTCCCCCTCCCGCGCGGAGCAGAAAGATGGTCCTCGAAGGGAGACAGGTTCAGTCCGAGCGCGGGTTCCTGCATGAGGGGCGAGTCCGACGTGTAGGGGCAGCTCGAAGGTTAAAGAGGTGGCCCCAGCTTGGCGCTGCCGCCTGGGAGTTGAACCTGCTCTTGCAAGTTCGGGTGTCCTCCGGCGAGGGCCACGACCCGCGCCGAGCCCGGACTCCCATCCCGGTGATGTTGGCTCAACGTGATTGGCGGCTGGCGAGCAAGCTCGGGCCGCTCGCAACGCTAGCAGCGGCTCCTGCTACGCGCGCGCGACCGACACGCCGAGCTCGCGCAGCTGCTGCGCGTCGAGCGGAGCCGGGGCGCCGGTCAAGAGGTCCGCGCCGCTCGAGGTCTTCGGGAACGGGATGACGTCGCGAATGTTGTCGAGTCCCGCCATCAGCGCCACGGTGCGATCCATCCCGAACGCGATGCCGCCGTGCGGCGGCGCGCCGTAGCGGAAGGCGTCGAGCAGGAAGCCGAAGCGGGCCTGAGCCTCGTCCGCCGGGATGCCAAGCGCTTCGAACACCCGCTGCTGCACGTCGCGGCGGTTGATGCGGATCGAACCGCCCCCGAGCTCCCATCCGTTGAGGACGACGTCGTGCGCGCGGCTGCGCCACTGCGCCGGGTCGGCGTCGAGGTCCCCCTTCGGCGAGGTGAACGGGTGGTGGAGCGGGTCGAGCCGGCCCTCAGTCTCGTTCCACTCGAACATCGGGAAGTCGACGACCCAGAAGATGTCGTGGCCCTCCTGCGGCCCCGCCAGCTCGAGCCGCAGCGAGCCGAGCACGCGGGCCGCGACGTCGGCGGTGTCCGCGACCGCCAGGACCGTGTCGCCCTCGCGCGCGCCGAGGATCTCGGCGGCCGCGGCGCGCTCCTCGGGGGTCAGGAACTTCGCGACAGGAGAGCGCCATTCCCCGCCTGCCTCGAGCGTGGCCCAAACCAGCCCCTTCGCCCCGAGCGCCTTCGCCTGCTCGGTCAACTCGTCCAGGCGGCTGCGGGAGAGATCGCCGGTCGCCCGCAGGCCGCGCACGACGCCGCCGCCGGCGAGCGCGTCGGCGAAGACCTTGAACTCCGACTTCGCGAAAGCCTCGCCGATGTCGTGGATCTCCATTCCCGGCCGGCGATCGGGCCGGTCGGTGCCGTACCGGAGCATCGCCTCGTCATAGGCGACGCGCTCGAGCGGGAGATCGATCGTGATCCCGGCGATCGCGAGCACCTGCTGGAGCCAGCCGTCGACGACGCCCATCACGTCGTCCTCCTCGACGAAGGACATCTCGAGGTCGAGCTGCGTGAACTCCGGCTGGCGGTCGGCGCGGAGGTCCTCATCGCGGAAGCAGCGAACGATCTGGTAGTAGCGCTCGAGCCCGGCGACCATGAGGAGCTGCTTGAACAGCTGCGGCGACTGAGGCAACGCGTACCACGAGCCGCGCTGAAGGCGGCTCGGCACGACGAAGTCGCGCGCGCCCTCCGGCGTCGAGCGGGTCAGCATCGGCGTCTCGATCTCGAGAAAGCCGGAGCCGTTGAGATAGTCGCGCGTCGCCTGAACGGCCGCGTGGCGAAGCTCGATGTTCGAGCGCATCCGGTCGCGACGCAGGTCCAGGTAGCGGTACCTCAGGCGCGTCGCCTCGTCCACGGCGCCTTCCTCGTCGACCTGGAACGGCGGCGTGTCGGCGTCCGCGAGCTTGTCGAGCACCCGAACGCCGAGCTCCACCTCCCCCGTTGGCATGTCCGGGTTCACGTTCTGCTCGTCGCGGCGCACCAGCGGTCCCCCGACCGAGATCACGTCCTCGGCGCGGAGTCCGTGCGCGGCCGCGTGCACCTCGGGAGCCTCCTCCGGGTGGAAGACGAGCTGCAGCAGGCCGCTGCGGTCGCGGAGGTCGATGAAGACCAGGCCGCCGTGGTCGCGCCGGCGGTGAACCCAGCCGCAGACACGGACGTCCGGCCCGCCCACGTCGCCGGCGCGGACGTCGCCCGCCCAGGCGCTGCGGTAGCGGTTCGCGCGGGGCGGGGTCACGCGCCGCCCGCCGCGACGAGCTCGATCGCCTCCGCCGCGGAGCCCGTCTCGCGTTGCTCGCCGGTCGACATGTCCTTCACCTGCACCGGGCCTTCGCCGAGGATCACCACGTACTCGGCGCCGAGCCGGTCGGCGTGCTTGAGCTGCCCCTTGAGGGACCGGCCCGCCTGCTCGACCTCCGCGTGCATGCCGCGCAGGCGAAGCTCGCGGGCGATGCCGAAGGCCTGGACGGCGTCGGCGTCCTCGGCCGTCGCCACGTACACCACGCGGGGCGCCGCGCCGTCCTCGGCGCCGGGTGCCGCGGCGAGCAGCATCCGCTCTACGCCCGCGGCCCAGCCGACGCCCGGCGCCGGCGGGCCGCCGAGCTGCTCGACGAGGCCGTCGTAGCGGCCGCCGCCGCCGAGCGCGCTCTGCGCGCCGAGCTCCGTGCTCTCGAACTCGAACACCGTGCGCGAGTAGTAGTCGAGCCCGCGGACGAGCGTGCCGTCGACTTCGTAGGGCTGGCCGGCGGCGTCGAGCAGCTCGCGCACGCGCTCGAAGTGCTCTGCGTCCTCGGCGTCGAGCCGGTCGATCAGCTGCGGCGCGCCAGCCAGCGCGGCCTGCGTGCCGGGGTGGTCGGAGTCGAAGGCGCGCAGCGGGTTGCGCTCGATGCGAGCGCGGACGTCGTCGGAGAGCAGGTCCTCGCGCCCGCGAAGGTGCTCGCGCAGCTCGTCCGAGTAGGCGCGCCGGGTGCGGGGCGTGCCGAGGCTCGAGATCCTCAGCCGGACCCCGCGCGCGCCGATGCGGTCCAGCATCTCGGCGAGCAGCAGGATCGATTCGGCGTCGAGCGACGGGTCGGCCGAGCCGATCGCCTCGACACCCACCTGCGTGAACTGGCGGAAGCGCCCGGCCTGGGGCGCCTCATACCGAAAGAACGGGCCCCAGTACCAGAGCTTCACGGGCTGCGGAAGCTTGTGCATCCCGCGCTCCACGTACGCGCGACACACCCCCGCCGTGCCCTCGGGACGGAGGGTGATCGAGCGACCGCCCTGGTCCTCGAACGTGAACATCTCCTTCTCCACGATGTCCGTCGTGTCGCCGACCCCCCGCGCGAACAGGGCGGTGGACTCGAAGATCGGCGTCTCGATCGGGCCGTAGCCCCCCCGCGCGGCTACCTCGTCGGCGATCCGGAGAAGGCCGAGGCGCCGCCGGCCGTCTTCGGGCAGCACGTCGAGGGTGCCGCGCGGCGCCCTGAGCGCTTCCGCCACGCTACCTGGCCAGCTCGGCGAGGAAGGGGTTGGACGCCTGCTCGGCGCCCAGGGACGTGACGCCCATGTGGCCGGG
>JAFAQQ010000190.1 GCA_019246335.1 Actinomycetota bacterium | reverse complement strand
CTCGTCGACCAGGGACACGACGGACTCGCCTACCTGGCCGGCGCCGCGCGTGTCGCCGGGATGGTCGCGGCGCTGGTGACGGTCGCAACCCGCGTCCGCGAGCACGCCCTGGGACGCTAGACGCCGCCCAGCTGCCCGCCAGCCAGCCGCCCTCCAGCGCCCCGCGGCGCTCGCCGCCCCAATCGCCCGCGGCGCGGCCGCGAGAGGCCATTTCTACCCCCTATGGCAGTACCAAATGGCCTCTCACCTCCTCCCTTGGCTATTTGGGCCATCGGGCAAGGATGCGGCGCGACCCTCAGAGCAGGTGCGTCTCGGCGGCCTCGTCCTCCGCGACGGGCGCCTCGCACGACGGGCACCACCAGCGCGCCTCGAGCGCTGCGCCGCATGCCTCGTGGCGGAGGGGCTCGACCGTGTCTGAATGGCGTGCGCCCCAGTCCGCAAGCAACCGGAGGGCGCCCGCGAGCTCACCACCGGCCTCGGTGAGCTCATACGCGAAGCGCGGCGGGCGGCGCGAGTAGGGGTGGGCGACGACGAGCGCCTCCTGCTCCAGGCGCTTCAAGCGCTGACTGAGCACGTTGGGGGCGATGCCCGGCACCGCCCGCTGCAGGTCGCCGAAGCGGCGCGGGCCGTCCAGCAGCGCCTCGATCACCAGCAGGGTCCAGCGATCGCCGACCCGCTCTAGGGCCGACTCGAGCGGTGTCGGCCCCGGATCGCCGCCGGCGCGCTCCGCATCGAGGCGTTCCTCTCGCACGCTCTCAGATTACCCCGTTCCCGGAAGATGTATAGTGACTTGCAAGCTACAAGTAACTGGTCCAGCGCCAGCGCCAGCACCGGCGGCAGCGCGAAACGCGAAACAACGAACTTCAGTCACGAGGGTGGAATCAATGCGAGTACTCCAAGAGGTAACCGAGGCGGTCCGCGAGACCGCCGACGCGGTCGGCCCGGCGGTCGTCGGCATCGGCCGCGGCTTCGGTCGCGGCACCGGCGTGGTGATCGCCGACGGACAGGTCGTGACGAACGCGCACAATCTGCGCGGGGACGAGGTCGCCGTGGTCTTCGGCGACGGTCGCGTAGCGGAGGGTGAGGTCGCGGGGGTCGATCGCGACGGCGACCTCGCGGTCATCGCGGCCGACACCGGCGGGACGACGCCGGTCGAGATCGGCCGAGCAGGCGAGCTCGGCCCCGGCTCCGTCGTGTTCGCGCTTGCGAACCCCGGCGGGCGCGGACTGCGCACGACGGTGGGGCTCGTCTCCGCGACCGAGCGGAGCTTTCGGGGGCCGCGCGGGCGTCGCTTCCGCGGTGGCATCGAGCACACCGCCCCGCTGCCGCGGGGGTCGTCCGGCGGACCCTTGGTCGACTCCGGCGGCCGGCTGGTGGGCATCAACACCGTCCGCGGCGGCGGTGGGCTCATCGTCGCGCTAGCCGCCGACGATGACTTCGAGGAACGGGTGAACGCGCTGGCGCGCGGCGAGGCGGTGTCGCGGCCGAGGCTCGGCTTGGCGATCGCGCCGGCCCGCGTTGCCCGGCGCCTGCGCCGCGCCGTGGGCCTCCCGGAGCGGGATGGCCTGCTCGTGCACGCCGTCGATCCGGGCGGCCCGGCCGCGGCGGCCGGCGTCGAGCAGGGCGACCTGCTGGTCTCGGCCGGCGGCCGGGACCTCGTCCGAGTCGACGACCTGCACGCAGCGATCTCGGACGCGAACGGCGAGCTGAGGCTGACCGCGGTTCGCGGAGTCGAGGAGCGCGAGGTCGTGGTGAGCATCGAGCCCATCGAGCCGAGCGGAGCGGACCGGTGACGACCGCGACGCGCGAGCACCCCGACGGTGCGGCCCGCGACGACCCCGAGGCGCTCGACGCCTACTCACGCACGGTCACGGGCGTCGCAGAGCGGCTCGCGCCGTCGGTCGCGAACCTGCGGGTCACGCGCCAGACCCGGCGCGGTCGGATGCCCGCGGGCGGCGGCAGCGCCGTGGTGCTGACGCCAGATGGCTATCTGCTGACCTCGGCGCACGTCGTCGCACGACGTACGAGCGCCGGCCGCGCGTCACTGATCGATGGTCGCGAGGTCGAGTTCGAGGTAGTCGGAGCGGACCGTTTCTCCGACCTGGCGATCCTGCGTGTCGGCGCCGGCGACCTTGTTCCAGCCGAGCTCGGCGACGCCGAGCGGCTCCGAGTGGGACAGCTGGTGGTAGCGATCGGCAACCCCAACGGGTTTGCCGGATCGGTGACCGCCGGCGTCGTGTCCGCCCTCGGTCGCTCGCTCCCGGCGCAATCGCGCGGCGGGCACCGGCGCGTGATCGACAACGTCATCCAGACCGACGCCGCGCTCAACCCTGGCAGCTCGGGAGGGGCGCTCGTCAACAGCCGCGGCGAGGTGGTGGGGGTCAACACGGCGGTCGCGGGCATCGGGCTGGGGCTCGCCGTGCCGGTGAATGCGGCGACGCGGCGCGTGATCGGCGAGCTGATGAGCGACGGGCGCGTGCGGCGCGCGTATCTCGGCATCGCCGGAGGACCGCGCCCGCTGCCGCCACGCGCACGCGCGCGTTTCGACATCGCCTCGGGGGTGGAGGTGGTCGAGGTGCTCCCGGAGAGCCCGGCCGCAGACGCCGGCCTGCGGCCCGAGGACCTCATCGTCGCCGTCGACGGCACGCCGACGGAGTCCGTCTACGACCTCCAGCGACTCATGGTCGCCGAGCTGATCGGCCGGAGCGTGGCGGTGAGCGTCGTGCGGGACGGCCGCGAGCTGGAGCTCTCCCTGGTGCCGGCCGAGATGACCGAGTAGGAGCGGGCCGGCGCTCAGACGCCCTGAGTGAGCCCGCCGTCGACCAGCGTCGCCGTGCCGGTGACGTACGAGGCGCGCTCCGAGCACAGGAAGGCGGCGACGTCCGCGAACTCCTCGACGGTGCCGAGGCGCCCGGCCGGGACCTGCTCCGCCGCCGCACGCTCGGCGTCCTCGCGCGAGCCGGACATCTGGATGATGCGGTCGGTCGCGATCCGGCCCGGCAAGATGGAATTGACCGTCACCCCGTCGCGCGCGACCTCGCGGGCGAGGGTCTTCAGGGCGCCGAGCAACGCCGCGCGGTGCGAATTCGACAGCATCAGCCCGGGGATCGGCTCGCGGACGGCGCTCGAGCTGACGCTCACGATTCGCCCGAACCCGCGCTCGCGCATCCCGGGAACCACGCGCTCGACGATCGCCATCGGCGCGAGGACGAGCGTCCGGTACGCCTCGTCCCACTGCTCGCGCGGGAATCCGAGCGGGTCCGGGCTCGTCGGCGGACCGCCCGTGCTCGCCACCAGCACCTCGATCGGCCCGAGCCGGTCCTCGACGCCGGCCACGAGCTCCGGCACGGCGTCGAGGTCGACGTTGTCGTGCACGAACGCTTCGGCGCCGATCTCGGCCGCCGTCGCCTCGATCCGCTCGCGCGATCGCGAGGTGACCGCCACGCGCGCGCCCTCGGCCGCAAGCGCGGTGGCGATGCCGCGGCCGATCCCCTTGGATGCGCCCGTGACGAGCGCGACCCGGCCTGACAGCCCGAGGTCCATGCGGCTCGCCAGGGTAGAGCCGCCCTTGGGACCTGATCCTGCGCAAAGCTTGTATCAGTCGTTTCGAGCCCCCGCCGACCGGGTAGCGCCCAGACATGGGAGGAATGGCTCGCTGCGACGGGTGTGGAGCCCTCGTCTGGAGCCCGCTGAGCAAGGACGGCGCGGCTGCCACTTGCGAGATCTGCGGCGAGCCGCTGAAGCCCGAGCGGCGCCGGCCGGGGCGGCGCTTCGGCGCGCGCGGGGGCCGCGAGCGTCGCGAGCGGGCCGGTACCGAACGCCGCGCAGGGCGCGAAATCGCGCCGATTTAGAACATCCGTCCAGGGAAACCTGCAACCTCTCAGGTACCCGCTTGCGCCGTGCGCCCCGCTCGCTTACCGTTGTGACATGCAGCGACCGATCGCCTGCCGCCTGCGCGTAGACGGGCAGCCCGTCCGCAGCGAGACGCTTCTTACAGAGGCGGGGCCGAACGCGCTGGTCCTGTCGACGACGCTTGGCGACCGCGGTATCTGGCTCGACAGCACGTAC
>JAFAQQ010000187.1 GCA_019246335.1 Actinomycetota bacterium | reverse complement strand
AACCACGATGTCCTTCACCGCCGGCTCGCCGGTCTTCAACCGCTGTGTGACGAAGAAGGCGGCGATCGTGGCGACCACCAGGAGCGCGAAGCCCGCCCGCGCGGATGTTCCCACGGTCTCGGTCATGGGAGCCGGATTGGCTCCGCGTTCGGCACGTCGATCTCGTGGTAGGCGTCGAGGCCCCGGGCGGTCGCTCCGGCGAGCGCGCACCTGATCGTCCCTCCGTGGCACACGACCAGCGCCGGAACCGGTCCTCTTCTGACGTCGTCGAGCGCCGCGGCCGTCCGGAGCAGGTGCTCCTCGAGCGATTCTCCTCCCGGGAAGCGAAAGCCCGCGCCGGCGCGCATCCAGGCGGCCCACCTCTCCGCGTCTTCCCGCTGGATGTCGGCGACCGCGCGGCCCTCCCAGGAGCCGCGCCGTGATTCGGCGAGACGCTCGTCGACCCGCGGCGTGAGCCCGAGCGCCGCCCCGACGATCTCGGCGGTCTCCCGCGCGCGTGCGAGGTGACTCGTCCACAGCGCGCGCAGACCCCCATCGCCCGCCGCGCGCTCGGCGGCGTCGGCGAGCGCCCGCGCCTGCTCGCGCCCGCGCGCGTTCAGCGGCACGTCACGCCATCCCTGGATGCGCTGGGGCGGAACGTTGTCCGCGGTCTCCCCGTGCCGCGCGAGGAGGATGGTGGGCATCAGACGGGCATGGGGCCGTCACCCGTCGCGCCCATGGAAGAGCAGCAGGGTGTCCGCGCGCAGCCCCAGCCGCAGGGTCTCGAGGGAGATGACGTCGTCCGGCAGGACGTTGCCGAGGTTCACCTGCGGCCCGAACTGCTCGATGAACCAGATCTGCTGGTGCTTCTTCGGCGCTTCGAAGATCAGCCGGGCAGGGTCGACCTCGTGGGCAATCTCGTCGATGAGGCCCGTTCGCGGCTCGCCGTCCGGGCGGTAGAGGCCGGCATCACCGGTCGCACGCCCCTCGCAGATCACGTAGCTCGCGCCGGAGTCGAGCGCCGACTTGATCATCGACACCCATCGGTATGGCGCGAGCAGGGCCGCCGGATCCTTCTCCCCCACCTCCGCGAAGACGGTGAAGCCGTCGGCGAACCCGCGGATCAGGTCGAGCTTGTCGTCGTCCGGCATCGAGACGGTCCCGCTGGCGACCTCGACGTGCCGGATGCCAAGCTCCTCGAGCCAGCCGCGTAGCTCTGGCACGCGGCCGGTGAGCCACGCGAGCTCGGTGAGCGTGCCGCCGAGCATCACGGGGATGCCCGCCGCGCGGTAGCGGTCGAGCTTCTCGTGCAGGTCCGCCGTGACGTATGCCGATCCCCAACCCAGCCTGATCAGGTCGACGTAATCCCCCGCCGTGCGGGTGAGGCCGTCGGCGGCGGGGGCGCTGAGGCCTGCGTCGATTACGTGCGTGAGACCGACGGAGCGGGGCTTTGGGGGCCGCTCCGGGAGGTCCAGGAAGCCGGGCACGCAGCCACCCTACCGCCGCGCACCCAACGGATTCTCAGGGGGCTTCTACCGAGTCGCCTGGTCCGCGCCGACCACGACGACGACGGATGCGGCGCCCGAGAGCGACGAGCTGGGCGTGTCGATCGGCTCGATCTGGGAGATGCCGATCTTGCGCGCCACCGCGCGTGCCTGGCGATTGGCGCCCGACTTGAACATGACGACCGACTCGGTGCGCTGACCGGCCCTCGCGGCGTTGGTCACGTTCCCGAGCTTGAAGCCGGACGCCTGGATGCGCGACCCGATCTTCGCGGCGAGCCCGGGGACGCTCGTCCCGTTGAGCACGGCGACGGTCACTGTCGAAGGATCGATCGCCGGTGGGAAGCTCCGGTGCTTGCGCTTGTGGTGAGCCGCCGCCGCCGGCTTGCTCGTCGAGGCGCTCTGACTCGCGGTCGTGCTGCCGCCGGTGTCGGTGAGCACGATGACCGCGAACGCCGCGCCCACGCCGATGACGACGAGCGCGGCGACGATCAGCATCAGGGTTCGAGGCGGGGGCAGCCGGCGGTTCTCACCGGCCATCGCCGGGCTCATGACGGCGGTGCTGCCCGGGTTCCGTGCGTTGGACGCGGCGGCGGGGCGCGCGGGGGCGAACCGCGGCGGCGGGCTCGGGCGTGGCGGCAGGACCTTCGCGCCGGTGGGCGGGCCGGAGCTGCCTCCGTTCTCCGAGTCGGTGCCCTCATCGCCGCCCTCCGTGGCGGAGCCGGCCTGCGGCGGCGCCGTGGCCACCGCTCCCGCCGAGGCGCTGGCCACAGCCGTCCCGCGCGCCACGGGGCTTGCGGCGGGCACCGGCGACGGGGCGGGGCCGTGGGCCGGTGAGGCCTCGCCGTCGCCGGCATGCGCAGGTTGCTTTGCCGCGGCTGCCGCCGCCTGCTGCGGGGGCGAGGCGATTGGCGACGCCGGCGCCGGCGTCGCCCGCGGCTGGGCCGTCACGCGCGAGGCGGAGATGGTCGCCGGACGGCCGCCGGACTCCGCCTCGGCCGCGCGCTCCGGGGCGCGGCCGGCCCACTCGCGGAGGCGCTTGACGTCGCGCGCCTGCGAGAAGTACAGGGCCGACAGCAACGCGAGCCCGACAACGGCCGCGAAGCCCGCGTATGACCCGATCTCCTGGATCAGATGCACGAACCGGGCACCTTAGCTGCGAAGGCGGAAATCAGAGCGGTCAACTCGACCAGTCCGTGGTCGGAGCCGGCTCCGCGGCGGGGGGCTCGGTTGCGGCCAGCTCGGCCGGGGCCGAGCGCGACCTCGCCTCGGCCAGGCCCGTGACCGTGGACGCCAGGCCGCGCGCGTCGCCCGCGTAGACGAGCTCCTCGACGCGGGCGAAGGCGTCCTCGACCCAGTCGGGGTCGATCGTCGGCCGGACGGCGGCGACGATCTTCTCGGCCGGCGTGGGGTTCGCCCGCTCGTCGGGGTTGAAGAGGTCCTCGTGGATCTTCTCGCCGGGACGGCGGCCGACGATCTCGATCGCCACATCGAGGTCGGGCTCGAGGCCCGCCAGGCGAATCATGTTGCGGGCGAGCTCCACGATCTTCACGGGCTCCCCCATCTCGAGCACGTAGACATCGCCGCCGTCGCCCAGCGCGCCCGAGCGGATGATGAGCTGCACGGCCTCCGGGATCGTCATGAAGTAGCGCGACATCGCGGGATCGGTGACCGTGACGGGGCCTCCGGCGGCGATCTGGGGGCGGAAGATCGGCACCACAGAGCCGGATGACCCGAGGACGTTGCCGAACCGCACCGTCGTGAACGCCGTGGCCGGATGGCGGCGATGGGCCGCCTCGAGGGCCCATTCGGCTAGCGCCTTCGACGCGCCCATGACCGTCGTCGGGCTCACGGCCTTGTCGGTCGAGACCAGCACGAAACGGCGGGCGCCGGCGTTGCCCGCCGCCGCCGCGACAATGCGCGTCGCCACGGCGTTGTTGCGGACCGCCTCGACCGGGTTCTCCTCCATCAGCGGGACGTGCTTGTAGGCGGCGGCGTGGAAGACGACGTCGGGGCGGTGCTCGGCGAAGACCTCCCCGATCCGCACGGCGTCCTTGCAGTCGGCGAGGACCGCCGTCGCGCGGCTGAAGTGGCGGTCGTGCTCGAGCTCGCGTCGGATCTCGAAGAGGCTGTTCTCGGCGTTCTCGACCAGCACCAGCCGCTTCGCGCCGACCCGCGAGATCTGCCTGCAGAGCTCCGAACCAATCGAGCCGCCGGCCCCTGTGACGAGCACCACCTGGCCGCTGAGGTAGGCGCCCACGCGATCGATCTCCACTCGCACCGGCTCGCGGCCGAGCACGTCCTCGACCTGGACCTCGCGAACCTGGCGCATCAGGTCGACGCTGCCGGACAAGAGCTCGAAGACCGTCGGCAGCGTCCGGACGGGGATGCCGCGCTCCCGGCAAGCCGTGACGACCTTCTGGCGAAGGACGCCGGGGGCGGAGGGGATGGCGATGATCACCTCGTCGGGCTCGGCGCCGTCGAGTATCCGAGCCAGCTGGGAGGTGGGCCCCTCGACCTTCACGCCGCCCAAGCGCATGCCCTGCTTGCGGGGGTCGTCGTCGACGAAGCCGATCGGCACGCCGAGGTCGGGGTTGCGGCGAAGCTCCGCCGCCACCAGCTGACCCCCGTTTCCCGCCCCGACGATCAGCACCTCGCGGGCGCCTCGCCGGGCGAGCGCGCCGCGATAGGGCCGCTCGAGAACCGCGCGGACGAGGAAGCGGATCCCGCCCACGAGCCCGAGCGTCAGGAGGAAATCGAGCGCGATCACGCCGCGCGGCAGGTGCAGCGCGACCTTCGCCGGGATCGCGTAAGAGATCGCGACCATCGCCACGGTCGCGCAGATCACGGCCTTCAGGATCGACTCGAAGTCCTGCTGGTCGACGAAGCGCCAGAGCCGATGGTAGAGGCGGAATCCCGCGAACACCGCGACCTTGCCGACCACCACGAAGCCGATCGTCTCGGCCAGGAGCACCTGGTAGCGATGCGGGATCGAAGGGTCGAAGCGCAGCTCGTACGCCATCGCGTACGCGATTGCCACCATGCAGGCATCGACCACGGCCTGCGCAGCACGGCGCAGGACTACGGAGGACTCGATGCGGGCTCTCATCAGGTTGAGCTCCCCCCCAGAGGCGTCTCAGTCTAGATGGAGCAGCCTCGGCGCGGATCCCCCGCGGCGGGGCGCGCGCGTCGCTACGCTTGCCGCGCCTGAATGCTGCTGCTCGCCTCGATCACCGATCGCCTGGTCGAGGTGGCCTCCAACGTGATCGGCGACCTCGGGCTTGCGGGCGTCTTCCTGCTGATGCTCCCGGAGAGCGCGTGCATCCCGATCCCGAGCGAGGCCACCATGATGTTCGCCGGGTACAACATCAGCGCGGCGCACCACCCGCACTCCTACACGCTCGTCGAGGTGGTCGCGGTGGGCGCGGTGGCAAACCTGCTCGGATCGTGGATCGCGTACGCGATCGGCTACTACGGGCGCATCGACCTGCTCGAGAAGCACGGCGGGAAGCTGCACATCCGCACCCGGCACCTCGAGACGGCGGACCGGTGGTTCAAGCGCCATGGCGACGCCACGGTCTTCTTCACGCGGATGCTGCCGATCGTGCGCACGTTCATATCGCTGCCGGCGGGCGTCGCCCGCATGCCCTTCTGGCGGTTCAGCCTCTTCACGATCGCCGGCTGCGTCCCGTGGATCCTCATGCTCACGGTCCTCGGCCAGCAGGCCGGCAACCGCTGGAAGACGTGGCGCCACAGCTTCGACTACGTCGACTACGTCGTCCTCGCCGTGATCGTGGTCGGGATCGTGTACCTGGTCGTCCGCCGGCGGCGTGAGCGCGCGCGCGACGCGACGCCGGAGAGCGCGTAGCCGCCGGCTGCGCGCCCCCGGTCGGCTCTCGCCGGCCCAGGCGGCCGCGCTCGGGGCGCTGCAGGGGCCGACGGAGCTGTTGCCGGTCTCGAGCTCCGGCCACCTGGTGCTGCTGCCCGCCCTGCTGCGCTGGGACTACGTGCAGCTCGATCCCGAGCTGCGCAAGTCGTTCGAGGTCGCCCTGCACGCCGGAACCGCCGCAGCGCTGCT
>JAFAQQ010000072.1 GCA_019246335.1 Actinomycetota bacterium | reverse complement strand
AGAGGTTCATCTGGCTGGCGGCGCTCGTAGCAGCGATCGCCTCAATCTCGCTCGTGGCCGTCGCTTCTGCGCACCACAGCGGCGGGCAGCTCGTGCACCATCACGCGCACCGCGCGTCGACCGGCTGGGTGCGGTCGAACGACGGCGCGACGCTGACGATCCGCAACGCCCGCGCGAAGTCGGAGTCCTTCCAGCTCACCACGACCACGAAGTACCGGTTCGCGAACGGCTCGGCCGCGACGTCGTCGGACGCGAAGCCCGGAGCGGTCGTGACCGTCCGGTCGAGCGCCCCGACTACGACCGGCGGCAACCGGGTGGCGGACCGCGTGGTCATCCACCTCGCCCGCGAGTCCGGGCTCGTCCAGTCGAACACCGGCGGCGTGATCACCATCGTCGACCAGCAGGGCTTCACTCGCTCCATCGACACGAGTGGCGCCACGTGCCGACAGTCCCACAGCACGGTGGCCTGCTCGTCGATCGCCGCCGAGAGCGTTGTCGACGCGGTCGGCAAGGTCGATTCGAACGGCACAACGCTCGACGCGACCCGCGTGCGGGCGATCCCCCCGAGCTAGGGCTCGAAGCTCCGAGCTCGAAGGCATGGTGAGCCGGCCGTCCCGCTCGTCGGGGCGGCCGGTTTCGCCTCAGGCGGCCGTCCCGCTCGCCGTGGGCGCCTCGGTGGCGCGGGCCGCGTTCGAGACGATCGCGTCGACGATCCGCGGCCACGCCGCGCGCGGCAGGTCGTGGCCCATGCCGTCGATGACCACGACCCGCGCATCAGGGATCGCGCGGGCGGTCGCGCGCCCTCCGGACGGGGCGACCATCCGGTCGTCGGTGCCGTGGATGACGGTCGTCGGCGCTGTGATCCGCCGCAGCTCGCCGGTCCGGTTCCCCGAAGCGAGGATCGCCGCGAGCTGGCGGCCGGGCCCGGACGGATCGTGGTCGCGGTCGTAGCTTCGCTCGGCGACCTCGCGGATGAGCTCGAGGTCGTTGGGCAGCCCGCGAGACCCGATCGCCTTGAACACCTTCACGGTCCGAGAGACCGCGGCCTCACGTCCCTCCCCGGGGCGGCGCAGGAAGAGCGGATAGAGCAGCGGCGAGGGCTGGCCCACCCACCGGCCCCCCGTCGTGGACATGATCGAGACGAGCGACCGCGTCCATTGCGGATGTCGGGCGGCCACGGTCTGGGCGATCATCCCGCCCATCGAGGCGCCGACGACGTGCGCCGGGCCGAGGTCGAGCTCCCGGAGCAGCCCGACCGTGTCCCCGGCCATGTCCGCCAGCGTGTACCGAGCGGGCTTCCGGCTGCGGCGCATGATCTGGCCCACCGTCGGTGGCCGACCGCGGACGTGGGTCGATCGTCCGGCGTCGCGGTTGTCGAAGCGCACGACGTAGAACCCGCGGTCCGCGAGCTCCCCGCAGAGCTCCTCGGGCCAGGCGATCATCTGGGTGGCGAGGCCCATGACCAGCAGCAGGGGCGGGTTCCCGCAGTCGCCGAACCCCTCCCAGCACAGCTCGATCTCGGAGCTGACGCGGCACATCTGCTCGGCCATCGCCCGCACTGTACCCGGGAGGTTTCGCGGCCGGACTCCACCTGCAACCCGCGCCCTCCCTCGGGGCTCAGCGGGACAGGGCGAGAACCGCTCGGGCGTAGCGACGGACCGCGTCGCCGGAGGGCCGGCCCGGCGGGAGCTCGACGACGAACGCGGTCGTACCGGGCATCGTCGCGTCCTGCCAGCCCACCGCGCTGCCCGGATAGCGCGTCAGACGGCGCAGCGGCAGGCCGGACACCGCCGCGAAGCGCTGCTCCACCCCGAGGTCGCCGCCCGACTCGTCCACGACCCCGACCGGCTGGTGGAACCAGATCGACACGCTGGGCCTGATCCGCCGGATCAGGTCGTACGCGATGCGCGCCTCCGGCTCGCTGAGCGCGCGCGGCCCCGAGTACTGCTGGTCACCCGGCCTCCCGAGCGGGCGCCAGCCCTGGGGGAAGTTGCGGTTGAGGTCCACCTGGTCGGCGTTCTGGCGCGTGCCGGCCGCCACGCCGTCGGGGTTCAGATCCTCGACCTCCCAGAGGTCCAGGCGGCGAGCACGCGTTCGCTCGAGGGCCCGTGCGACGGCGATGCCCGCGGTCTCGTTGCCGTGGATACAGCCGACGACCAGCACGGTGCGGCCCGGTCGCTCGCCGCGAATGTGCACCGCGACGATCGGCCGCCCCCGCACCGACCGGCCCAGGTCGAGCCGGCTGACCGTTCGGACGGGCGCCGCCGCCGCCCGCGCCGTGCGCCCGGCGAGTCGCGGGGACGGAGCCCTCGCGCGCGCGTGCTGCGCGCCGCCGCAGCCGCTCCCGATCACAACGGCAAGCGCGCCCACCGCGACCGTGCGCCGGAGCGGTTGCGCGCGCCGCTCACCCGAGGTAGGTTCGCTGAAGATGGCACGCACAGTAGGTCCGGGAGGCGACCGACGGCGCAGCCGCCGTGAGCTCCTGGCCCAGGGTGCGATCGCAGCTGGTGCGCTGGCGATCGGCGGCCCGGTCGCGGCGGCCACCAACTCGCGCACGCGCGGGCCCGGGATCGTGGCGGGCGCGCCGCGGGACCTGATCTCGCACGCCACCTTCCCGGCCGGCGTCTCCGCCGGCCTCCCGCAGCACGACGGCGCTCCTCTCTGGACGCGGCTCGAAGGGGTCGAGCGCCCCGGCCACATCTGGCTCGAGGTGGCGCGATCCCCCGATTTCCGTCAGGTCGTCGATCGCCGTGCCGTGCCGGTAACGGCGGACACCGACTTCACCGTGAACCACGTCGTCGATTCCTCCCAGCTCGGGCCGGGGGAGGAGCTCTACTACCGCTTCGCCACACGGCACGAGTCGTCGCCCGTCGGGCGCTTCAGAACGAGCATCCCGGCCGACTCGTCGGAGCCGGTGCGCGTCGCCTTCTTCTCCTGCCAGGCCTACCAGTCCGGCTACTACACGGCGCATCGCGGGCTCGCGCAGGAGAAGGACCTCGACCTCGTGTGCGCGATCGGCGACTACATCTACGAGCAGGCGGGCGACAAGGGTGGCCCGAGGGTGGACCCTCTGCCCAACGCGCAGCTGCTGAGCGAGTACCGCAACAAGTACCACCTCTACCAGGCGGACGCGAGCCTGCAGGCGATGCACGCCGCCCATCCGTTCGCGGCGATCTGGGACGACCACGAGGTGATGTCCAGCTACTACAACGAGACGCCGGGGGACTGGCAGGGCGCGAAGCCTCGAATTCCGTTCCCGCAGCGGCGCAGGAACGGGTACCGAGCGTTCTTCGAGCACCTGCCGCTCATCCGGTTCCCGCACGAGCCCGATCGGATCTTCCGCCGCATCCGCCTCGGTCGCCACACCGAGATCTTCCTGACCGACCTCCACCAGTACGCCCTCGACTCCTCGCCTGACTGCTCGGGCACGCCGTCGATCGGACCGATCCTCCTCGGGCCATGCCCTAACGCGACGGCGCCGGGGCGCGCCCTGCTCGGCCCCAGGCAGCGGAGCTGGCTCGAGCAGGGGCTCGCCGGCTCCACGGCGACCTGGAAGCTGTGGGGCAGCTCGATGATGCTGATGGCGCTCGACTCGGCCAACCACTGGACGCTCGACATCGGCGAATGGAGCGGCTGGGAGTGGGAGCGCAACGTGCTCGCCGCTTACCTCCACAAGCACGGCGTGCAGAACATCGCCGCGTTCTCCGGCGACATCCACACGTACTTCGCCGGCACCTGGACCACGACCGGCCGCAGCGACGGCGCTCCCGTGGGGCCGGAGTTCGTCTCGGGCTCGATCAGCTCCTACACGATCGCCGAGAACTTCCAGCAGAACGGCGTGCCCGAGGCGGCGGCGGCTCTGCTCGTGGAGCGCCTGCCCGCGAACAACCCCCATCTCGCCTACGTGAACTCGACGCGGCACGGGTACGCGGTCGCGACCGTCACCCCCCAGGAGCTGCGGGTGGACTTCCGATCACCGACCACCACGCGGCAACCGAGCGCCCCTGTCGAGACCTTGGCCAGCTTCACGGTGGAGGCGGGCGATCCGAAGCTGAAGCAGGTGCACTAGCGGTTGCCCATAACGAATCGCGGCCCTACCATCGGGGTTCTCGTGCATCGGAAAGAGTGAATCGAGGAGACGCGGGCCCCGGGCCCGCGTGAGCGATTGAGCCTCAGTCAAGGACGACGAAAAGCGATCACGATCGCCGCCGCGGCGATCGGCCTGGCGGTGCTCGCCGTGCTCGCGGCCCAAGTGCTGGCCAATACGCAGAAGGCGCTGCCGGACCTCGTGGTCCGCAGGCTCAACATGCAGCCCGCAACCCTGCGTCCGGGGGACACGCTCACCATCCGCGACCGCGTCGAGAACCGCGGAGACGCGGGCGCCGGCAAGTTCGCCGTCGGCTACTACCTCACACGCAGACCGCCCGCTGCGCTCATGCGAATCGGCCGGCGCAAGATCTCGTCGCTGAAGCCGGGGAAGTCGTCGTACGGCTCGACGGACCTCAGGCTCCCCAAGTCGCTCCCGCCTGCCTCGTACACGCTGATGGCGTGCGCCGACGATCGCGGGAAGGTCGACGAGAGCGACGAGACCAACAACTGCCGGCCTGCAAAGAAGCTGCTCCACGTGATGGCGCTCGACACGGTTCCACCGACGTCGAAGGCCTCGGCGCCCGCGTTCACGCGCACGACGACGATCCCGATCGGTTACACGGCGGATGGGACCGGCAGCCCGCTCAAGCGGGTCGAGCTATGGGCGCGAACGCCGGGGTCGAGCTCGTACACGTTGGTCGCGACCGACGCGTCCCCCGCGCCGAGCGGTCACCACTTCTCCTACCTGGCGAACCACGGCGACGGGGGCTACGCGTTCTACACGCGCGCCTACGACGCGGCGGGGAACGTCCAGGCTCCCCCCTCATCGCCGAACGCGGTCGCCGTGCTCGACACCCAGGCGCCCACGACCACGGATGACGTGCCGACCGCCTGGGTCAACCACGCCGTGGCGGTGACGCTCACGGCGAGCGACCCGGGCGGGTCCGGCGTCGACAAGACGTACTACACGACCGGCGTGAGCCCCCCGGACCCCACCGCGAGCTCGAGCGTCTACGACCCGACCGCCAAGCCGCTCCTCCAGAACGGCGAGCAGATCAAGTACTTCTCGACCGACAAGGCCGGAAACCAGGAGCCGGTGAAGACCTCGCCCGCGGCGAAGGTCGACACCCAGGCGCCGACCTCGAGCGCCAGCGCGCCGTCGACGATCAACTCCGACACGATCCAGGTGACCTACACCGCGTCCGACCCCGGCGGCTCCGGGCTGGCCAGGGTCGAGCTGTGGGTGAAGGGCCCGCAGGACGCGCAATACTCGCTGAAGCTGACCGATACGTCCCCGGGCGCCGGCGGAGGGACGTTCAGCTACACGGCCGGCGAAGGCGACGGCGCCTACTCCTTCTACACGATCGCCTACGACAGGGCGGGCAACGCCGAGGCCCCTCCCAGCCCGCCGCCGGACGCGACCACATCGGTCGACACGACCCCGCCGGCGGTGACGATCACGCAGCCGGCGAGCAACTCCACGACCGACTTGCTGGCGTTCTCCGGGCACGCGGGCACCGCGGCGACGGACGTGCAATCGGTGACGCTGAAGATCTATCCGGGCGGCAGCGCCACGGGCACCCCGGTCCAGACGCCGTCGACGTCCATCAGCGTGGGTCAGTGGTCCGCCGGCGCCCAGCCCTTCGACCCCGGGACCTACACGGCCCAGGTCAGCCAGAGCGACCAGGCCGGCAACATCGGGACGGCGACCAGCACGTTCACGGTGCCGACCACGCTTCTGGCCGCCGGCGACATCGCCGGGCCGCCGGGCCCGCCGTGCCCCAACGGCGGCACGCTCGGGGACGGGTCCGCCACCTCCCCGCTGATCGAGGCCCGCTCGGGGACCGTCGCCGCCCTCGGCGACAACGAGTACGAGGACACCTGCGCGGGGGAGACCCAGACGAGCCTCGAGGACTACATGGGCTGGTACGACAAGACCTGGGGCGCGTTCAAGTCGCGCACCAAGCCCGTGCCCGGCAACCACGAGTATCCGAAATCCCCCAGCGGCAGCACGGACACGGCACCCGGCTACTTCGGGTATTTCGACCCGAGCTCGACGGGGGCGTTCGGCTCGAGCACCACCGGTTACTACAGCTACGACCTGGGCGACTGGCACATCGTCGCGCTGAACTCGAACAGCGACTGCAATTCCGTCTCGTGCGCGTCGGGGTCGGCCCAGGCCAACTGGCTCACCTCGGATCTGGCGGCG
>JAFAQQ010000023.1 GCA_019246335.1 Actinomycetota bacterium | reverse complement strand
GTTAGCGATGCGCACAGCGATAGCAGAGGGGCCGCACTGCGACCGTCGCGTCTTGCGACCGATGCCCGAGCGCGCGCGGAGCGACCGTGTCCTGATCGAGCGTTACCAGCGCGGAGACCGCGCCGCCCGTGCCGAGGTCATCGAGCGTTTCCTCCCGCTCGCGCGCCAGCTGGCCCGCCGCTACGCGCGGCCGGATGAGCCCATCGAAGACCTGGTGCAGGTGGCATCGCTCGGGCTGCTGAAGGCGCTCGCGCGCTATGACCCGGCGCGTGGTACAGCGTTCTCGACGTTCGCGGTGCCGACGATCGTCGGCGAGCTGAAGCGCCACTTCCGCGATACCGCCTGGGCCGTCCATGTCCCGCGCGGCGTTCAGGAGCGCATCATCCAGATCAATCGCGTGCTTTCTGAGCTCGTCCGCAAGCTCGAGCGCTCGCCTTCGCCAGCTGAGCTCGCCGCGGTGATCGACGCGCCCGTCGAAGATGTGCTCGAGGCGCTCGACGCCGCACACGGGTTCGACGCCCTCTCGCTCGATCAGCCGCAAGGCGCCGAAGATGAGTCCCGCAGCTACGCCGAGACCGTTGGCGGACCGGATGCCGCCTACGAGCAGGTCGAAACTGCGGCGACGCTGGGCCCGACGATCGCCTCGATGCCGCCGCGCGACCGGCTAATCCTCAGGCTCCGCTTCGAAGACGACCTCACGCAGTCGGAGATCGCCGTGCGTTGCGGCATCTCGCAGATGCACGTCTCGCGGATCATCAGCCGTTCGCTGATGCGACTGCGTCCCGTCGCTGAAGCAGCGTAACGCGCGGCGCTCGCGCGACCGCTCAAGGCTCTAAACGCCGGCAACTTGGCTCGGACGCAGTGACCGGATCCAGGTCACCATCGCGAACTACTACTCGGGCTACGCCTGGGGCATCCAGCTCCCCAAAGGCTCGCACTCGATCTATTGCGAGGAGGAGGGCAACGGCGGCCAACCCGGTGGCGGTGCTTTTGGAAATGACGTGACCACGAGCGTACGGTCGTACGCAGCCTGGTCTTTGACGGAACCGGCAAGCTGCTTACCGCCGCCGCCCCGCCTGGTGAGCCCACGCAGGTCGAGCGGTGCTGAGCCGGGGAGCACTACTTGAGTCGCTTCAGAAGCTCTTCGCGGGTGATACCGGCGCCCTTGAGGATGGTGTTCAAGGTGCCGGGGGCAAGATCTCGGCGATGGACCGGCACGACCACGCGGTTAGGCGATTCTGGATGGCGGAAGACGTGGTGGCTGCCCTTGATGCGATCGAGCTGCCAGCCCTCACCTTCCAGCACCCGGATTAGCTTGCGAGGGTTGACCGCCGGTAGGCGGGCACTCACGCTCCGACCGTCACGCGGGTGATCTGGGGCGGTTCCGGAATCGGATCGCCGTGCGCCCCGAGCGACTCGAGGTAGCCCTCGATCGCTTCTTTGACGTTGGCCAGGGCTTCCTCGCGGGTATCGCCTTGGCTGGCGCAGCCCGGCAGCGCGGGGACGGACACGCTGAAGCCGCCCTCGGCTTCAGGCTGCAAGATGACCTCAAATTCGCGTTCGTCTGCCATGCGACCTCTGCCTTCCTAGGGTACGCCGATCTGGCCAGGGCCTCAACGCCGCGGCGACGACCGGACCCGGTCCATAGTGCCTGTATACACGCGCGCGTGAGGCAGGATCTAAGGGGTTCCGGCTCAGATGTCCCCTCGGCAACCAGCCCGAATGCTTGGCCTCTTCGTGATATCGACGTGATAACCGGCGGTTGTCGAGCGGGCCGAATCGGCCGAGTCCGGGCCGGACGGAGCCAGACGGCCGATGGCCGGAAACCCGCTTGCCTATCGACGAAAACGGACGTAGCCTGATAGAGCGGGGTTGAGAGCTAAGCAAGCAAGAGCGGCTCATAACCCGAAGGTCGCGGGTTCGAATCCCGCCCCCGCTACTCGAAGGCCTCGGCATTCCGTCGGGGCCTTCGGTCTGAAAGTCCCGCAACGCCGCCGTTTCCGTCGCTCCTGAGCCGCCGGGAGCCTTGGGGGCAATCCCGAGCCCGTGGGTGTATCCCCTGCTTGGTGATACAGCAGTGATAACGCCAGGATCCCCGGCTAACTCCGTCTCCGCTGATGCCGCTTGGTCGTGTTTCGTCCCAGAGCAATCCGGACTAGGAGGGACGGCGCTGGACGAGCGGCGCCCACAGGGCAGCCCGAGCGAGCCGTGCTCCGCTTGCGCGCAGGCTGTTCCGCTGGGATCCGTCCCTCGCGTGTCGGGCTATCGCTGCGCAACCGCGCCAATCCTTGGCCGCAGCGGCGGTGCCTCTCCCTGCTTCCCGGATACACGGCCGCGCTCCGGGCATCGCGAGGTGGGATCGTTCTCGCCAACGCCCCACGTGCCGCGCCCACGACGCGTACCGCGGCCCGGATCTGCGTCAGTCGTCGAGGCGTAGCGTCGCGAGCGTCAGCTGGGCTTCGACGAAACGCCGGGTCGGCGCGCCCGCGACAGTCAAGACCTCGACGAGATAGGCAAGCCGGCGGCCTCGGACGGCGATCACGAGCGCGCGGCGACGGTCCGCGAAGACCGGTACGGCTTCTGCGGGACGCCCGGCGAGCTGCCGAGCCAGAGCCGTACCGACGTGTGCGCCGGGCCACCGCGCCGCGAGTGCGGCGGTTGCGTCGGGGATGAGCGCGCCCACACGCCCAGCCGGCGTCGGCGCCGCGACCGTCACAACCGCGAGCCGATCAGGGCTTCGAAGCGCGAGGCTGCGATCGCGGTGGCTCGCGCTCCAGCCGGGCGCCGCCCGCACGCTCGCGTGCGCCTCGCGATCGCGGATCGGCCTCGAGAAAACCGGCAGCGCCGTCGATGAGGCGGCCCGCCCGCTCCCGTGCGAGAGGTCACGTACTAGTGCCACGAGCGCCGCGAGCGCGACGACGGCGAGCGCACACCCAACGACGAGGAGGCGCGGACGGCTGCCGAGCCAGAGCTCCAAGGACTGGGCCGAGTGTCAAGCCAAGCGACGTGCGTCAGCGAGCCGCCGGATCGCCAACCCGCTGCCGAGGGCGGCCGTACCCGCGAGCGCGATCAGCAGCAGGTCGAGGCCGGTGCGCGGTAGGCCAGCGCCCGTGGCCTCGGCCGCGGCTGTGGGTCCGGGCTCGAGCGCGATCCCAGGGCCCCCGGCGGAGACCTGACTGACCTCGCTGGTGCCGGGGGGAGACGGGGTGCCCGGGGTGCCCGGGGTCCCCGGCGTGCCCGGCGTTCCGGGAGTGCCCGGATTGCTCGGGGCGGCGGGAGCGATGGCGTGTGTCTCCGCGGCGGCGGTCGTGGCCTTCAAGACCGCCGTGCTGCCGGTCTGCAGGGCGAAGGTCGTGAGCGCTTCGCGGACGTCGTAGGGGACGCTCGCCTGGGCACCGTTCGTGTCACTCGCGTTGCAGACGATCGTCAGCAGCGGTCCGAGCGCGAAGTTCGTGTTCGGCGTCCCGTTGCCGCAGCCGGCGGCGGGGACCGGCACCCCGCTGCCGAGCAGGTTCACGACCTGCGAGGAGCTCGTCGCACTCGGCGAGGACCCCCGGCAGGCCTGCGAATCGCTCGTCGATTCCGCGACATTGGCGAGCGTCGAGCCACCAGCGCTGACGCCGGCGACGCGCGAGTGGCCGTGCGCCGTCTGGCAGCTCGAGGTCTGGTTGACGTCGCCATCGGACTCGGCCGCCGTCGCGGTCACGCCGCTCGCGCCGCCGAGCGATGCCTTCGCCGCGGAGAAGTGATTCGTGGACCCGGATGAGGTCGTGCTCGAATCGGCAGCGAGGACTTGGACGCAGACCTGGCCACCGGAGCTCGAGCAGAGCGCCGCGAGGACCGCCGAGTTGAGCGGATCGGTCACGGCTGTTATGCCCGCGAGCGCGCCGGTCGTCTGCCGTCCGCCGCCCGGCGTGCTGTCGACGCCGAGGAGCTCGGTGCCGAAGAGCGCCGCGATCGTGATGTGCCCGTGATAGTCGCCGTTTGAGCCCTGTTCTCCGCGCGCGCGCCCGACGACGATCTCGTTGCTGCCGCCGGCCGGGCTCCCGCTGACCGGGCCGCCGCCGGTCGTCGTCTCACCGGTGCCGACGGTCGCGACCGTCCCCTGGCCGTGCGCGGCGGTCCCGTGCAGGGGGGGCGTATAGGCGGGATCGGCGCCCGCGTACCCGGCAGCGGCTGAAGCGGGCGCCAGCGCGCTCGTCGGTGCCGCGCCGCTACCGCTCGGGCCGGCCGTCCCACCGACCGATGGCAGCGTCGGTAGCGCCGGTAGCTCGCCGCCGCCGATCGGCCCGCCGGCGCTCAGCTCGGGCAGAGCCGCCAGCAGCGCGGCGGCAATCGTCAGGGTCAACACGCCGATCCGCCGACGCGCACACGCTTTGCTCCTCATCACTTCCCCCACCTCCGAGTCCACCTTGCGAGCCTAGTGCGCTGCTATTACCCGGCGGGCGGCGGACTAAGCGTCGCGCGAGCGCTGCGTCAGCCCGGTGACGGAGGCGGGCGGCCTCCCCTCGATCACGGCCCCGCCGCGGAATGAGCGAAGAATCGGCGCCCCCCGCGGCGAGCAACGTCACCGTTTCGGCCTCCGCGCGCCGCCGATTCCGCCAGGCCCCGGTCCGCAGATCTGATCCGTCCGCGACGTCCGCCGTCAAAGGGCGCGCAGCCGCCGCAGCGGGCCCCGTCGTTGACGGCCAGCGGCTCGGCGACCATGATCACGCGACGAGGGGATCGAATGCCGATCGCACAGACAGCGCGGCGATCGATCGCCACCGGCCACTGGCCCCAACTCACCTGCAGGCCTGGCGCGGACCCGCGGTCGGTAATCGGAGGCGCCGGTGGTGAACTACCACATCAGCGATCATGACCTCGACGACCGGACCCGCCTGATCTCGCTCGGCGGCGAGCTCGACCTCTACACGGCGCCGCGCTTCGAGGACGCGTTGCGGCAGGCGCTCGACGCGGGTAAGCGACGGATCGTCATCGACCTCTCCGAGGCGACTTTCATCGATTCGACGACGCTCGCGGTGATCGTCGCCGGTTCGAAGCGCTTGAGCGCCGCCGGCGGCGAACTCGCGCTCGTCTGCTCGCACCGTGCGGTCATGCGCGTATTCGAGATCACGGGCTACGACCGCCTGTTTTCGATCTGTGCGTCGCGCGATGAGGCCGTCCGCGCCCTCGCGGACGCGCCCTCCGGCTAGCGCCGGGTACCACACACGAAATGGCCGCTCGGCTCGGGATCACTCGCACAGCCAGCCGCTGGCTGCTCGTCGGGATCGCGCTCGACGCGGCGCTCGCGGTCGCGGACGCCGCCGTCGGTTCGATCGCCGGCACCTACCTCGTGACGCCGCTGCTGCTCGCGATCTTCGTGACGCCCGCGCTCACGGCGCTCGGCGCTGCGGTGTCGATCGTGCTCGCGGCGCTGAGCGGCGTCTGGCACGACGACCTTGGTAGCGCGTGGCTGATCCGGCTCGTAATCGTCGTCGTCGGCGGCGCGCTCGCCTACTACGCGGCGCTGCGGCGCGAGCGGCGCGAGCGCGCCGCCCGCCGCTATGAGACGCTCGCGGCGGTCGCCGACGTCGTCGAGGCCTCGCCGGCTGCGTTCGTGGGGATCGACGAGACCGGCTACATCCGGCTCTTCAACCCCGCCGCCGAGCAGATGTTCGGCTATCGAGCGCGGGAGGTGCTCGGCAGCGAGCTGGCCGAGCTGATCGTGCCAGAGCGCCTGCGCGCCGCGCACCGCGCCGGGCTCTTTCGCCTGCGCGCGAGCGGTGAGTCGCGCATCCTTGGCCGCCGCGTCGACCTGCCGGCGCTGCACGCCGACGGCAGCGAGCTCCCGGTCGCGCTAACGATCACGCGTCTGCGCGGCGAGGGCCCGGCGGCGTACGTCGGCTTCATCCGCGATATCAGCGGCGAGGTCGAGGCGCAGCGCAGACAGCGCGTGCTCGCGCGCACGGGCGAGCTGCTCGCCTCGTCGATCGACTACGAGCAGACGCTGCGCGAGATCGCGCGCCTTGGGGTTCCCGAGCTCGCGGACTGGTGCGCGGTCGACGTCCCGACCGCCGCTGGTGCGGTCGCCACGATGGCGCGGGCGAGTGCCGACGCCGGTGCCGTCGAGCTCGGCCCGCTGCGTTCGCGGTATTCGGAGCGTGCGCGACGCGACCACACGACCGCCGGCGTGATCGCCTCCGGCCACGTCGTCTTCGAGGTCGAGGTCGGCGAGCAAGAGCTCGCCGCCTATGCGCGCGACGATGACCAGCTCGAGCTCCTGCGCGAACTCAGGATCACATCGCTGATGGTCGTCCCGCTCAAGGCGCGGCGCCGAACGGTTGGCGCGCTGACGCTCGCGACGACGGACTCGCGCCGACGCTTCAGCGCGCGCGACCTCGAGCTGGCGCAAGAGCTCGCCGAACGCGCCGGAATGGCGATCGACAACGCGCGCCTCTACGCCGAGCGCGCGCGGACCGCGACGACGCTGATGGCGAGCTTGCGCCCGCCGCCGATCCCGGAGCTGCCGGGCTGGGACACCGCGGCGTTATACCGACCCGCCGGTCGCGCCGACGAGGTTGGCGGCGATTTCTACGACGTCTTCCTCGCCGGCCGCGGTTGGATGCTCGTGATCGGCGACGTCGTCGGCCACGGTCCGCCGGCGGCGGCGCTGACCTCGCTCGCCCGCTACAGCATCCGCACCGCCGCGACGCTGACCGGTAGCCCGCACGCTGCGCTCGAGCACCTAAACGAGGAACTCCGCCGCGAGGGCCGCCTGGCGCTCTTCTCGGCGGCGTGCGTCCTCCTCTGCGAAGACGACGGGCGCGCGCAGGCGACCGTCGCGGTCGCGGGCCATCCGCGGCCGATCCTCGTGCGCGCGGGTGAAGCGCGCCCGATCGGCCAAACCGCGACGATTCTCGGTGTCGACGACGACAGCGAGTATCCGCAGGAGACGCTCGAGCTCAGCCGGGGCGACTTTCTCGTTCTCTACACCGACGGCGTGACCGATGCGGCGAGCGACGGCGAGCGCTTCGGCGAGGATCGCCTGCTCGATGCGCTCAGCGCGGCGGCGAGCTCTGCGGAACAGCTCCTCGATCGGATCCGGCAGGCGCTATCGGACTTCCAGGGTCGTGCACAGCGCGACGACGTCGCGATCCTGATCGTCGAGCGCCTCGCCGCAAGCGGCAACGGGCACGGGCCGGCGCTCTCCGTCGAGGAGCAGGCGTCCGCGTTGCCCGAAGCACCGGCTCCGCGGGAGCGAGGCCTGAGTAGCTAGTCGTCGTCGCGGCGCGAGCTCGCGATCCGCCGCTCGTGTGCGTTGCGCTGTACCTGCGCACGCCGGCGGGCCGCGGCGTTGCGCTCGGCGATCTGCCGCCGCGTTGTCTGCCAGGCCGCCTCGCCACGAGATGCGTGCGCTTCGGGTGAGCAGTCGTCCTCGGCGATCGCCCGACCGGCGTCTGTCGTGGCGGGCTCCCGATCGGCGATCGCAAGCCGTCGCAGGCGCGATACCGCGGCGGGCCGCGAGTCGCAGACGGCGAACGCGGGGTCGATTCCGCTGATCTCGAGGATCCTGGTCGTCAGGCGATCCCTGCAGACGAGCGCGATCGCGCCGCGCACGGGGCGCAGGCACTTGCTCGCCGCGACGAGCACGCCGATCGTCGCTGAGTCGATGAAGCTCGCGGGCTCCATGCGAGCGGTGCAGGTCACGCGTCGATGGCTGAGTCGCCCCGTTTCGGGTATTGAGGCCGATGTGACCGCGGTCGTAAATCGCGATCTGACAGCGGAGCCCAAGGCGCCGATGCGGGCTCGCGAGCTCGTTAAAGAGCTGCAACTAAGCCGCGATGCGGAGGCGCGCGTTGGGCTCGTCTTATCGGAGCTAGTCACAAACGCCGTGGTACACGGCGAAGAAACAAGGGCAGGCAGGCTCAGACTCGCGCTCGAGCTCGCGGATCAGCGGGTTCGCGGCGAAGTGTGCGGCGCTAGCGCAATGTTCGCTTGGGAGCCGACGGAGCCGGACTTAGCGGAGCCCGGCGGGCTCGGATTGCTGATTGTGGACGAGGTCGCCGACCGCTGGGGCATCAAGGGCAACGCGCACGTCTGCGTCTGGTTCGAGTGCCTCGACTGCGCGAGCCGCTGAGCCGCTCGCATAAACCTCGAGCACGAGAACGTGGACATGCGAAGCGGCGATCCGCCCCACCTGCGTGAACGCAGTCGACGGGCCTGGAGCGGCGAGACCTAGACGGAAAGAAGAAGATGCCCGACTAGGTACGACAGCCTGGAGCGCGAACGCAAGCCCACCAGACGAGTACGCGAGGCCCTACCTTGGGCCCGCCTTGGGGAAGGCCAACCGCACTACGCATGGTCAGAGCCTGAGCTTCGCAATCCGGGCGCTGGCGGTGGCTCTGCCGCTGGCGTTCGTCCAGAGAACAGGAGGTGCGAGAGCTCACGGCAGTCTCAGCAGCTGAACGTCCTACCGGCGATGTGAGCGTTCTGCTCTTACACCACGTCCTGGGACTTGACTCGTCGATGCTCCTGATGGCGCGAAAGCAGATTGCGCGTCCGTCGTCTTCGCCGCGCGGCGACCCGCTCCGCGTAACACCCTTCGCCATTGCCACCCGCCCCCTGTGCGTGCCCGCGCCCGACCGTCGGGGCGTAACGGCACGGTGGGGAGGGGGCGCGGCCGCCCACGTCTGGCGACCGCGCCCGTACCACCGGACCCTGAGCGGGGGGAGACGGCTCGTCCGCTCAGGCCTTGATCAACGGCTTGACGGCCTTCAAGACCTCCGGCTTCTGCAGCGTCTTGTCGAACGCCGCCGGCGCCGGTGGCTGTGACCGCTGAAGACGGATGGCCGCGGCATGGCGAGCCTCGACCTGGACGATCGATCCCGCCGCGCCGAGCACCTCCTTCGACTGGATCTGCGGGGCGGCGCCGTTGTATGCGCTCACTCCGGTGTCCTCGAGCGTCTGAGCGAGCATCAGGAAGCTCTGCTCGTCCTTGATCGGGAACTGGAACGTCGGCTTCTTCGCCGGCGCACCACCGAGCTTCTTGACGGTCTGAGTCAGCGCGTCGACGTGCTGCGACTCGGCGTCGCCGAATTCCTTGGCGAGCTTCATCGCGGTGCCGCTCAAGCCGAGCGCCTGGGCCTTTTTGTAGAAGTCCGCCTCGAGGTACTCGAGCGTCAACGCGAAGTTGACGACGTCGACGTCGCCGCCGCTCATCGCGAGCGCCTGCCCGACGAACGGGCCGATCGTCGCGGCGCCGTAGACGGAACCCGCGGCGAGCGCCCCCCGGAGGATGAAGGCACTGCGGGTCATGCCGTGGACCTCGACGCCGGTGAGCCCCGATGCGGCGAGCTTTGGATCTGACATGGTCGTCTCTCTTTCTGTCGGTACACGCATCAGCCGACGATGAACGGCTTGACCTTGGGGAGCACCTCACTCATCGAGGCCGGCTTGGCGAACGCCCCGTCGGGTTGCACGTCCTTGCCGAGCAACGTGTTGAGCGCTGACGCATGGCGCGCTTCGACGCTGTGGATCGATAGCGCGGCTGCGAGGACTTCCTTGCTCTGGATGTTGCCCGCCTGACCCAGATACGCGGCGGCGCCGAGGTTCTCGACGGTCGCCGCGAGCTGCAAGACGCTGTTCGCGTCCTTGAGCGGGAACTTCGTCTTCGGCTTGGCGGCTGGCGTGCCGCCGAGCTTCTGCACTGCGGCCTCGAGCGCCGAGACGTGCTGCGCCTCCTGATCGCCGAAGGTCTTGATCGTGTCGAGCTGCGCGCCCTTGAACAGCCCGCTGTTGATGACGTCCTTGTAGAACGCGGTCTCGAGGTACTCGAGCGTCAGCGCGTAGTTCACGATCATCAGATCGCCGCCGCCGGGCTTCGCCGCGCTCGTGGTCGAGGTGGTGGTCGCGGTCGTCTTCTTCCTGCTGCTCCCGCAGGCTGCGAGGAACAGGGCGAAAGCACTCGCACCGCCGGCGCCGCCGACCATGCTCAGAAAGCGCTTGCGCGAAGCCGGGTCGCGCGCAAGATCCTCGATCGCGCTGGGCCCGGACGCTTCGTACTGGACCCGGGTTTCGGCCATCGTGTCTTCCCTTCGTCGTCGCTCAGGTGATCGAGCCGCCGCTGCCGGCCCTCGACCCTCGGGTCTGTCAACGCACGACCCGAGGCCTTGGATCACTTGGCGCTCACGACATCGCCTTCGAGGTGATCCGCCCGGCGAGACGATGCGAAAGGGATGGAAGGGCCGTGAACATGTCTCGAACACTGGCTGCCACTGCGCTCACCGCGACCGTCCTCGGGGTCGGCTGCGGTCACAGCAAGCACACGCCTGCCACGGGCGGCGCATCGGAGGTCGTGCGCATCGCGTCCTTTCGCTTTATGCCGGCGAATCTGACGGTTCGTCGTGGCGCAACGATCACGTGGGCGAACGACGACTCGGCGGATCACACCGCGACCGCTGACGGCGGCGCCTTCGACACCGGCAACGTCCGTCGGGGCAGGCGTGTGTCGATCCGCCTGAACCGGGCGGGCACGTTCCAGTACCACTGCGACTTCCACCCCTTCATGCGGGCGGTTGTCGTCGTGAAGTAGCCAAGCGCCCCGCGAAGAGTGATCTGCGGCGCCCACTAGCGCGTACGGAAGCCCACGCGATCAGGAAGCGCGGGCTACACGTGAGCGGGCAGGCGCACATCCATCGACTGGCCGACGAGGAATTGCTCGAGCTCGTCAGGCGTGGCGACGTCCACGCGTTCGAGGCGGTCTACGACCGTCACGGCGGTCCCGTCTTCTCGCTCGCCTACCGGATGCTCGGCAACCGCCTCGAGGCCGAGGACATCGCACAGGAGACCTTCCTCGCCTTGTGGCGCGGCCGCTTCCGTTACCAGCCGGAGCGGGGCAGCGTGCGCACATGGCTGACCTGGATCGTTCATCGCCGCAGCATCGATGCGCTTCGCCGAAACGGCGTAAGGCGCAGGCGCTGGGCAGATTCGGAACAACTTGAAGAGGAGCACGAAGCCCCTGAGCGCACCGATGTCGAGGCCGCCCGCCGCGAAGAGGCACGGCGGATACGCGACGCGATCGCCGCCTTGCCCGACGGCCAGGGGCGAATAATCGAGCTTGCCTACTTTGGCGGGTTCACGCACGTTGAGATCGCGCAGATGCTCGAGCTCCCGCTCGGCACCGTGAAGGGGCGGATGCGGCTGGGCCTCGACAAGCTACGAGCGAGTCTCCAAGAGCAGGTGGCGGTGTGAGCGAGCACCAGCGCTACATCGACAACGTCGCCGCGTACGTGCTCGGCGCGCTGCCGGAACTCGAGGCAGAAGCTTTGAAGCGCCACATGATGGGCTGCGCGGAGTGTCAGGAGGAGGCCGCCCGCTTATCCCACTCCGCCGATCTGCTTGCGCGGTCCGCCGACCCGGTCAGGCCGCCTGCGTCGCTTCGACGCGCGCTCCTCGATCAGGCCCGAGCCGACGTGCCGCCGTCATCGTTGGCGAGCGCGCGCGGCCGGAAGCACAGGTTTCCGCTGGCCGTGCTGCGGCCGCGGGCGCCGCTCGCCGTCTCGATGGCGATCGTCCTGCTCGCGGCGGCGGCGATCGCGATCGGCCACCTTAACGGCAGCGCCCCCGAGAGGCGCACGCTCGCCGGTCACGTCGACGAGGTGGCCCTTCCGGGTGCGACGGCGGAGCTGGACATCCCGCGAGCGGGCGAGCCGGTCCTGCGCGTCCACGGTCTCCCGACGCTCCGCGCCGGCAGAATCTACGAGGTCTGGCTCGAGCGCAAGGGTGACGTTCGGCCGGCGGGCGCTCTCTTTGGAGTCATGGCCGACGGCGCCGGTGCAGCGGCTCTACCCTACGGCTTGCGGGGCAGCGACCACGTGCTCGTCACGCGCGAGGGCGAGGCGGGCGCTGCGCAGCCAACCGAGCCGCCAATCATCACGATCCGGACGTAGCTAGGCGGCTTCGGTCGCCGCGGCACCGGGGCGGTCGAAGACCACCGCAAGCAGGATGCTGAGCTCGTACAGGACGACCAGCGGGACCATCTCGAGCAGCATCGACACGGGGTCGACCCCCGGCAGAGCCGCTGCGATGACGGCGCAGACGAGGACCGCGTAGCGGCGGTTGCGCCGTAGCTTCGCCGGAGAGGTGACGCCGACCTTCACCAGCCCGAGAATGCCCACGGGGAGCTGGAAGACGACACCGCACGCGAGCAGCGTCATCGATATGAAGCCGTAGTAGTCGCGCGCGCGGATCTGCGTGTTGAACTGGTGGCTGTTGAAGTGGAGCAGGAAGTGGAGGGCGGCGGGGAGGACCACGAAATAAGCGAATCCGACACCGGCGATGAAGAGGAAGGGCGCCATCAAGAGCAGCGGCAGCGCGACCCGACGCTCGTCCGGGCTAAACGCCG
>JAFAQQ010000073.1 GCA_019246335.1 Actinomycetota bacterium | reverse complement strand
CGCCTCCTTCCCGAAGATGCGGTGGTCGGTTGCGTCGTGACCGGTGGAGACCACCGTCACGCGCGCCCGTCGCGGCCGCGGAGCCGGCGGAGTCGCGGTCGGGCCTGCGGCTGCCACGGACGCAGTTCTTAGCACCAGGCGTCAACCCGGCCTCCGCGCGAGCCGTAGCCAGAGCTCGCCGGGCCAGGCCGCCCCGGCCCGAACCAGACCGGCGACGTACACCGCTCCGAGCGCGAGCTCGAGCGCGAGCAGGGGCACGAGGACGAGGATGGAATGTGCGGGGCCGAGGATGGTCGCCCGTAGCGCCAACCCCGCTGCTGCGGCGGCCGCGCTCAGGCCCACCGCCGGGGCGACCGCCGCGCCCTCCATCGTTATGCCGAACACGCTCTGGACAGAGCGCAGCGTGAGCGCCCCGAGAGCCAGGACGCCAATCGCAAACGACCAGGCGATGGCGTTGATCGGCTTGTCCACGTGGAACCCGAGCAGTACGGCGGCGAGGCCGGCGGCCACGACGAGCGAGATCACCCGGTTCCGCGAGTTGTAGGAGCGCACCAGCGCGGCGTCGAGCGAGACGTGCAGGAGGAGATAGAAGACGTAGACGGGGACGGGCAGCATCATCAGCCGGATTACGTGCCCGGCGTGCGCGAACGACGGGCCGAGCCACGCCCTGATCGCCACGTCCGCGAACAGCAGGAGCTGCGGCGTGGCGAAGAGCGCGACGTGTAGGGCGCACGTTGTGAGCAGCCCGACGTAGCGCCGGGCGGTCTCTCGGTTCGTCTCCCACAGCTGGGTCAGGACCGGAAGGAAGATCAAGCCGATCGACTGGAACGCGATCCTGATCATGGCCAGGACCTGCATGCCCGCGCTGATGTAGGCCACCTGCCGCAGCGGGGCGACGTGCGCCGCCGCGATCGGGGTCAGCGTGAAGAGCCCGATGGCGGCTGCCTCGCCCGGGATCCGGCGAAAGCCGTACCTCGCCAGGGCGCGGCACGCGTCAAGCGAGCGACGCAGGCCGGCGCGAACGGCGCGCACCAGCGGCGGGACCGCCGCGCCGACGCACAGGACCATGAGCGCGACCGCCATGAGGGTGATCAGGTCTCCGATTGGCCTTGTCGGGATGACGATCAGCAGGACGACCGGGAACGCGGCGACCCCTACGACGAGGACGATCGTGCGGACCAGGAAGTCGAGGCGGCCGCGCAGGTACCCGCTCACCACCTCGAGCGCGACGGTGGACGCGAGCGTGGCGACGAGTGGTACGACCAGGTTGGTGCGATGCGCGCTGCCCATGAGCAGCGAGGCCGTCGCGCGCGGAAAGGCGAGCGCAAGAGCGGACACCACCGCGCACGAGATCCCGGTGATCCCGATCGCCGCGACGAGGACGGACTCGGCGCCACCCTCGGTCCGGCTGAGCGCCACATAGCGGGGGACGCCGGTCTGCAGTCCGAGCATCACGGCCGGGAAGACGAACACGACGATCTGCTTGACCAGGGCGTACGAGGCGAGCCCAGAGGCGCCCTTATGGGTGGCCAGGAGGCGGTACAGCAGCACGCCCCCTACCAGCACCGCCACCTGGCCGACGACAGTGACAGAGATGTCTCGGCGGAAGGAGAAGGTGGCCGCGCCCCCACCCGTCCCGGCGGCGCTCATCGCGCGATATCCGCAGGCGGGGACGCACCAAAGCCTGCGAGGAGCGCCATCGCGCCTTAGACTAGTTGCGGGTTTGAGACTCCGGCCGCCGCGAGGGGCGTCGTAGGCCGAGTCGCGTAGCCGTGCTTCGCGTTCCAACCGAGCAAATGCCCACGAACGACACCGGCGCCGCCGGTAACGGTTCCGGGCTGCCCCTGCGCGTCGCGCACCTCACGGCCGTCCACCCGCGCGACGACGCGCGGATCTTCACGAAGGAATGCTGCGCGCTGCGTAGGGCGGGCTACGAGGTGCACCTCGTAGCGCCTGGGGGCGCGGACACCGTGCGCGACGGCGTCCACATCCACGCCGTCACGGCGTCCTCGACGCGCGTGCGCCGGATGACGCGGACGGCGCTCGCCGTCTACCAGGCAGCGAGAGAGATCGATGCCGACATCTACCACTTCCACGATCCGGAGCTGATCCCGATCGCGCTGATGCTCCGCCGCGGGTCGAAGCTCGTCGTATACGACTCGCACGAGCACCTCCCGCAGCAGATACTCACCAAGCCGTGGATCGCGTCGCCGCTGCGGCGCCCCCTCGCGTTCGTGGCCGACCTCGGCGAGCGCGCCGCGTCCCGGTTCATGTCGGCGGTCGTGACCGCCGAGCCCTACGTCAGGCGGCGCTTCACGGGAACAGCCGTGACCACGGTGACCGTCGGCAATTACCCAATGCTCGAGGAGTTCCCGGTCCGCGGGACGCCGTTCACCGAGCGCGAGCGTGCGGTCTGCTACGCGGGCGCGCTCACCGAGCTGCGCGGTGTGCACCGGATGGTCCGCGCGATCGACCGAACAGACGCGACGCTCTACCTGGCCGGCCGGTTTCAGTCGAGCACGCTCGAATACGAGGTCTCGTGCGACTCGGGCTGGCGGCGGGTCAGGTACCTGGGCCACGTCACGCGGGCCGCCCTGGCCGACATGCTGGCTCGCGTTCGCGCCGGGCTCGTGGTCCTGGATCCGATACCGAACTACGTGGAGGCGAACCCCACGAAGATGTTCGAATACATGTCCGCGGGCATCCCGGTGATCGCGTCGGACTTCCCGGTGTGGCGGGAGATCATCTCCCGGTACGAATGCGGCGTATGCGTCGACCCCACCTCGGTGGACGCGATCGCGGACGCGATTCAGACGATGCTCGACGACCCCGAAGCGGCGGAGCGCATGGGGCAGAACGGGCGCCGGGCGGTCGAGTGCTTCTACAACTGGGAGGAGGAGCGCCGCATCCTGCTGACGCTCTACGCCGAGCTGGCTGGGGGTGCCGCGGCGCTGGGCGGCGTGCGCACGGCGATCGCCGGATGACGCCGCCCCGGGCGGGTCGCTCGGACCTCGTTTCTGTAGTCATGCCGCTCAGGAACGAGGCGCGGTTCGTCCGGGAAGCGGTGCAGTCGGTCCTCGACCAGGACCTCCCTGGGCTCGAGATCGAGGTGCTGGCCGTCGACGGGCTCTCCACGGATGGATCGCGCGAGATCCTGAACGAGCTGGCCGCTCGCGGCGGGCGGCTCCGCATCATCGACAACCCCTACCGGCTGACCCCTCACGCCCTGAACCTCGGCCTCCGGGCCGCGGCGGGGGAGCACGTGGGGATCTTCGGCTCGCACGCCGCCTACGACCGCGACTACGTCGCGACCTGCCTCGATGAGCTCCGCCGCCACGGCGCCGTGGGGTGCAGCGGTCGCATCGTCGCCACGCCGGCCGACGAATCGCTCTCCGCGCGGCTCGTCACGTGGACGCTCGGCTCGTCCTTCGCCTCCTCCGGACGATCGTTCCGGACGGCGCCGGAGGGTTACGCGGACACGATCGCGTACCCCATCTTCCGCAAGGACGCCCTGCTCGAGCTCGGCGGCTACAACGAGCGGCTCGTCCGCAACCAGGACAACGACATGAACGAGCGCCTTCGCGCGGCGGGGCACCGCCTGTACCTGACGTGGAAGACCACGGCGAGATATCGCACCCAGCCAGGGCTCCGACCGCTCATGCGCTACGCGTACCGCGCCGGCTACTGGAACTTCGTCACCCTGCGGGAGAACATCAGGGCGATGCGCGGGCGCCACTTCGCGCCGCTCGTCTTCGTTAACGGGCTCGCCGCGGCGGCGGTGGCGGCCGGGGCCTCGGCTGCGGCTGGTGACAAGCGGCTCGCCGCCGGGTTCGGGCTCGCCGCCGCGGCCGCGCTCGCCCTTCATCTCGCGGCCGGGCTCGCCACGTCGCTTCGCATCGCCCTCAGAGAGCGGAGTGCGGCGGCCCTGCTCGTCGCGCCCTTCATCCTCGCGTTCCACCTGAGCTACGGCGCAGGCACCTCGGCTGCGCTCCTGCGGCGAGCGCGCCCGCCGTCCGTGCAGGCGCTGCGCGAGCCCGCCGGCGAGGCGACGCGGTAAGACGGCTTACGGCTCGGTGTCGCCGGCGCGCGCGAGCCGAGGCAGGGCCAGGGCCAGCCCCATCCCGAACCACAGCTCGCGGAACTGGGTGAACGACTGCGATCCCATCGCGTCCACCGTGTAGACGATCAGGAGCCCCCCCGCGAGGATTGCCTCCGCGCGTATCCGCGGCCCCCGGCGACGGAGCGTGGAGCGGAACGCGGCGATCATCAGCGCCGCGAGCAGGCCGGCGCCGATGACGCCCTGCTCGTCGACGGCCTCGATCAGGGCGTTGTGCGGATAGGGGGTTATGTACGCGGCCTGGTACGCGGATGCCCCGAGGCCGAGCGGGTGCGCCAGCGCCATCGAGATCCCGTCCTCGAGGTAGTAGTTCCGCTTGCCCAGCCGTGTGCTCGTGCTGCCGCCGGAGAAGAGGCCGGCGTATTTCGGCCCGGCCGCGCCGGCGAGCTGGCTGCCGAAGGCGATCGCCACCACCAGCGCGACCAGCAACAGCGCGATCGGGACCGCCTTCACCCGCGCCCGGCGGGCCGCCTGGATCCCCATGAACGGGACCGTGATCATGGCCGCGATGAGCACGCCGCGCGACCCGGCGGCGATCACGGTGTTCCCGAGGACCAGGGCGGGCACGAGCCAGAGGACGCGCCATCGCGAGCGGCCTTCGATGGCGAGGTAGAGGGCCGCCACGACCCCGGTCATCGTGTAGAGCGCGAGCTCGATCTCGCTCGTGCCGCCGGCGATGATCAGCGGCGCCTGCGGGCCCTTGCCGCGCACGGCCGTGAACGCGATGAAGAGCGCGAAGACGACCACGAAGACCATGAGCCGCCTCAGATCGGCGGGTCGCCTGATCAGGATCATCGGCGCGAAGAACGCCGCCATCGTGAAGGTCTCGAAGCGAAGCTCCTTGTCGAGCCCGGCGACGGGAAGAGGCGACCAGAGGACGCTGATCAGCGCGAACGAGGCGAGCGTGACCCCCAGCGCCGACGCGGCCGGGAGGCGCGGGATGCCCTCCTTCCGCACGGCGCGCGTCACGATCGCGAGGATCACGCCCGCCGCCGTGAGCACCGTGAGGTCCACGGGTGAATGGACGAAGCCGGGCTCCTTCTTCAGACCCCCGGCGACCAGGAAGATCGCGAGCAGGAACTGCGGCGCGAGCACCGCCAGGAGAGCGACCACGGCCGCCGCGCCCAACACCAGGAGCCATAGGGCGTGCCCGAGCAGGCCGGCGAGGCCGACCGCCGCGCCGGCGCCGACCGACAGCCACGCGATCACACGCCGATCGCGCGCGGCGCGCGCGACGCCGACGAGCGGCCAGGTGCTGCCTGCGGGTATGGCGGCCATCTACCGCCGGTTTACGAGCAGGGCCCCGGCCACCCGGCCGGCCAGCGCATCGGTGAGCCCGTGCGCCGACTCGATCGTCCGCGCGCGCTCGCCGCGCGGAGTGATGAGAACCGACCAGTCCGCGGCGGAGATCAGCGGGATCACCTCGGCCGGGCGGTCGAGCCCGGGACCAACGACGAGGACGAAGTCGTAGCGCAGCCGGAGCTGCTGGAGGCTCTTGACCAAGCCGGTCCCGCCGAGAGCCGCGGCGGCGTCCGACGGCGCGTGCCCCGCCGGCAGGACCTCGATGGTCGCACCCCCGTCGGCGCCGTTCACCGTGGTGACGCTGATGTTCTCCGCCCGGAACATCTCCGGCCCGGTGGTCACCTGGCCGTCAAGCAGCTCGCCCAGCCCGGGGACGCCCTCGAGCTGTAGGCGCCGGCTCGCACTCCGCGAGGCCAGGTCGGCGTCGACGAGGACGGTGCGCGAAGAGGCCGCAAAGGCCCGTGCAAGCGCCTCCCCGAGCTCGGCGGTCCGCTCGGGCCGCACGGTCCCGGTGAGCAGGAAGATGGTGCCCTGGTCGCGCTGCCCCAGGCGTTGCAGCCGGGCCCGCGCGGCGCTGAGTCCAGGGTCCAGCCCCGACCCCAGCCGTCCGACGCGCAGCGACCCGAGCACCGGGATGCCGAGCTCAGTGGCGATCTCGTCCGGCCGCCTGACCCGCCGGCGCGCCGCCCCGAGCGAAAGCCCGGCCACGATCCCGAGCACGAGGCCCACGTTCCCGCCGAGCAGGAGGTTGCGGGCCGGGGTCGGGCTCACCTTGCCCTGGTCCGTGGTGCTGAAGTCCCTGACGATGAGACCGCCCGCGGGGGCGGTCGTCTGACGGCGCCCCGGCCCGGCCGGCGCGTTGGAGCCGGGGCCCGTGCCGATCGAGCGCTCGAGCGACCGTACCGCGGCGCGGGTCAGGGCACGGGCGTCGGACTGCGTCGGTCCCGTCCCCGCGATCGTGACGATTCCCGAGTCGGCCACCTGCGTGGCGCGCAGGTTCTTGCCGAGCCACTTCAACGTCGCCCTGCTGGCCCGTTGCGCGCGAACCGCGGGATTGGGCGAGGCAGCGGCGTAGCGGACTCCCGCGCCCTGCAGGACGGCCGCGGAGCCGGCGAGGCGCGTCACCGTCGCCGCGACCGGGGCGAGGCCCTGCGCGGAGGACGGATCGAGAAAGCCCTTGCTCGAACCCGCGACGATGGTCGCCTTGGACTGGTACTTCGTCGACTGCAGCGCGGTCGCGATCAGGCCGGCGCCCAGCCCGAGGATCACCAGCAGGACAAGCGCCGGCCAGCCGTCCCGGAGGACGCGCAGCCAGTCGAGCAGCGATCGCCCCTCGACCGCTGGCGCCTGGCGCTGCCGGTCCATCGCGGTCCCGTCTGACGCGTCCATCTCGCGGAGTTGGTTCACTCGGTCGTGCTGGTGATTCCCTGCGTGGGGGTGGCTGGAGCCGGTCGGCCGGGTGATTGCGCCACCATCCGAGGCCGCGTGATTGTAGCGGTCGCGACAACCCCCGGCTGACGCGGTGCAAGGGCACTTGCCCCTCGCGGCGGGTGGGACTTGAACCTTTTGGAAGGCTCGTTAGACTCCTGCTTCTCCCTGCAACGGAATGTCCAACAGTTCGAGGGGACCGTCAACGGATGGACGGACAGGCAGGTGGCCTCCGCGCGTGCGGCCCAGCGGTGGTTGCCAGATGAGTGAGATCGCCGTTCGAGAGCAAGAGCGACGCCCGTCGCGCTCCGCTTCGCTCCCGGGCGGGACTGGCCTGGTCCTTTCCGGCTTCGACGGCCGAACCGGCACGCCGGCTCCGCTGGCGGCCGAGCGGTCCCTGCTCAAGCGCGGCTTCGAGCTGGTCGTCGCCGTCGCCATGTTGATCCTGCTGCTGCCGCTCATGGCGCTCGTCGCCCTGCTGATCCGGCTCGACTCGCCGGGCCCGATCTTCTTCCGGTGCCGGCGCGTTGGATACCGCGGTCATGACCTCGACATGCTCAAGTTCCGGAAGATGCACGACCGCGCCACCGGCGCTCAGCTCACGCTGCAGGCGGACGACCGCTTTACGCGCGTCGGCAAGTGGCTCGCGAGGCTCAAGCTCGACGAGCTGCCTCAGCTCTGGCACGTCATTCGCGGCGAGATGAGCCTCATCGGACCGCGCCCGGAGGACCACGACTTCGTGGCCAGGTTCCCTCGCGCCTACGCCGAGATCACGCGCGTCAGGCCGGGCATCATGGGGCTGTCTCAGCTCGCCTTCGCGGGCGAGTCGGCGATCCTCGACCCGCACGCGCCGCTGGACCACTACCTCCACGAGATCCTGCCGCAGAAGCTCCACCTCGACCGGCTCTATGCCGAACGGTGGAACATCTGGCTGGACATCCGGATCGCGCTCTGGACGGCCGTCGCCGTCCTGCTGCGCCGCGAGGTGGCGGTCGACCGCAACAGCGGCGAGATGGGTCTGCGCAGGCGATGAACGTGGACGGAAGCGAGCAGGCGGTCATCCTCGCGGGCGGCCGGGGCACACGCCTTGCGCCGTTCACGACGGTGCTTCCCAAACCCTTGCTGCCCATCGGCAATCGGGCCATCCTCGAGGTCGTCGTCGAGCAGCTCTCGTCGTCGGGCTTCACGGACCTGACGTTCGCCGTCGGGTACCTCGCCCATCTGATCGAGGCGGTGTTCAAGGACGGCTCCGACTACGGCGTCGACATCACCTACCTGCACGAGGCCACGCCGCGCGGGACCGCCGGTCCGCTCGCCGACGTCCGTCACTTCGACAGGCCCTTCCTGATGATGAACGGCGACGTCCTGACGACGCTCGACTACCGGGAGCTCTATGACGCGCACTGCGCCGCCGGAAACGCGCTCACGATCGCGACGCACCGTCGGTCCGTCCGCTCCGACTACGGCATCCTGCACCTGGACGGTCAGATCGTCGACACGCGCCGCGTCGTCGACTGGGAGGAGAAGCCCGAGCACAGCCACGTCGTGAGCATGGGCGTCTACATCCTCGACCCGATCGCGACGAGCTACGTCCCGTCGGACGAGCCGATCGACCTCCCCGACATCGTGATGAAGCTTCTGGCGGACGGAAAGCCCGTCGGCGCGTTTCCCTACGACGGCCTATGGCTCGATATCGGCCGACACGACGACTACCAGCTCGCGATCAACGAGTACGAGAAGATGGCGGGCGACCCGCTCGCCGACGTGGTCACCTGAGCCGGCTGCTCGCGCTCGCCGCGGTCGTCGCGGCGGGAGCGGCAGCGCCGCAAGCTGCCGGGTCCTCGACGGGCGCGGGGCCGGTTGACCCCTACGCCGGGCTCCCCGCCCCCCTGGCCGCGGGCGACGGAGCGGCCAACATGACGCTCAACGGTCGCTCCAAGTGGGTCCTCCTTCGGTGGGTCGCGCGCCGGACGGGCACGCTGACCGCGCTGGACGTACGCATCCAAGCGAACGGGGCGGCCTGCCGGCGGGCCGGGCGCAACGGCTACGGACGGGGAAACGGGGGGAGCTGGTACGTGACCACCCACCCCGTCCGCCCGGGCGGAGCGCCGGACATGAGCCGGACGCTGGCGAGCGACGATCTCCGGCCGTGTCGACGCGGATCCGGCGCGGACGTCAGGCAGGGGGTCGTGCGGCTTCCGCTCGATCTCGCCGTCACGGAGGGCGAGGAGTACGCGACCGTGATACGGAACGCGGACGCCGCTCCGGGGCGTAACTACACGTCCACCAACTTCCTCTACGCCAACGCCGGGATCGAGGGCGCAAACGGGCGCGACGAGCGAAGCCCCGCGACGACCGACTCGTACTACGGCCTGGACCCGCGCGAGCTCGTCGGGTACTCGGCGGACGGCGGCCGGCACTGGTCGCTCCCCGGCGGGCAGTACGGGCGAGCCCGCGGCCGCGACTTCCTGCCGACCTACGTCCAGGAGTTCGCGCAGGCCCTGCCTGCGGGCCAGCCGTTCTACTACGCACGGCCCCCGAGCCGCTCCCCGCAAACGATGCTGTTTTCGAACGTCTCGAGGCCGTGGACGATCGTGGCGCTTGGCGCCTACACGCCTATGCGCTTCCCCGGCACGCTTACGCTCAAGGTCGACGGCGCGGTGCGCGACCGGGTCCCGGTGGCGGGGCCGGGGATGATCCGCAGCGGGATCCCGCCCGTCACCGTGCTCCCGGGCCAGACGGTGGAGGTCTCCTCCGACGGTCTGGCGATCGGCGACGTGGTGGCCGACACCGCGTGGGGCAGGCTCATGGGCATGGACAGGCCCACCGCCGACTGGCGCCTCGAGGGCGGGCGCGACTTCAGCAGCGCGGCGCCGATCTATCCCCTGCCGGCCTGCGGCGGGTCGTGCGCGCCCGGTTACGGCGGCACTGAGATCATCGGGATGTGAACGGGGGGCACCCGGGCCGGAGGCTCATCCTCACCTTCCACGGTGTCGGGCCGCCACGGCGGGAGCTCCCGGACGGAGAAGCGAGATTCTGGGTCGACGAGGCACGGCTGGCGGCGATCCTGGACGCGGTTGTCGGTCGCGACGAGGTCGAGGTCACCTTCGACGACGGAAACGCTTCCGACGTGGAGATCGCGCTGCCGGCTCTGCTCGATCGCGGGCTCTCGGCGCAGTTCTTCATCATCGCGGGTCGCCTCGGCCAACCCGGCTCCCTCACGCCCGCGCAGGTCGGCGAGCTCGCCGCGCAGGGTATGGCCATTGGAGCCCACGGCGTCCAGCACCGCAGCTGGCGGGGATGGGACCGAGCGGCGCTCGTTCGGGAGATCCGCGCGGCGCGGGTTGCGCTCGAGGATGCCGCGGGAAGCGCCGTGACGA
>JAFAQQ010000222.1 GCA_019246335.1 Actinomycetota bacterium | reverse complement strand
CCGGCGCCCCGATCGGCGTCGAGCTCGTCTGCGCCGGACATCCCCCGCCCTACCTCCTGCGCGCGCCGGGCGATCTCGAGGAGCTGTGCCGGCCGGGCCCGCTGCTAGGCGCCTTCGACGACGCGAGCTGGGAGCCGGTGCGGCTCGAGCTCGAGACCGGCGACGGCATCGTCCTGTACACGGACGGCGTGACCGACGCCGCGGCGCCGGACATCGTGCGCGAGCCGCGGGACGTGGCGCAGATGGCCGGCGCCGGAGCGGACGACTCCGCCGAGGACATCGCGGACCGCGTTCTCGGCGCCGCCATGGCCGACAGCGGCGTGGCGGAGCCGCGCGACGACATCGCGATCCTGGTGCTCCGGGCCTGCCCGGCAGCGCGGCTGCACGGGGTTTACGGGTCGCGCGCCGCGGTACCTAACCGGTGACGACAAACCAAGCGAAGGAGCCGGGATGGGCAAGCTCGACGGGAAGAAGATCGCATTCCTCGCCGCGGACGGCGTGGAGCAGGTGGAGCTGACGGAGCCGCGCAAGGCGGTCGAGGACGAGGGCGCCGAGACCCAGCTGATCTCGCTCGAGAGCGGTCAGATCCAGGGCTTCGAGCACCTCGACCACGGCGAGCGGTTCGACGTCGACCGCACGGTCAAGGAGGCGGACCCGTCCGATTACGACGGCTTGGTGCTGCCAGGAGGCGTCGCGAACCCGGACTTCCTCCGGGCCGACGACGACGCCGTCGCGTTCGTCCGTTCGTTCGTCGAGGCCGGGAAGCCGGTCGGCGCCATCTGCCACGGTCCGTGGACGCTCGTCGAGGCCGGCGTCGTCGACGGGATGAAGCTCACCTCGTGGCCCAGCCTCAAGACCGACATCCGCAACGCGGGCGGCAACTGGGTCGACGAGGAAGTCGTGGTCGACCGGGGCCTGACCACGAGCCGCAATCCCGACGACATTCCCGCGTTCTCGGCGAAGATCGTGGAGGAGTTCTGCGAGGGCCGGCACGAGGAGCTGGCCGCGTCCGTCTCCGGTGGCGGCGAAGGCGAGGGCTGACCGCGCAGCCGCACGCCGTGCGGGGGAGCCGGCCAGCTACTCCCCGATCACCTTGATAACCAGCCGCTTCGGCCTGCGGCCATCGAACTCGGTGTAGAAGATCGCCTGCCAGGGCCCGAGGTCGAGGCGGCCCTGGGTGATCGGGACGACGACCTGATGGTGCACCAGCAGGTTCTTGAGGTGCGCGTCGCCGTTGTCCTCGCCGCCGCGGTGATGCCGGTAGTCCCCGCCATCGGGTAGGAGCTCCCGAGCCACGTCGTTCGGCGGAGGCTGCCAGGTCGCGGGCGCGAGCTTGTCTAGCCACTCGAGGGCGTCAGCCTGGATCCCGGGCTCGTCGTCGTTCACCCAGACGCCGGCGGTGATGTGCATGGCCGACACGAGGACCATTCCCTCGGCAACCCCGGACTCCTCGACGGCGGCCTCGACGTCCTCGGTGATCCGCACGAACTCCCGGCGCTGGTCGGTGTCGAAGGTGCGGTAGACGGTGTGCGACTTCACGTCGGCTCCTCCTGAGATCGGTGCTCCTGGCGCTGCACGCCACCGGGCTGGGATCATGCCCGGATGGAGCTCGGCCTGAGGGGCAGGGCGTGCATCGTCACCGGTGCAAGTCGCGGAATCGGCGCCGCCGCGGCGCGCGCCCTGTCCGCCGAGGGCGCCTCCGTGCTGCTCGTCGCGCGCGACGCATCCAGGCTCGAGGCGGTCGCTGGGGAATGCGAGCGTGCTGCGACCATCGCCCTGGACGTGACCCGGGCGGACTCGGGCGAGCGCGCCATGGCGGCCTGTCGCGAGCGCTTTGGATCCGTCGACGTCCTCGTGAACAACGCGGGCGCGATGCGGGTGCGGCCGCTCCAGGAGCTGACCGACGCCGACTGGCGCGAGCAGTGGGAGCTGAACGTGATGGCGTCGCTGCGATTCATGCGCGCTGCGGCTCCGCTGATGGCGGAGCAAGGATGGGGGCGCATCGTCAACGTCAGCTCCTCGTCGGGAAAGCGCCCGTCGACCTCGAACGTGGCCTACGCAGTGGCGAAGTCGGCGCAGCTCGCGCTCTCGCGCGCTTACGCCGACGCCTACGCCGCCAGCGGGGTCCTCGTCAACGCGATCGCCCCCGGCCCGATCGAGTCGCCCCTGTGGACCTCCGCCGGCGGGCTCGCCGACCAGTCGGCTGCGCGCAAGGGCGTCGACCGCGAGCGCGCGCTGGAGGAGGCCCGTTCGAAGATCCCGCTCGGGCGGTTCGGCACCGAGGACGAGGTCGCCGCGGTGATCGCGTTCCTCTGCTCTGAGCGAGCGTCCGACGTCGCCGGCGCGGCCTGGTCGGTCGATGGAGGCTCGGTGCCGTCGATCGTTTGAGGCCCGCGGCGCACGGCTCGGCGCGGGCCATCGCCAGCTCGGGCGGACCCTGGCGTGGCTATGGACCGCTCGAGAGGGTGTAGGTCCAGGTGGAGGAGTAGTTCCCGGCGTAGGTGTTGCCGGGCACCGAGAGGCTGAAGGTGGGGGTCACGGTCTGATTGCCCACCCCGGTGTTGGCGGCCGCGTTGAAGAGCTTCGTCGCGGTGGGCGCGGTCCCCGCCGCGGGCACGGCGTAGGGGTAGGACACGGAGTTGGTCGCCAGCGAGGTGCAGCTCGAGTCGCACGTGTCCGTGGGGGCGTTCTGCACCGTGGTGGAGGTGTTCGACATCGAATGCGAGCCGGCCGTGAACGTGGTCGAGGTGAGCGAGATGCTCCATCCCGCCGTCAGGGTGCCGTCCCCAACGTCGAGGCCCTGCGTCGTCGTAGCCGTCTGGTTGCGGCCGTTCAGGGTGTTCGAGAAGGAGAGGACGCCGGGCGCCACCACCCACCCGAGCCCCACCGAGACCGTCCGGCTCGTCTGAGCGCCAGAGCTTCCGTTCTTGTAGAGCGTGTGGCCCGACCCGCCGGTGCCGAGGTTGCCCGTCGTGGACGTACCGGCGGTATCGGTCAGGGTAAGCGTCGCGGTGTAGGTACCGCCGCCGGTGTAGGTGTGGGTCGTGGTGGCCGTCGAGGTGTCGGCGGTGCTCCCGTCGCCGAACGCCCAGTGGTAGTTGGTGATCGTGCCGTACTTGACGGTCGACGCCGAGGCGTCGAATGAGGACGCGGTGCCGGCCGAGCCCGCGGTGACGGTGAAGGACGCGACGGGGGCCTGGTCGGGCGTGACCGCGACGCTGTCGGGTCCGGTGCCGACGGTGATGTTGCTCCCGGCGGTGTTGGTCGAAAGGCTGATCGGGGTGACGGTCCCGGAGCCGTTGCCGTTGTAGTTAGGGACGTAGGCCGTCGCCTGGTCGGGCGTGATCGCGACGTCGTAGGGGTTGTTGCCGACCGTGATCGCGCTCCCGAGGCTGTTGCTCGACAGGGTCATGGGGACGACGTGGCCTGGCGTCCCGTCCTCCACGAGGTACGCCGTGGCGCCGTCCGGGGTGATCCCGATCGCGTTGGGCGAGGTGATGCCGGTGATCGCCGTCCCGGCCGTGTTGCTCGAGACCGTGATCGGAGTGACCGAGCTCGCGCCGTAGTTCGCGATGTACGCCTTCGTCCCGTCCGGCGTGATGGCGACGTAGTCCGGGCGCGACCCCACGGCGATCGCGGTGCCCGCCGTGTTGCTCGAGACGGTGATCGGCGTGACCGTGTTCGAGCCGTGGTTCACGACGTAGGCCTTGGTGCCGTCGGGCGTGATGGCGACCCCCATCGGGCCGCTCCCCACGCTGATGGTCGTCGACACCGTGTTGGTCGAGGTGTTGATCACCGACACCGTCCCCGACCCGTTGTTGTTGTAGTTCGCGACGTACGCCTTGGTCCCGTCCGGCGTGATGGCGATCGACCAGGGCTGGGTGCCGACGGTGATGGCCGATCCCGCGGTGCCGGTCGAAAGCGTGATCGGGGTGACGGTTCCCTGGTTGTAGTTCGCGACGTACGCCTTGGTCCCGTCCGGCGTGATGGCGATCGCCTGTGGCGAGTTGGCCGAGATCGCCGAGCTCGTCGCGTTGGTCGACGTGTTGATCGGGGTGAGCGTTCCCGACCCGTAGTTGCCGATGTACGCCGTGTACGCGATGGCCGCGTCGGCGCGGCCGGGGCCGGCGGCGAGCAGCACGAGGAGGCCGGCGGCGACGCTCAGCGCAACCCGGCGCGGGCGAGGCAGCCCAAGTGACCGGGTGAGCATCGCTGATCGGTCCTCCCCGGGCGGGCCCTCAGGACTCGGTGGGGTCGAGGTCGGCCTGCGTGATCCGGCCCGGGTCCGGCAGCAGGTAGCTGTCGTCCTCCACCGCCGGGGGCGTGGCCGCGGGGCCCGTGACCGGCCGGGCGGGAGGCGGCGGCGGCGGGACGGCGACCGAGCTCGCGTGCGCGGGCGCCGGGGGCGTGGGCGGCACCGTAGCCGGGACGGTCGTGGGCTCCTCGCGCCGCCGGCGGCGGCCGAGCAGGACGCCCGCCAGCATGCCGCCGAGCGCCACGGCGACCAGCAGGACCCAGGTCGGCAGGCTGCTCGGGTGCGTCGGGACCCCGCCGCGGCCGCTGATCAGGTTCCTCCCGAGGGTCAGGGACGCGTCCCGGGTCACGGTCTGGCCGTCGCAGCTCATCATCGCGTGCGCCGCGTAGCTGCCCTTGGCCAGGGTGCGCGGCCAGGGGAGCGGGTAGGCGACGGCGTCGCCGGGAAGCACGGTGTCGAGCTGGCGCACGACGGTCTGACCGTGGCCCGCCCCGCCGCGAAGCGAGACCGAAAGCTTCGGCTGGCAGAGGAGCCGTCCTCCGTTGCCGACGCCGACCACGACCGAAGGAAGCGTCGTGCCGGGCAGCCCTGTCAACCGCATCTGGCCGAGCGAGAGCTTCGGGGCGGCCGGGCCGGGAACGCGGATCGCGACGCCGACCACCTCGCGGATGACCTCGATGATGCGGAAGTGGCCGCCGGAGGTGCGCTGGCGCGCATCCTGGAACGCGATCCCCGCCACGTGGTCGCCCGGCTCTGCGCCGCCAGGCACGTGGATGGCGAAGCCGACGGTCGCCTGAGAGTGGGCCGGGATCGTGATCGACCGCGTCTGGGGGGTGAGCCAGGCGCCCGCCTTCCGCACGGGGTCGTTCATGTTCGCGTACACCGTCCCGGTCGTCTGGCCGGTCAGCGCGTCGACGCCTGAGACGAGCAGCGAGAGGGGCTGGTCGCCACCGTTCGCGACGATGACGTGCCGGACGAGCGAATCGCCGGGCTTCATGACCGGCTTGAAGTAGGACCGAGTCGCGGGGTCGCTCGGGCTCGTCTCAGCCGGCCGGACGCTGAACCCGCCGGCGGCGTGGGCGACGCCGGCACTCGCAAGCGGCCCTGTGAGGGCCGCGGCGAGAGTGAGGGTGAGGGCAAGCTTGCGCGTGGAGGGGGCGCGCTTCAACGATCTCCCTTAGGGTCCGCTGGCGAGGGAAAGGGTCCAGGTGGAGGTGTAGGTCCCGGCGTAGGTGCTGGCGGGCACCGCCAGCTTCCAGGTCGGGGTCACGGTCTGGTTGCCCAGGCCCGTGTTGGCGGTGGCGTTGAACAGCTTCGTGGCAGTGGGCGCCGTGCCGGCCGCCGGCAGGCTGTAGGGGTAGGTGACGTTCGTGGTGGCGGTGGTGCACGTCACGCTGGAGTCGCAGGCCACGCTCGGTGCGCTGGCGACGCTGGTGGCCGAGTTCGACAGGGTGTGGGACCCCGCGGTGAAGGTGGTGGAGGTGGCCGTGATGTTCCAGCCCGAACCGGAGCCGGTGGCGTCGCCCACGTCGAGGGCCTGCGTCGTGGTCGGGTTCTGGTCCTGGCCGTTGAGGGTCGCGGAGAAGCTGACGCTCGGCGGCGCCGAGACGAATGCCAGCGAGCCGGCGGAGAGGGTCGCCGTGGCGCTCGTGGCCTGCGCGGAGCTCGCCGCGCCGAGCACGATGCCGACACATGCGGCGAGCGCGGCGAGGAGACCGAGGATGCGAGTGGGTCGGCGGTTCATGGCTGGGTTCCGTTTGACCTCTCGGCGGCTCTTGCTGATCCCCGCTTTGAGGTAACAACGCCTTGATCGGCATCGCCGCCGCTCAGCTTTAGCGATTCGCCCACGGCCGCCGGGCCCGGCGTGGAATCGGTCATCGCGGATTCGCAATCGACCTTTAGGGTGCGCGCCTTGGAGTCCGGAGCCAACCGCCGGGTGCTGATGGCGGTCATCTTCTTCCCGCGCGGTGGCTCGGCGCAGGTGATGCGCTACCTGGCCCGGTCGCTGCCGGCCTCGGGCTGGCTGCCCACCGTCCTCACGGGCTCACTGGGCCAGCGTGGTGAGCCCGCGCACGCCGCGACGTTTTACGCCGGCGTGGAGATCCGGTCCGTCGACTACACGGAGTCCGCCCAGGCCGATGACCCACTCGCCGCGGATCGTCCGTTCCAGCCGTCGTACGAGGACCGGGCCAAGGCACCGGACCGCGTGTTCGCGAAGGTCGACGACGATGCGTACGAGCGGCTCGTCGACTTCTGGGCGGGCGAGCTCGGGAAGGCGGGCGCCGCTGAGGCCGACGTTCTCCACCTGAACCACCTGACTCCGATCAACGAGGCCGCCGGGCGCGCCTTTCCGGACGTGCCCGTGGTTGGGCACCTGCACGGGACCGAGCTGCTGATGCTCGCTTCGATCGAGCGCGGAGCGCCGGCGGGGTGGGCCCATGCGGACGCGTGGGCGCAGCGGATGCGCGCCTGGGCCCGGCGCTGCGCGCGGCTGCTCGTTCTCTCGCCGGATGCGGTCGAGCGCGTCCCGGGGCTGCTCGGGGTCGACCCGGAGCGTGTGGTCTGGGCCCCCAACGGGTTCGAGCCGGATGCTTTCGACCGCCGGCCGCTTTGCGGCGCCAACCGGATGGCGCTCTGGCGGCGGTGGCTCGTCGAGGACCCGCGCGGGTGGGACGAGT
>JAFAQQ010000057.1 GCA_019246335.1 Actinomycetota bacterium | reverse complement strand
TCACGGTCAGCGGGCGCGCCGCGCACGCGGGCCAGGAGCCCGAGAAGGGCATCAACGCGAACCGCGAGCTGGCTTTCCAGGTGATCGCGGCCGAGGACCTGGCGGACGGGGAGCGCGGCACCACGGTCAACGCCGGGCGCATCGAGGGCGGCACGGCCACCAACGTCGTTGCCGAGCACTGCCGCGTCGAGCTCGAGGCCCGCAGCCTCGACCACGACCGCGCGGGGGACGCCGTGGCCCGCATCGTCGACGCGCTCACGGCGGGTGCGAGCGACGCCGAGTGCGACGTCGAGCTGATCGTGGAGGAGGAGTTCAGGGCCTACCGCCTGGCGCGGTCGGCCCGCCCCGTACAGGTGGCGATCGCCGCCCTCGAGGCGCTCGGGATCGAGCCGCGCCCGCTCCCGACCGGCGGCGCGAGCGACGCGAACGTGTTCCAGGCCCGGGGGCTGCCCTGCCTGAACGTGGCGAACGGCACCGAGCGCAACCACGAGCCCGACGAGCAGGTGACCGTCCAGGCGCTCGAGACGATGCTCGAGGTGGCGCTCGGCCTGGTCGCCGCCGCGGCGTGATGCGCCTGGCGCTCCGCCTGGGAGTGGTCGTCTCGATCGATCGGCCGGGTGTCGCCGCCGAGCTCACCGTCGAGGTGTCGGGCGAGCGGCGGCCCGCGATCTCCTACGAGCGCACCACCGGACCGGTGGAGGTGGGCGACGAGGTCGTCGTGAATGTGGCGGCGCGCGACCTCGGGCTCGGCAGCGGCGGGTTTGACCTCGTGCACGTGAACCTCACCCGCGGCTGCGCGGGCGAGGGTGTGCCGGGCGCGCACGTCATGAAGCTGAACTACACGTCGCTGCAGCACGCGGTCGCGCCGTTCGAGGAGCGCGCCCCAGAGCTCTCGACGCCGATCGATCGGCCCGTGGCGGTCATCGCGCTTCACGGTCAGCTGCCGTGCGTGGCGTGGGCCGCCGCGGCGGCGCGATCGGGGCTGCGGGTCGGCTACGTGCAGACGGCGGGTGGGGCGCTCCCGGGCGAGCTGTCGCGGACCGTGGCCGAGCTCCTCGACCGGGGCTTGCTCGCCGACCACGTGACCGCCGGCGCGGCCTTCGGGGGGCGGCACGAGGCCATCACGACCGCCGGCGCGCTCCACACCGGGTTCGAGGCGCTCGGTTGGGACGCCGCCATCGCCGGTCCGGGACCGGGGATCCTCGGCTCGGCGACCGCTCTCGGCCACGGCGGGATCGCCGCGCTCGAGACCGCCCACGCGGCGCTGGCTCTGGGCTGCCGCGCGATCGTCGTGCCGAGGATGTCCTCCGGGGACGCGCGTTCCCGGCACCGCGGGCTCTCGCACCACACGAGCACGGTCCTCGAGCTGCTGCTCGCTCCGGCGATCGTGGCGCTCCCACCCGGGGAGCGGATCGACGTGCCCGAGGGCGCGAGCGCGCGAGTCGGCGATGCTGACCTCGACGGCTACGCCCGGTCCGGCCTGCCGGCGCATACGATGGGCCGCTCGATGACCGAGGACGAGCTCTTCTTCCGAGCCGCCCTCGCCGGCGGAGCGGTGCTGGCGGCGGAGGTCGCCTGATGGCGTTCGAGCGCATCGGCAGCGAGAGCGTCTACGACGGCAAGATCTTCACCGTGCGCCGCGACCGGTTCCGCTACGAGGACGGCGAGGAGGCCGACCGCGAGATCGTGGCCCACCCGGGCGCGGTGGGGGTCGTGGCGCACGACGGCGAGCGTTTGTACCTCGTTCGCCAGCCGCGCGAGGCCGTCGACGACGACTCCGTGCTCGAGATCCCCGCGGGGAAGCTCGACGAGGAGGGCGAGGAGGTCGTGGAGACCGCCAAGCGCGAGCTTGCGGAGGAGATCGGAAAGGGCGCCCGCGAATGGCGGCTGATCACCCGCTACTGGTCGTCTGTCGGGTTCACCGACGAGGAGGTTCACGTCTACCTGGCGACCAACCTCTACGACGAGAGCGCCGACGCCGGCGAGGAAGAGCGGATCGAGGTCGACGCGGTGCCGCTCGACCGTCTGGACGAAGTGATCGCTTCATGCCGCGACGCCAAGACGCTGGTCGGGCTGCTGTGGCTGAAGGCGTACGGCGGCTGACCGCGCCCGGCGGCCGGCCGGCAGCGCGCATCGCCTGACAGCACCGTTGCACCCGCGAGGGATGCCGCGGGTCCGGCCGAACACGCCAAGCGGTGGCCACGATCAGCCCCGCAGCGGCGGCGAGACCCTTCGAGCACCTCGTGCTCGACTTCCTCGCCTACCTCGAGTTCGAGCGCGGCCTCGCGCGCAACACCCTCGACGCCTACCGCACCGACCTCCTCCAGTTCGGCCGGTTCCTCCAGGCGCGCGGGACGGCCCCGGCCGAGGCGTCGAGCGCCGACGTCGCGGACTTCCTCGCCGACCTTGGGCAGGGCAACGGCCGCCCGCCCGCCTCGCCCGCGACGATCCACCGCAAGGCGGCTTGCCTTCGCTCCTTCTACCGCCACCTCAGGCGCGAGGGGGTCCTGGACACGGATCCGACGGCCACGATCAGCGGGCCGCGCCGCGGCCGGCGGCTGCCAAGGGTGCTCTCACGCGGCGAGGTGGCGAAGCTGCTCGAGCAGCCGCGCGGCACCGGCGCGACCGACGTGCGCGACGCCGCGCTCCTCGAGCTGATGTACGCGTGCGGCCTGCGCGCGTCGGAGGCGATCACGATCGAGATCGGCGACGTCGACCTCCAGGACGGTGTGCTTCGCGCGCGTGGAAAGGGCTCGAAGGAGCGGGTCGTGCCGGTTGGTCGCAAGGCGATCGACGCGCTTCACCGCTACCTCGATCGCGGCCGGCCGGCGCTCGTGCGCGGCCGCCCCGTGCCGCAGCTCTTCGTGAACTTCCGCGGTGAGGCGCTGACCCGGCAGGGGCTCTACAAGATCGTGCGCCGTCACGCGGCCGCCGCGGGGCTCGACGACCGGATGAGCCCTCATACCTTGCGCCACACCTTCGCGACCCACCTGCTCGCGGGCGGCTGCGACCTCCGCTCGGTGCAGGAGATGCTCGGGCACGCTGACGTGGCGACCACTCAGCTCTACACCCACCTGTCGAGCGAGCGCCTGAAGGACGTGTACTTCCGGGCGCACCCGCGCGCGACCGGATAGCCCCGGCTGCTAGAACCGCGGCGTGAAGGCGGACCGCCGCGCATTCGTGGTCGTCCTCGACGCCTGTGGCTGTGGCGCGCTCCCGGACGCCGCGGAGTACGGGGACGCCGGGACCAACACGCTCGCGCACCTCGCGGACGCGGTCGGCGGTCTTCGGCTTCCCACCCTCCAGCGCCTCGGGCTCGGGAACGTGGTCCCGCTCCGCGGCGTCGCGCCTTCCGCCGCGCCCGCCGTTCACGGCCGCCTTCATCCCCTCGGCCCGGGCAAGGACACGACGACCGGCCACTGGGAGCTCATGGGAGCGCCGGCGCCGCCGCTGCCGACCTATCCGGGGGGCTTCCCGCGGGCGGTGATCGAGGCTTTCGGGGCCGCGACCGGCCGCGAGGTGCTCTGCAACCGTGCGGTCGAGGGCATCCGTGCGATCGAGGAGCACGGCGAGGCGCACCTGCGAAGCGGCGCCCTGATCGTTTACACATCGCAGGACTCCGTGTTCCAGGTGGCGGCGCACGTCAACGTCGTGCCGCGCGAAGAGCTGTACGGCGCGTGCCGGACCGCGCGGTCGATCCTGAGTGGAGCGCACGGCGTCGGCCGCGTGATCGCCCGCCCTTTCGAGGGCGAGCCAGCGGCGTTCCGGCGCACCGACGGACGGCGCGACTACGCGCTTCCGCCGCCGGAGCCCAACTACGTCGACCTCCTCGCGGAGGCCGGCGTCCCCGTGACGGGAATCGGGAAGGTCGCCCAGGTGTTCTCCGGGCGCGGTTTCGCCGCGGAGCGCATCGCGTACGACAACGCGGCCGCGATCGCCGCCGTCGGCTCGTTGCTGGACGACATGGACGCGGGCTTCGCCTTCGCGAACCTCGTCGATACCGACCAGGTCTACGGGCACCGCAAGGACGCGCCGGGCTTTCACCGCGCGCTGCGACAGATCGACGAGGCGGTGGCGCGATGGCTCACCGCCCTCCGGGGCGGCGACATGCTCGTCCTGTGCGCCGACCACGGCTGTGACCTGACGCACCCCGGTACCGACCACACGCGCGAGTACGCGCCGCTCCTCGCGACGTTCGCCCGCCACGACGGGCGCCGAGCCGACGGTCCCCGAGCCGACGGTCCCCTCGCCGCGGTCGGCGCGAGCGTGCTGCACTGGCTCACCGGCAGGCAGGCGGACCTCCCTGGCGAGCCCTTTACGGCCGGTGCCTCGTCCTACGCCGGAGGCGGGCGGGCCTGAGCCCCGGAGGCGGGCGGGCCTAAGCTCCGAGGCGATGCCCGAGCTGCCCGAGGTCGAGACGATCCGGCGCCAGCTCGCGCCCCGCCTCGAGGGCCACATCCTCGAGCGCCTCGACATCGCGGACCGGCGCTGGTGCGAGCCCGCGCCGCCCGATGACCTTCGGGACGCGACGGCCGGCCGGCGCATCGAGCGACTCACGCGCCGCGGCAAGTACCTTGTATTCGAGCTGGCCGGCGACGTCCACCTGGTGGTGCATCTGCGCATGACCGGCAACCTGCTGCTCCTGGCGGGCGGCGATCCCGATCCGCCGTACGTCCGCGTCCGCATCGGGATCTCATCCGGGGAGACCGTCGCCTTCACCGACCCCCGTCGCTTCGGCACCGGCGTGGTTCTGCTCGGGTCCGAGGCGCGCGACGAGTACTTCGCGAGCCGGCTCGGCGTGGAACCGCTCGACCCGGGCTTCACCCTCGAGGCTTTGCGCGGCCTCGCCCGGGGGCGGACGGCGCCGGTGAAGGCGTTCCTCCTCGCCCAGGAGCGCGTCGCGGGGGTGGGCAACATCTACGCAGACGAGGCGCTCTTCCGCGCGGGTATCCACCCCCTCCGGCCGGCGGGGACGCTGCGGCGCCCTCAGCTCGGCGCGCTGCGCGACGCCGTCGTCGCCTCGCTCGAGGCCGGGATCGACGCGAGGGGCGCGACCATCGACGACTTCCGCAATCCCGACGGCGCGCGCGGCGCCTTTCAGGACCGCTTCCTGGTCCACCGGCGCGAGGGAGAGCCCTGCCCCCGCTGCGGCGCCACGATCGTGAAGTTGAGGGCGGCGGGCCGGGGGACGTACGTCTGCGAGCGCTGCCAGCCGCGTCCTCGCGCCCGCGCCTACGCCGCGAGGAGCTCGTCCAGGAGGCCGTCGCGCTCGGCCTCCAGGAGCTCGCGGAAGCCGCCGAGCGATCGCTCCCCCACGACGAGCTGAGGGAATGTCATCTGGCCGGTCCGCGCCACCAGGTCGGCGCGCCCGTCCGGGTCCTTCGCGAGGTTGACCTCGTCGTACTCGAGCCCGCGGCTGTCGAGCAGCGCCTTGGCCTGGCGGCAGAAGCCGCAGGGCTCGGTCGTGTACAGGATTGGCCTGCTGTCCGCCATGTTCGGGAGAGTCTAGGGCCGTGATATCCAGCCAGATCTCACGCTGAAGCGTGCCCGCCACCTTCCAGACGGAGGCGGTCGTTCTGCGCTCGATCCGATACAGCGAGGCCGATCGCGTGCTCCATCTCTACAGCCGCGAGCGTGGGCGGATCGGCGCGATCGCCAAGGGCGTGCGGCGCGTGAAGTCGCGATTCGGCGGGCGGCTCGAGCCGCTCTTTCGGGTCGACCTGCTGCTTCACGAGGGCCGCGGCGAGCTCTACACGGTCACCTCCGCCGAGACCGTCGATCCGCACCCCTCGCTGCGCGAGCGCCGGGACGCGATCGAGCGCGCAACCCAGGCCTGTGACGCCGTGCTGCGCCTGCTCGACTCGCAGGAGCCGAACCGAGCCGCCTACAACCTGCTCTGCCGTGAGCTGCGAATCCTCGACGGCGACCCGGCCGCCGCCAGCCGCGCCCAGGCGCTCGCCTTCAGGCTGAAGCTGCTCCTGGCGGCGGGATTCGCGCCCGAGCTCGCCGCGTGCGCGTCGTGCGGCGAGCGCGAGCACCTGTCGGCGTTCTCGGCTAGCGCGGGCGGCGTGGTGTGCCCGGGGTGCGAGGCGGGATCCTTCCCGCTCGGGTCGGAAGCCCACGCGTTCCTGGTCGAGTCGCTCGGCAGGTCCCTGGCGGAGGCGCCGAGCGCGTCCGACCGGGCGCTCGGCCAGGCGGACAGGGCGATCGCGGAGACGCTCGAGCACCACGCCCACGTGAGGTTGAGACGCGTCGCATGAACCGCTGAGACGGGCCCTTAGAATCCGGTCTCGGTGTCCGCCGGCGGCAGGAAGCTCGTCTACGACTTCGCGGAGGGCTCGCGGGACATGCGGGACCTGCTCGGGGGAAAGGGCGCAAACGTCGCCGAGATGACCCGCGTGCTCGGTGCCGAGCGCGTTCCCGCGGGGTTCACGATCACGACGGAGGCGTGCGTCGCCTACATGCAGGCCGGGGGTCGCGAGCCGGAGGGGCTCGACGAGGAGGTCCTCGGCGCGCTCCGGCGCCTCGAGGAGCACGCCGGAAAGCCACTCGGCGCCCCGGATGACCCGCTGCTCGTCTCGGTCCGATCCGGCGCGCGCGAGTCGATGCCCGGAATGCTCGACACGGTCCTGAACCTGGGCCTGTCGGATGCGGCCGTGGCGGGGCTGTCGCGCGCGACTGGGAACGAGCGTTTCGCCTGGGACTCGTACCGCCGGTTCGTCCAGATGTTCGGAAACGTCTGCCACGGCGTACCGACCGCCGAGCTCGAGCGCGCCATCGAGGAACGCAAGGCGGCCGCGGGCGTCAGCGACGACACCGAGCTCGGTGTCGACGACCTGCGCGCGCTGGTCGACGCCTTCAAGCGGCTCTACCGCGACCGGACGGGCCAGGAGTTCCCGCAGGACCCGATCGAGCAGCTGCGTCACGCGATCCGGGCGGTGTTCGACTCGTGGCTCGGCGACCGCGCCATCGAGTACCGGCGGATCAACCACATCCCGGACGAGTGGGGCACAGCGGTGAACGTGCAGCAGATGGTCTTCGGGAACAAGGGGGAGCGGTCGTGCTCCGGGGTCGCGTTCTCACGCGACGAGATCACCGGCGCGCCGCACCCGTCGGGCGACTTCCTCGTCAACGCGCAGGGAGAGGACGTCGTGTCGGGCGTGCGGACGCCGCGCGACCTGTCGGAGCTCGCCGAGGTGATGCCGGAGGCGCACGGTGACCTGCTCGAGATCCTGCGTGCCCTGGAGCGGCACTACAAGGACATGCAGGACACCGAGTTCACCGTCGAGGAGGGCCGGCTCTACATGCTCCAGACGCGCAGCGCCAAGCGGCCGGCGCAGGCGGCGGTCCGGTTCGCCGTCGACGCGGCCGGCGAGGGCCTCTTGAGTCGCGAGGAAGCCCTTATGACGATCGACGCCGACTCGCTGGACGCGCTCCTGCACCCGACGTTCGAGCCAGGCGCCGACTACCGGGTGCTGGCGCGCGGCGTCAACGCCTCGCCCGGGGCGGCCAAGGGCGAGATCGTCTTCACCGCGGAGGACGCGGTCACGGCGGCCCACAGCGGTCGGGCGGTGGTGCTGGTGAGGCCGTTCACCGAGGCCGACGACGTGGCGGGGTTCTTCGCAGCGCGCGGCATCGTAACCTCGGAGGGCGGTAAGGCGAGCCACGCCGCGCTCGTGGCGCGCGGCATGGGTCGACCATGCGTGTGCGGGGTCGGCGAGCTCGAGGTCGACCTGGCCGGGGGCGAGGCGCGGGTGAACGGCACGGTCCTGCACGAGGGAGACGTGATCGCACTCGACGGGACGAGCGGCGTGATCACCGTCGACGACGTACCGCTCGTCCAGCCCGAGATCGACGAGCGGTTCGAGACGGTCCTTCGCTGGGCCGACGAGATCCGGCACCTGGGCGTGCGCACGAATGCCGATACCCCCGGCGATGCGCGCCGCGCCCGCGAGTTCGGCGCCGAGGGAATCGGTCTTTGCCGCACGGAGCACATGTTCATGGCGGAGGACCGCCAGCCGAAGATGCGCGCGATGATCATGGCGGAGACCGAGGTGGACCGCCTGTCGGCGCTCGAGGAGCTGCTGCCGCTGCAGCAGCAGGACTTCGAGGGGTTGTTCGAGGAGATGGCGGGGCTGCCCGTGACCATCCGCCTGCTCGACCCGCCGCTCCACGAGTTCCTGCCGGACGTCGAGGACCTCGCGCACGAGATCGACCGCGCCCGCCTCGACCGCGCGCCGAACCTCGCGGAGCTTGAGCAGACGCTCGACCGCGTCCACGCGCTGCAGGAGACGAACCCGATGCTCGGGACCCGCGGCGTGCGGCTCGGGATCATCCATCCGGAGGTCTACGAGATGCAGGTCCGGGCCATCGTCCGGGCGGCGCTCGCTGTCCGCGCGCGAAGCGGGAGCGCGCCGAGGCTCGAGGTCATGATCCCGCTCGTCGCCTACGAGCAGGAGCTCCAGGCGATGCGCGAGCTCGTCGACCGTGTGACGGGCGAGACGGGCGGGGCGGACCTCGATCTGGCGGTTGGCACGATGATCGAGCTGCCGCGCGCGTGCTTCGTCGCGGATCGGATCGCGAGCGTGGCCGACTTCTTCTCGTTCGGGACGAACGACCTCACCCAGACCGCGCTCGGGTTCTCGCGCGACGACGTCGAGCGGGGGTTTCTCGCCCGCTACGTGGAGCGCCGGATCGTGGACCGAAGCCCATTCGACACGATCGACCGCCTCGGCGTGGGCTGGCTCGTCCGGCTGGCGGCCTGGACCGGACGGGAGGCCAAGCCCGACCTGAAGCTCGGGATCTGCGGAGAGCACGGGGGCGATCCCAGGTCGATCGAGTTCTTCCAGATGGCGGGACTCGACTACGTGAGCTGCTCGCCGTTCCGCGTTCCGATCGCCCGGGTGGCGGCGGCGCAGGCGGCGATCAAGCTGGGCGCGTAGCGGGTCCACCCCGCCCGCCGTGACCGGTGGGAGAATCGCTCGCCATGTCCGCTGCGACCACGACACTCGACTTCCACGCACGGATGGCGGCCCTCGAGGACGCCTCGCTGTCGCCGCTGGCGGCTCGTTCGTACCCGGCGCACCGGGAGACGCCCGAGGAGGACTCGCCGCTGCGGACCCCGTTTCAGCGCGACCGGGACCGGATCGTGCACTCGAAGGCGTTCCGCCGGCTCAAGCACAAGACGCAGGTCTTCATCTCGCCCGAGGGCGACCACTACCGGACGCGGCTCACCCACACGCTGGAGGCGGCCGGGATCGCGCGGACCGTGGCCCGCGCGCTTGGGCTGAACGAGGACCTGA
>JAFAQQ010000168.1 GCA_019246335.1 Actinomycetota bacterium | reverse complement strand
ACCGGTAGCGCATCGCGAGCCGGCGAGCGAGCGGAAGGTGCGAGCGAATCAGCTCGTCGCTCGAGTGCTGCGGGTTGTCGCGCAAGTTCGCTCCGAGTGGTGGATCGTCTTCTGGATCGATCCACGCAGACGACCTGAGCGGGTTGCGCGTGTCTCGGTACCCCACTGCGACGGATGCGCCCTGAGCGGCTCCGCCTCTCAGAAGGTTATCCCTGTCGCGTCTCGTCCCCCCACCTTGCCCCTCCCGGCGCCGTCCCCAACGACCTCGCCGGGCGCGATGCTCTCGGATACGATCGACGCGGTGGCGACCGAGCTCTCAGCCCAGACCTCGCTGCAGGCAACCGATCCGGAGATCGCACGCCTGATCGAGGAGGAGGAGCGACGCCAGCACGACGCGATCCGGCTGATCCCATCGGAGAACTACGCGTCGCGCGCGGTCATCGAAGCTACCGGGACGGTCCTCACCAACAAGTACTCCGAGGGCTATCCCGGGCGCCGCTATTACGAGGGGCAGCAGGTGATCGACCCGATCGAGACGCTCGCCGTCGAGCGGGCCCGCACGCTGTTCGGTGCCGACCACGCCAACGTGCAGCCCTACTCGGGCTCGGTGGCCAATCTCGCCGTCTACCTAGCCTTCACCGAGCCCGGCGACACCGTGATGGGCATGGCGCTGCCCATGGGCGGCCACCTGACGCACGGGTGGCCGGTCTCCATCACCGGGAAGTGGCTCCGACCGGTCCAGTACGGCGTCTCGCGCGAGACCGGGACGGTCGACTTCGACGAGGTTCGCCAGCTGGCGCACGCGGAACGCCCGAAGCTGATCTTCTGCGGCGGCACGGCCGTGCCGCGCACGATCGAGTTCGACCGCTTCGCGGAGGTCGCCGAGGAGGTCGGCGCCGTGCTGGTGGCGGACATCGCCCACATCGCGGGACTCGTCGCAGGCGGGGCGCACCCGTCGCCGGTCCCGCACGCGCCGGTCATCTCGACGACCACCCACAAGACGCTCCGCGGCCCGCGCGGCGCGATGCTCATGTGCCGCGAGGAGCACGCCGCCGCGATCGACAAAGCGGTGTTCCCCGGCCTCCAGGGGGGGCCGCACGACCACACCACCGCGGCGATCGCGGTCGCGCTCGAGGAGGCCTTGCGCCCGGAGTTCGCGGACTACGCGCATCGGATCGTCGACAACGCGAAGGCCCTGGCCGGCCAGCTCATGACCCGCGGGTTCGATCTCGTCTCCGGCGGCACCGACAACCACCTGATCCTCATCGACCTCACCTCCAAGGGGGTCCCCGGCAAGGCGGCCGCGCAGGCGCTCGACCGGGCCGGGCTGGAGACGAACTACAACACCGTCCCGTTCGATCCCCGCAAGCCGTTCGACCCCTCCGGGCTGCGCATTGGGACCCCCTCCGTCACCACGCGGGGAATGGGCCCCGACGAGATGGCGACGATCGCGGAGATGATCGACCGGGCCGTGGACGCGACGCGGGCCGGCGACCAGAGCGCGATCGAGAGGGTCCGCGAAGAGTCGCGCGAGCTCGCGAGCGCCTTTTCCGCGCCTGGCATAGACGCGTAGCGCCGTTTCCCGCCCAGCGCGGCCCCGCCTGGCGGCGCCGCCGGCGTCCCTGAAGCGCCTGCAGCAACCCGGCGCCGCTATCAAGCCGCCGCGCGAGCGGCCGACCTAAACGAGTGAGGATCTCCGATGCCTCAGCTCCTGCCTTCACTCACGCCGAAGGGCGCCAAGAAGAGCGATCCGCACGGGCGGCGCAAGAACGCTGCCCGGAAGCATCACAAGAAGCGGAAGAAGCACCACAAGAAGCGGCACCACGTAAAGCACCATGTGCCGCCCCCGTCCGTCCCGCCACGGCCCAATCCCAACCCGGGCGGGGGCTCCCTGCCGCCCGCGCCCGACCTCGACCACCGCAACGCCGAGCGCCTGCTCTGGCGGGCGGGCTTCGGGCCGCGCCCGGGCGACCTCGACGCCGTCGTCGCGACCGGCCTCGACGCCACGGTCAAATCGCTCGTCTACCCGAGCGGGTCGGCCACGCTGAACGGACCCCAGCCCACCGACGACGACGGGAACGCGCTGGCCCCGGCGGATGCGTGGGGCCACGACCACCTGTGGTGGCTCGACCGGATGGTCCGCTCGGACCAGCAGCTCGTGGAACGGATGACCCTGATCTGGCACGACTGGTTCGCCACGAGCAACGACAAGGTCAGCGACCAGCAGCTGATGCTCAACCAGAACGCGACCTTCCGTGCCAACGCGCTGGGGTCGTTCAAGGACCTCCTGACCGCGGTCACGACGGACCCCGCAATGCTCATCTGGCTCGACGGGATCGAGAACACGCGCTGGGACCCGAACGAGAACTACGGGCGCGAGGTGATGGAGCTGTTCACGCTCGGCGCCGACCGCGGCGCCTACACCGAGCAGGACGTGCGCGAGCTCGCCCGGGCCTTGACGGGGTGGCGCGCCGACTGGACCGACGGCGTGGGCTACGGCAACTTCCGCTTCGACCCGGACTGGCACGACGCCACCAGCAAGACCATCTTCGGCCAGACCGGCAACTTCGACTGGCAGGACGCCGTCCGCCTCTGCCTCGCGAACCCGTTCCACGCATCGTTCTTCGTGACGAAGCTGTGGGGCTACTTCGTCCCCACTCCACCGGACTCGGCGACCCAGGCCGCGCTGCAGAAGCTCTACCTCGACTCCGGATACGGCATCGCGCCGGTCGTCGGGGCGATCCTTCGCCACCCCGACTTCTACGCCGACCGCGCGCTCGTGAAGCCGCCGGTCGTCTACAACGCCGGCCTGCTGCGCCTGCTGAGGCGAGGCGTGGACACGACCGCCTGGGCGTGGCTCGGCTCCCAGGCCGGCCAGCAGCTCTTCTACCCGCCGAACGTCTCGGGCTGGGACTACTCGATGTGGCTCGACACGTCGACCTGGAAGGCGCGCTCGGACATCGTCACCTACGCGGTGAGAGACGCGGCGATCGACCCCTGGAGCAACAGCACGCACTACAGCACCACGGAGTCGCCCACGGACGCCGTCGCCGCCGCGCTCGCGTTCCTGTCCGGGCCCACGCTGACCGACGAGACGCGCAAGGCGCTCGGCGACTTCTCAGGCTCCTGCCTGCCTTCGCCGATGGCTGACTGGGAGCAGTCCCCGTACCGGGCCATGCGCCAGAACGCCCTCCGCCACCTGGTCCTGACCTCCTCCGATTGGCAAGCGAACTAGATGAGGACGCCGAGAAACACAGCCAACTGCTGCCGGGACTTCACGCGCACGGAGCTGTTCCGGCAGGCGAGCGCCCAGGCCGGGCGCGGGCTGCCGCCGATCGAGCCGGGCATGCCTGCGCCCGCGGGGACGGGGCTGAACCGCCGTTCGTTCCTCGCGCGCGGAGCGGGCCTCGCCCTCTCGGTCTACGGCGCGCAGCGCCTGGGATTCCGCGCCCTGGAGGAGGGCGTGGCGGCCGCCGCGGCAGCCCCGCCCCAGCCCGTGCTGGTCAGCCTGTTCCTGCCGGGGGGCTGCGACGGCATGAGCGTCCTCGCGCCGGTCGGCGACCCGGCGTACGCGAGCCTGCGCCCCACCCTGAAGCTCGACCCGAGCGCCGGCACGGCGTTCCTCGAGGACGCCCGGTTGCGCTGGAGCCCGGCCGCCGCGGGCCTTTCGACCCTCCACGGCGAGGGAAAGATCACGGTCTTCCCGGCGATCGGCTACGACCATCCCGACCAGTCCCACTTCACGAGCCGCCACTTCTGGGAGGTCGGTGCGCTCGACACCACCGCGCGGTTCGGCTGGATGGGGCGCTACCTCGACCTCGCCGGAAGCGAGGCAAACCCGCTCCAGGGGCTCAGCCTGAACGGGGACCTGTCGCCGGCGCTGGCGGCGTCGCGCGTGCCGGTCGCAGCGATCGAGAAGCCCGAGGACTACAGCTTCTGGATCCGGGGCGTCGACGACCCGGTGCTCGAGCCCACGCTCGAGGCCTTCGGCGCGCTCGGGAACCTCCCCACGAGCGACGCGGTCCGCGCCGGCGCGCGCCAGGTCGCCACCGAGGTCGACACGGTCCGCCGGTCGCTTGCGCCGTTCGCGACCTCGGACGGGAGCCCGAGCTACAAGAGCCCGGTCACCTACCCGGATAGCGACCTGGCGAAGAAGCTCGCGGGCCTGGCGGCCATGCTCGACGCTGGGCTGCCGCTGCGCTGCGTCGCGGTCGACGCGGACGGCGCCTTCGACACCCACTCCAACCAGGCGTCCGGGCTGCCCGCCGACCTGCAGACGGTTTGCGATGCCGTCCTGGCCTTCCAGCGGGACGTCGAGGCGCGAGGGATCGCGGACCGCGTGCTGATCACGATGTGGTCGGAGTTCGGGCGGCGGCCCCAGGAGAACGGCTCGGGGACCGACCACGGGGCCGGCGGCACGGCGTTCGTGGTCGGCTCCCGCGCGCAGGGCCAGATGGTGGGCGAGTTTCCCGGCCTCGCTCAGCTCGATCCTGAGGACAACCTGCGATCGACCTCGGACTTCCGCGCGCTCTACTGCGCCCTGCTCGAGCAATGGCTTCAGTTCGACCCATCCGGCGTGATCCCGGGAGCCGGCTCCTTCTCCCCGCCGGCGGTGGTGAAGTCGTGAGGATGAGGCTGGCGGCGCTGCTCGCCATCTGCCTCGCCGCTCTTGGGGTCACGAGCCTGGTCGCGGTGGCGGGTGCCCACGGCCGCAAGGCGGCACGCTCTGCGACCGGATCCGCGCGATGCCGCAAGCATCGCCACCACCGGCGTCGCTGCGCGCGCAGGTCGAAGGGAGCTCACCACACTGCCTCCGGCTCGCACGGAGGCGGCAAGACGGGCGCGTCCACGCCGCCGTCGGGCCAGCCTCCGGCCGGAGGACAGCCCGGCTCCGCCACGCCGCCGCCCAGCCCGATCGGCCACCTCCAGGTCACCGAGCGGGAGTTCTCGATCGTGCCCTCGCGAACGACGGTGGCGGCCGGCACGGTGGCGGTCGAGCTGGACAACCGGGGCGAGGATCCGCACAACCTGCGGATCGAGAACGCCGACGGCTCCGGAACGAGCTTCGACTTCGGGCTCGCGCAGCCGGGGTCGGTCTCGTCCCAGAAGCTCGACCTCGGGCCCGGGACCTGGAAGCTGTACTGCACGCTCCCCGGCCACGAGGCGGCCGGGATGCACGCGCTCATCACGGTCGGCGGCTGAACCGCGGCGCCCGGCGGGCTCCGCGCGCCGGTGCGTATCGCGATAGGTTCGCGTTCGTGAGACCTCGCGGACGCGCACGGTGGCTCCGACGCGGCGTGGCCACGTCGCTCGTCCTCCTGATTCCCGCTGCGGTGGCGCTCGCGGCCCAGCCGGTCGAGGGCGTGTGGCACGGAGCGACGTCCCGGCCGGCGCCGGTCACCTTCCGGGTGCTCTCCGACCGTCAGGCGATGCGTCACCTGCACATCGGCAAGAACAAGTCGGGCGTTCGACTGCGCTGCTCGAAGGCCGCGGGCGACTACATCGACGCGGAGTTCGTCGCGCGCAAGGGGTTCGCGGAGGCGATCCCGGTCGACCCGAGCGGCAACTTCGCCGCCCGGTACAACACGTCGGGGCCGATCTCCAAGGGCCGGCTGAGGATCCGGGGGCGCTTCACCGCCGACCGTCAGGCGACCGGCACGCTGACGTGGAAGGTCACCGAGCGCTCCGACGGCCGGATCTGCAAGAGCGGCAACGTGCACTTCACGGCGAGGGGCCCGTAATGATTGATTCCGAATCCGTGTGCCCCTGGGGCGGCGAAAATCGAGCTGGCGAAGGACGCAGGGCGAAGTTCATGCATGAATGCATGGACGAGCCCGAGGACGCACGACCAGCGACGATTTGCAGGCGCATCCAGGGGTGCAGGGGTTTGGGATCAGTCATCTGGCGGGCGCAGCGGTAAGCCGCACCGCGGCCACCGCGCGCAGCCTCGTCGCGCACCCGCGCGCCCCGATCGCGGCGCTCGTGGTCGTGCTCGTCCTGTCGGCGGCTGCGCGGGTCGCGGACCTCGGCGCCCCGTGCGCCTCCCCATGCAAGCGGTCCTCGGACTACACGCTCATCTTCGACGAGTCCTACTACGTGAACGCCGCGCGGGTGATCGACCGGATCCACCCGCCCCGGAGCGCGCCGTATCACGACGCCCCCCTCGGCAAGGACCCGAACTCGGAGCACCCGCAGCTCGCGAAGCTGGTCATGGCCGCCGGGATCGAGGTCTTCGGCGACGGTCCCTGGGGCTGGCGACTGGGAAGCCTGGTGTTCGGGCTCGTCGCAGTGGCCGCCATGTACGCGCTCGCCCGGGCGGCGGGCGCCGGGCCCTGGCTCGCGGTTGCGGCGTCCGCCGTGATGGCGCTGGACAACCTCCCCCTGGTCCACGGGCGGATCGCGACGCTCGACATCTACGCGCTCGCCCTGATGCTCGTCGCCGGCGCGCTCTACCTCCGGCGGGCGCATCTGCTTGCAGGGATCGCGCTGGGGCTGGCGGCCGCCATGAAGCTCGTCGCGCTCTACCTCATCCCGGCGCTGTTCCTGATCGAGCTGTTCGCGTTCGCCGTCGCCAGGCCGCGGAGGGGCGACCGCCTGCGTCGGGCGCTGGCGCAGCTTCGGCCGTTTGCCGTCTCGTGCGTGGTGGCGATCGGCTCCTTCGTGCTGCTCGTCTGGCTCCTCGACTCGCTGGTCCCGGCCTACAACCCGGGATCGCATGCGGTGTACGGCGGCAACCCGTTCCGCCACATCGGGCACATGCTCTCGTACGCGGCGAGCCTGAAATCGGTGCCGCACGCGACCGGCATCAGCTCATCGCCCTGGCAGTGGCTGCTCGACAAGAAGGAGATCAGCTACGCGCGTACGGCCGTGAACGTGATGTCGGGCGGGAAGATCACGGCGAGCCACGCGTTGATCTCGTTCCGCGGGGCCGTGAATCCGTTCGTGATCTTCATGGCGATCCCCGCCCTGTTCGCGGCCGCGGCGGCGGCCTGGCGCGAGAGCGATCGGCTGGCGCTCGTGGGGGTGGCGTGGTGCCTCGGGACGTACGTGCCCTTCGTCGTCCAGGCCGACGCGCTCCACAGGGTCACGTACCTCTACTACGTGCTGATAGTGCTGCCCGGCGTGTACCTGGTCACCGTGCGGCTCTTCGCAAGCCGGCAAATGCCGGTCGCCGCGACGGTCGGGTGGGCGGTCGCGCTCGTCTACGGGTTCGTGGACCTGTACCCGCTGCGCGGGTGACGGATCGACCCCCCGCGCAGCAGCGTCTTCGTCGGACTTATCAGCTTCATACGTGTCGCTCACCCCTCCCTTACCGACCGGCGGGAGGCTTCACGCGTGCTCGCCATGGACGTCGAAGCAAGCCGCCGCATCAGGTCCCGATCCCGGTGATGACGCTGTCATGACCGCGGCGCTTCTGCTTTCGATCGCGTCGCGCGTGCTGCGGCGGCGAGAGCACGCGCCACGAGCGGAGGCGACGGCGCCCGACGCCTACGAGGACACGGTCCGGGCGCAGCTCTACGGAAGACCGGACCGCAACAGGCTCGCGTTCTCAGCCCGGCGCCGCTGAAACACACACAATCCGGGTCCAGACCCATGCCGGGTGAGCGTGGTCGCCCTTGAGCCCGCATGGCGGCACCAAGAGCGACCACCTGCGTTTGGCCGGCTAATCACGCGCCCGACAGGATTCGAACCTGTGACCTTCGGTTCCGTAGCACTAGGCAGCTCTGTAGTTGACTGTCCTAGGTTGGGGAAAGCCGCTTCAGAGCAGGAAAACCGAGC
>JAFAQQ010000117.1 GCA_019246335.1 Actinomycetota bacterium | reverse complement strand
GGTTCGTCTTGCCCGCGCCGTTGGGCCCGTGCAGGACGTTGAGGCCCTCACCCAGCTCGAGCTCCGCGCGCTCGTAGTTGCGGAAGTGCCGCATCGCAACCCCGCTGACGTACACCCTGGCTACACCTCAGACATTCAGCCGGATGGGCATGACGAGGTACATGAACGAGCCCGGGCCGTCGCCCGAGGCCTCGATCAGCCCGGGGCGCAGGGGGCTGATCAGCTTGAGCGTGACCTCTTCGGACTCGGCGCTCTCGAGCCCCTCGCGCAGGAAGTCCGGGTTGAACCCGATCTCGAGCTGCTCGCCCTTGAACGGCACGGGCAGCGACTCGGTCGCCTCGCCTATGTCCGGAGTCTGTGCCGATACGTCGAGGGTGCCCTCGCTGAACCGCATCCGCAGCGGCGCGTTCTTCTGCGCCAGGAGGCTGATCCGCCGAACGACCTCGAGCAACTCCGGGGTGCTGATCCGCAGCTGGTGCTCGAACGACTCCGGCAACAGCTGCTGATAGTTCGGAAACCGGCCCTCGACCAGACGAGAGGAGAGCGCCACTCCGCCCGAGCTGAAGATCACCTGATGCTCGAGCGAGGCGATGGCGATCTCCTCCGGTTGCGTGGAAGATGTGATCCGCCCGAGCTCCTGGAGGGTGCGTGCGGGGACGTTGGCCTCGAGTGACCCTTCGACCGGCGCGTCCAGGGGCGTCTCCTTCACGCTCAGGCGATACGAATCGGTCGCGACCATCCGCAGCTGACGCTCCGACGCTGAGACCAGCACGCCCGTCAGGTGCGGCCGCGTCTCATCCCGCGACGCGGCCCTCGCCACCCGGTTCACGGTCTCGACGAACGACTCGGCCGGCAACTTGACCACGCTCGCATCGCCGGCCTCCGGTAGACGTGGAAACTCCTCGGCAGGCAACGTGCGAAGGTGGAATCGAGCCGGGCCGGATACCACCTCCACGTCACCTTGCGAAGAGCGGTACTCCAGCGTGGCGCGGTCCCCGGGCAGCGAGCGGACGACGTCGAGCAGCAGGCGCCCCGGCACCACCGCCGACCCGTCGCGATCGACGTTCACGTCAACTCGCGCCCGCACGCCAAGCTCGAGATCCGTCGCCTGGAGCTCGAGTTGGCCGCCGTCGACCTTGAGCATCACGCCGGCGAGGGTCTGAACCGCGCTGCGGGTCGAGACGCCGCGAACGGCGATCCCGAGCGCGCTCAGGAAGCTTGACTTCTCAAGATCGATCTTCATTTAAGAAAGCTCACTCTTTGATGGCTGTGTAAGGGGCTGTGGGGATGTTGATGGGCTGGCCGAAGCCGCTATGGATCCGGGGTTGCGCTGTCGACGGCCCTGTCGATTCTGTCATCGCCTACGGTCGTCGCCGGCGGGCGCGAGGGTGTCCTGTGCACGCTTCACCGCTTCCGTCGTCTCGCTGTCCTCTGCGAGATCCCCGGCGATACGACGGTGCGCGTGAAGTACCGTTGAGTGGTTGCGACCACCGAAGTGGCGGCCGATCGCCGGGAGGCTCGCATCGGTGAGTTCGCGCGCGAGATACATGGCGATCTGCCTTGCCAGAGCGACACGCGGTCGCCGATCCTTGGCGATAAGAGCGTCCGCTGGCACATCGAGGGCGGCTGCCGATGCGCTCTGGATGTCGCCAAGGGTGGCGCGAGCGCGCTCACCGCGCGGTTGCATGTAGCGCAGCACATGACGGGCGACGTCCGGCGTCGGGCGCCGGTCGTGAAGCGACGCGTACGCGACCACGCGCACGAGTGCGCCCTCTAGCGCCCGGACGCTCGACGTGATGCGCGCGGCGATCTCGCTCAAGGTCTCGGCGGGAATCGCAGCCGCCGCGTCGAGCCGCGCACGCTGCTGGAGGATCGCGAGGCGGGCGGAAAAGTCAGGGGGCTCGAGGTCGGCTACGAGCCCGCACTCGAAGCGCTCGCGCAAGCGGATCTCGAGCGATTCGATGTCGCGCGGGCGCCGGTCGCTCGTGATCACTAGCTGGCTGCCGGACTCGTGCAGGGCGTTGAAGGTATGGAAGAACTCCTCCTCCGTCCGCAGCTTCGCGGCGAGGAACTGCACGTCGTCGACCAGGAGGACGTCGGCGTCTCGAAACCGGTGCCGGAAGGCGGCGGAGTCGCCGGTTCGCACGGCGCGCACGAACTCGGCCGTGAATTCCTCGACGGTCACGTAACGCACGGTCAGCCCGTCGCCGTAGAGGTGTACGTAGTTGCCAATCGCATGGAGGAGATGGGTCTTCCCGAGCCCGGGCCTGCCGTGGATGAAGAGCGGGTTGTAGGCCTGACCGGGCTGCTCGGCGGCCGCGAGGGCCGCGCCGTGCGCAAGCCGGTTGCCGTCGCAGATCACGAAGTGGTCGAACGTGTAGCTCGGGTTGAGGTCGGGTGAGCCGGCACCGACTTCGCCCGGTTTAGCGTCGGCCGCGCCTGCGGGCGGGACCCAGTCCATGTCGACGATCTGCACGGCGCTCGCGCCGATCGCGCCCGCGGCGGTGCGGTGGAGGAGCGCGAGGAAGCTCTCCTCGACCCATGTGCGGATGTGGTCGGGGGCCCGAACGAAGAGCGTGTCGCCGACGCGGGCGGCCGGGATCAGCGGCTCGAGCCAGATGTGGAATGTGAAATCGGTGACGTCCCGCCGAAGCGCGAGGGTCACCGCATCCCAGCCGCGCACGAGCTCCTCGGATGCGTCGATCGACGACGTTTCGGGCACGGGTGGGCGGCGCCTCCCTGGGCGGATCTGCGGTGGCTATCTGGAGGAGAGGCGCCACCCGGAGCGGGGGATCGGCCTCTGGCGCGGGCCAGTGTAGCGCCGGATCGCGCCCGCCTCGACCGCTTGAATCCCCCCTTTTGAGGGGTTCCCGCAAATCGCGGTGAAAAGCGCCGCGGCCCGGTTCGGCCCGCCGAGAGCGCTCGCCGAGCGCTCGGATGGCGCCGGTCGTAAATGTGCTGTGGAGGGCTGTTCACGACCTGTGCGCAACCGCGTCGAGGGCCGCGGTCGCAGGGGTGCCGCTGCCTATACTCTGAGGCTGTCCGGCCGCTTCGGCCCGCCTCCCAATGAAGCGCACCTATCAGCCGAAGAAGCGCAAGCGAGCCCGCACGCACGGTTTCCGAGCGCGCATGCGCACGCGCGCCGGCAGGCAGATCCTGAAGCGGCGCCGGAGCAAGGGCCGCAGGCGGCTCACGGCGTAGCCGTGGCCGGCTCCGACGGCGGCGCCCGACGCCGCGGCAGGCGCCAGAGGCTGTCGCGAAGCGCCGATTTCGACCGCGTCTACCGCGAGGGCCGCTCGCACGCCACGCGCCACCTCGTGCTCTACGCGTTCCCCCGGACGGACGGCGACGGTGAGCCGCGACTCGGCGTTTCGGTCGGTCGCAAGGTCGGCGGGGCCGTCGAGCGCAATCGCGTGAAGCGGCTGCTCCGCGAGGCTTTCCGCAGCGTTGCGCCCGAGCTTCCCGACCGCCACGACTTCGTCGTCGTCGCACGTCCCGAGGCGGGTCGGCTGGCGCGCGAGGGTGGCGAGCGCGAGATGGAGGCCGCCCTGCGCCAGCTCGTCGACGCGGCGGGCCTGATCGAGAGGCCGGCTGCGTGACGGTCGCCCTGCGCGAGCTGTTCGTAGGCCCGATCCGGCTCTACCGCCGGATCGTGTCGCCGCTGCTCGGAGCGCGCTGCCGGTATTACCCGAGCTGCTCCGAGTACGCGGTCGACGCCGTGCGAGCGCACGGTGTCGTGCGCGGCCTCGTGCTCGCTGCCTGGCGCGTACTGCGTTGCAACCCGTTCTCGAACGGCGGGTTGGACCCCGTCGAGAACCAGCGCATCTTCAGAGCGAGGTCGACGCGGTGATCCCGGTCCCGCTCGCCGTCTGGAAGTTCCTCCAGCCGCTCGTCGACCTCAACGAGGCGATCCTGAAGTTCTTCCACAACCAGGTCGGCTTCGGGTGGGGGATGTCGATCGTCGGACTGACGGTCGTCATCCGGCTCGCGATCCTCCCGCTGACCTTCAAGCAGATCCGCTCGATGCAGGCGCTGCAGCGCCTGGCCCCGGAGATGAAGCGGATCCAGGAGCGCTACAAGGACGACAAGAAGCGCCAGCAGCAGGAGATCATGGCCTTCTACCAGGAGCACCAGGTCAATCCGCTCGCCTCCTGCTTCCCGCTGCTTCTCCAGCTGCCGTTCTTCATCTCCCTGTACCAGCTGCAGCGCTCGACGCATTTCAAGCAGGAGGTCCACGGGTCGGGATTCCTGTTCATCCCGAACCTCACGAAGCCCGTGACGAACCACCCGGCGGTGCTCGTGACGCTGATCGTGATCTACGTCGCGACCCAGCTCGGCGCGAGCCTCGTCACGATGATCAATGCGCAGGACCAGAACCAGCGGCGGATCATGCTGCTGCTGCCGTTCATCTTCGTCTTCGTGATCATCCGGTTTCCCGCCGGCCTGATCGTCTACTGGATCACGACCAACATGTGGACGATCGGCCAGCAGCTCGCCGTGAAGCGCTTCCTCCCGCCGCCCGAGCCGCTGCCGGCGGGCGCGGCCGCCGCGACCTCGTCGTCCCGCGGCCGCAAGCCGCGGCCTGGCGGGGGTGACGGCGCCTCGGCTGTGAAGGCGCCCGCGCGGGCCGCCGCCAAGGCGGGCGCCGCCGGCGGCGGGGACGGGAACGGCGGGCCGCGCAAAGCGCCGCCACCTTCCCCGCGCAAGAAGAAGAAGCGCTCGGGCAGGCGCCGCTAGCCCTGTGGTTCCGGATCGAGAACGGGAGAAGGAGGGGACTTCCGGCGTGACCGACCAGGGGAACCAGGACGCCGCAGAGCGCGTGCGGTCGCTTGTTACCCGCGTGACCTCGGCGATGGGATTGCGCGCGTCCGTGGACATCCAGGAGGACGAAGAGGCCATCAGGGCCACTATCAACGGCGACGATCTCGGCCGCCTGATCGGCAAGCACGGCGGGACGATCGACGCGCTGCAGCACCTGGCCGCCCGGGCGGCGTTTCGCGGCGACGCCGAGCGCAAGCTGCTGGTGCTGGACGCCGCCGGCTATCGGGACCGCCGCGAAGCCGCGCTGCAGCGGGCCGCCGACCGCGCCGTGTCCGACGCGCTCGATTTCGGCCGGCCAGTCGAGCTCGAGCCGATGTCGGCCGCGGAGCGACGAATCGTCCATACATACCTCCGGGACCGCACCGAGGTCCAGACGCACAGCGAGGGGGACGAGCCGGAACGCCGGTTGGTCGTGACGCCGGTCAGGGGCGCGGGGTAGCGGTCGAGCCGTCCGCGCGGCCGCGTTTCACGTGAAACGGCCGCGACACGAGGGTCAAGGGTCGTCTCGTGGCGCTATAGGTGCGGAGAATGGACCTCAGCAGCGCGCCATACATTCTTCGAGCCGCCTTGATGAGCTCGCCGGCCTCCACCGGCTTCCCGACGGCGCCCGCCGGCAGCTCGAGGACCTCCTCGAGGCGCTCGCCGCCGAGCCCGACCCACATACCACCGTTGCCCTCGAGGACGCCGTCGATGTTCACATCGCGGACAGCCTGGCCGGGCTTGAGGTCGACGAGCTTCGCGCCGCGCGGCGGATCGCGGATCTGGGGGCGGGCGCCGGCTTCCCGGGGTTGCCGCTCGCGATCGCGCTGCCTCGCGCACGCGTGGATCTGATCGAGTCCTCGCGGCGGAAGGCGGAGCTGATCGTGCGACTCGCCGGCACGGCCGCGGCTGCCAACGCTCGCGCGATTGCCGCACGCGCCGAGGACGTGGCGCTCGGGGACGGCCGGGGGGCCTACGACTCCGCCACCGTACGCGCGGTTGCCCCACTTGCGGTTCTCGTCGAGTTCGCGGCGCCGCTGCTGCGCATCGGAGGCGTGCTCGTCGCCTGGAAGGGTCAGCGGGAGGCCGCCGAGGAGGACAGCGGCGTGCGTGCCGCACAGAGGGTGGGCCTCGAGCTGTCGCGGGTGATCCCGGTGCGGCCGTACCCCGCCAGCCTCAACCGTCACCTGCACGTGTATGTCAAGACCAGCCCGACGCCGGAGCGGTTTCCACGCCGCCCTGGGGTCGCCGCGAAGCGCCCGCTTGGGTGATCCGGGCACCCGCATGGGGATACAAGCGCGGACACCATCCTTCCGACCGCGCTCGCCGGTACGGTCGCCGCCGATGGGGATCATCTACGCCGTTGCGAACCAGAAGGGCGGCGTCGGCAAGACGACCACCGCCGTGAACGTCTCGGCCTGCGTCGCCGAGGCGGGGTACGACTCGCTGCTCGTCGACCTCGACGCGCAGTGCAATGCGACCGTGGCCCTTGGCGTCCCCAAGGACCACGACCCGAGCGTCTACGAGGTGCTGTCGGGCACGGCGCCGCTCGAGGACGCCGTCGTCACGACGGACGTGCCGGGCCTCTGGCTCGCCCCGGCCACGCCCGACCTCGCCGGGGCGAACATGGAGCTGCCGCGAGAGCCCGGATCGGAGACGAGGCTCCGAGAGGCGCTCGAGGGCTTCCGGGACCGCTATCTCTTCACGATCCTCGACTGCCCGCCGTCGCTCGGCCCGCTGACGGTGAACGCGCTCGTAGCCGCGGACCGGGTGCTCGTGCCGGTCCAGACCGAGTACTTCGCACTGGAGGGCCTGGCCGGGTTACTCGACACGCTCGCTCTGATCCAGCGCGAGCTCAACCCCCGCCTGGTCGTGTCCGGAATGGTCCTGACGATGCACGACGGGCGTACGCGCCTGGCGCAGGACGTCGAGGCCGAGCTGCGGCAGCACTTCCCGGATCTGGTCTTCGAATCGGTGATCCCGCGCAACGTCCGGGTCAGCGAGGCGCCGAGCTTTGGCGTGCCGGTCACACGCCACGACCCGCGCTGCTCCGGCGCCGTGGCGTACCTGAGGCTCGCGAAGGAGGTCGCGGCACGTGGCTGAGCCGGCTCGCGCGGACCGCGCACCCAGTTCGGAGCCGGGGCGCGCCGGGGTGGCGCGCGGAATGGGCCGCGGCCTGGCGGCGATCATCTCGTCACCAGAGGCCGCGGGGCCGTCGGGTCTGCGCGAGCTCCCGATCGAGCTGATCGCGCCGAACCCCACCCAACCGCGAAGGGTGTTCGACGACGATCTGCTGGCGGCGCTGGCGGAATCGATACGCGCGCGTGGTGTGCTGCAGCCGGTGGTGGTGCGCCCGCTTGTCGGCGGCCGCTACGAGCTGGTCGCGGGTGAGCGCCGGCTTCGCGCCGCGAAGGCGGCCGGCCTCGATCGCATCCCCACGATCGTCCGCGAGACCGCAGAGGCCGAGCGGCTCGAGCTGGCCCTGATCGAGAACATGGCGCGGGCGGACCTCAATCCGATCGAGGAGGCGCGCGCGTGCGCGACGCTGGTCGAGGACCTCGGACTCACGAAGGAGGAGGTCGCGCGGCGGGTCGGCCGAAGCCGCGCCGCCGTCGCGAACCTGGTCCGGATGCTCGAGCTCCCCGACGAGGTCGTGCAGATGATCGAGCGAGGCGCGCTGTCGGCCGGGCACGGCCGCGCGCTGCTCCTCTGCAAGGACCATTCGCGCCGCCTTTCACTCGGTCGCGAGGCGCGCGATCACGGCTGGTCCGTGCGGGAGACCGAGCGGCACGCACGCGGGCACGACGCGCGCCGAGGCACGCAGACCGGGCGCGAGATCGTGATCCATCCCGACCTTGCCGACGCGATCGGGGCCGCCGAGGACGCGCTCACGGCGGCGACCGGCCATGAGGTGAGGGTCCGGCCGCACGCCGGGCGGTTCCGCGTGGAGCTCGAGCTCGACCACCCTCGCGACGGCGTCGAGCTGGCCGAGCGGATCCTGCGGCGTCGCGCCGCCTGACAGCGCTCCGCGAGCCCGCCACCGCGCCCGCTTGAGCGCGGGGGCCGCCGCTAGAATCGCGGGCCGCCAGGGGCGATTAGCTCAGTCGGTTAGAGCGCTTCTCTGATAAGGAAGAGGTCCCAGGTTCGAGTCCTGGATCGCCCACTAGAAGCCGTCCGCAGAGCGCCCCGCCGCTCGACCCTCACCGCCGCCTGTACACCCTGACCACCCCGCGCGGGCGCGAGCGGTAGACCAGGGCGAACCTCGTCCGGATCGCTTGAAGCAGCGGGCTGAAAGTCGCGGTCGCCCTCCGGTCGTTGCCCACGTCCCCGACCAGCACGTAGTCGACGCAGTGGTCGGTGAGGGCCAGCCGCACACGGGAGGTCCAGATGAACCGTCCACCGGCCAAGCCGACGCCGCATGGCCCCTTTCGGCGAAACGCGTCATGTCCGGGCCGGTACTCGATCGGGAAGTAGCCGGTCGTGGCCTGGTAGTTCGAGACGTCGACCGAGCGCCGGGATGTCGTGACGTAGGTTCCGAAGTTCCACAGGGTGTGAATCCGCCGCGTGAGCCGTGTGGTGTGCGCTGCCGTGTCGGATACGAGAATCGGCAAGACGCGCGCACCCGCGAGAATCGCGGGCGCACCGCGCGCGTACTCGGCCGCATAGGCGTCCAGCTCCCGGTAGCGGGCCACGTGCAGCACCGCGAAGGCGATGGCGACGAGCGCCGCCGCCACGGCCGCACCAACCTGGATCGGCCTTGAATAGCGGTGGCCCGCCAGCCAGAGCAGCGTCGACGCGAGGGGAAAGACGAGTAGCCGGTCGGTGACCAGCGAGCCTCCGGCGAGGTGCGCCGGCGTGACGAGCGCCACCCCGACCCACATCAGCGCGAGCACCAGGAAGCCGTCGAATGGGTCGAGCGTCCTCTGGCGGGCTCTAACGACGAGCGTGTAGAGGACGAGGGCCGCGAACAGGGCGCTCGCGAGCTCGGCGAGCTGGCCCTCGAGCGGGTGGAACGAGACGAGCAGGTCGAGCGTTACGAGCTTGTGGAGGATGTCGCCCCAGTCGGCGCGGAGGGCGAAGCCGCCGACGTGGCCCTGGTGCCGGACGAACACAAGCGCGAGGATCGCCGGCCCGGCCATTGCGAAGGCGGCCGGCCAGATCGCCCGGCCGGAGTCGCGAAAGGTCCGGCGCCGACCACCTGCCGGGCGAACGCGCCGATCGCGTGCGACGCGCAAGCAGGCTCGCCAGACCAGCATTCCCGCGAGGGACGCGGCGCCCGCAACGAAGGCGACGAGGTGGGCGAAGTACAGGAGCAGGACGAGCGCCGCCAGAACCACGGCTCTGCCGATCCCAAGCGCCGGACCGTGGCGCAGCCAGTATCCGACGACCACGAAATACAGCGCGAGGCCGTACACGAAGTCGTACAACCCCATGTGCAGGAAGTAGCTGTAGGTGAGGGGAAATGCGAGGTAGCCGAGAAAAACGGCGTCGCGCCTCAACGCCGTGACCGCGTAGCGGATGGCGACCGGGAGGAGGACGAGGTAGCCGGTGACCACCACCTTCTGCGCGACCGGGGGGCTCACCAGCGCGACCAGGCCTCTCAGCCCCATCGGCACCAGCCAGTTCGGCACCAGCCGGTCGGACGCGACGTAGTACTGCGCGAGGACGCCGGAATGGTGCGCGTGCAGCTCGCTCGCCAGCTCCGCCGTGGCCAGGTGCGCCGGCCCGTCCTGACTCGGGAAGTACTTGAACACCCAAGCAGGGACCGCGTTGATAACGATCAGCGCGGCGAAGAGGACCGGCTCGCGAGCCAGCGGCCTCACCCAGTCGTACGTTCGTCGCGCGGTCCGGGCGGCGCCGCCCTGCAGGCCGCGCCCGTCCGTAAGCTGCTCCCTGCCGATGACGGCCAGGACCGTCACGAACCTTCCGCCGCGAGCACTCTCGCTGGTCCGGCGGCGCGAGGCGGCGGTTCCGCTCGCCGTCGCATTCATCACCTCGCGAGGCCTGATCGCCGCGATCATATGGATGTCCCGCGCCGCCATCACCAAGGGCCAGTACTGGCAGCCGGGCGGACTGCGTCGCGTGCTCGTGCAGTGGGACGGGTTCTGGTACCTCGACATCGCGCGGCACGGCTACTCCTTCTCCGCGCAGCACCAGTCGCCGATGGGGTTCTTCCCCCTGTATCCGCTCCTCACCAAGGCGGTCTCGTACGCCGTCCCCTTCGAGCCGCGCCTCGACTTCGCCGCGATCATCCTGTCCAACGTCTGCCTCGTGGCGGCGTGCTTTCTGCTCTACGAGCTGATTCGCGTGGATTATGAGAATCCCGCCGTGGCGAGGCTGGCGATCGTGTTCCTGCTGTTCAGCCCGGTGAGCTTCTTCTTCTCGGGCGCCTACGCCGAGTCGCTTTTCCTCATGGTCACGACCGGCTCGCTGCTCGCGGCCGTGCGCGGGCGGTGGCTCGTCGCCTCCCTGCTGGGCATGGCGGCGGCCGGTACGAGGCACATCGGGGTTCTCATCCTCTTGCCGCTGCTCATCGAGTGGGTGCGCCAGCACCGGGAAGGTCCGGTAAGGCTGCGCGCGCTAGCCCGTCCCCAGGGGGTGTCGCTCGCGCTCGTCCCGATGGGCGCGGTCCTCTTCTTTACGTACAGCTACCTGCGCTTCAACGACTTCCTCGCGTACTTCAAGGCGAGCAAGCAATGGGGCAGGCGGTTCACGAGCCCGGTCACGACCTTTCAGAGCGCGGCGCACTACAGCCTCTTCCACAGGTGGCTGTTCTTCGGCCTCCTGGTGGCCGCCGTCGTACTCCTTGTCGCGGGCGTGCGGCTGAAGGTGCGTACGAGCTACCTCGCATTTGGGGCGGCTCTCGTCGCGGTGTACCTGTCGTCGGGAACCATGGAGGCCATGCCTCGCCTGCTCAGCATCGTGTTCCCGCTCTTCGTCATCCTTGCGCTGATCGCGGTCCGGTACCGCCTGGCATACGAACCGCTGCTCGCGACATCGGTGGGGGTGCTCGGACTGTGCACCGTCGTGTACGCGAACGGCTACTGGATCACCTGACGCGCGCGCGGAGATAGGCCCGATCTACGCCCAGCTCATCGGCTCGTACCCGCTCGAGCGCGGCGCCGAGACCATCATGAGCGTCACCGCCGCGTCCCCGTCGTTCCGCGCCGTCCGCCGAACATGCGGGTCCAACCGCACGAACGTCCCGGCGGGCGACGCGTGGTCCTGGCCGTCGATGACGATCACAGCGTCGCCGTCCACGACGTAGAAGACCTCCTCCTGGTCGCGATCGGTCTCGTCGTGCTCGGGGATCGATTCACCCGGCGCGAGCTCGACGAGGTTCATCCCGAACGACCCGACCTCGAGCGACCTCCGGGCGAGCAGCCACTTCCCTTCGCGGTCGAGATCGTCGCGATGCTTGATGGTGAAGCCGGCCATCCGAAGCCCTCCTCCGTTTGTCCCTTCAGCGCCGGTTAGTATCGCTGCCTCGGATGAACGACGAGGACTCCGCCGCCGCCCTGGATGAGGCGATCGTCAGCTACAACGACGCCTGGAACGCGCATGACCTCGATGCGATCGTCGCGATGCATGCGCCGGACATGGTGTTCGAGAACCACACCGCGGGCGAGTCCGCGGAGGGTGACCAGGTGCGCGAGCACATCGCCGCGATCTTCGACAGCTGGCCCGACATCCGGTTCGAGGGCCGCCGTACGTACATACGCGACGGCCTGGTCGTCCAGGAGTGGACCGCAACCGCCACGCACGACCGTCCGATGCGGCGCGGCGACATCACAGCGGAGCCGAGCGGTCGCCGGATCGAGTGGAAGGGCCTCGACGTGATCCCGTTCGAGGGCGGCCTGGTGAAGCGCAAGACCGTTTACTCGGACTCGGTGTCGATCCTCCGCCAGGTCGGCCTGCTCACGTAGGCGCCGAGCGCGCGCCGCGCCCGTCAGCGGGACACGGTGCTGCGGAAGAGCACCACGCACACGACGGCGACGATCGCCGCGACCAGCGGGATGGCGCCGCCGATCACGCCCGCGATCGCCAGGACCGCGCCCACCACCGCGACGGCCCCCGCGCCCCCGCCGATCACCACCAGCCGGTACGCACGTTGCTCGCGCTGGCGGCGCGGCATCCGGGACGGGCGGCGAGCCATGTCGCTCATGGACCGAAGACTAGAACGCTGGGCGGCGCGCCCGGCCCCGACGCGCGCTCGGCCTGACAGAGTTCCCGCGACAGGGAGCCGATGGGCGGCGAGACGATAAGCCTCTTGACGATCCCGCTGTTCTCGGCGGCGATCGGCTACGTCACGAACTGGACCGGCGTGTGGATGCTCTTCTACCCCGTCAAGTTCGCGGGCTTCCGGCTGCCGGGACTCGCGCGGCTGGCTCGCATCCTGCCGCGGCGCGTGCAGCAGATCCCGGGCGTCATGGTCGGCGGCGCCGGATGGCAGGGGATCATCCCGTCGCGCGCGGCGAAGATGGGGAGCATCGCGGTCGACAAGGGAATCGCGAAGCTCGGCCGCCCGGGCGACTTCTACGAGACGCTGGATCCCGACGGCATCGCCGAGCACATCGTCCAGTCGGGGGACGTCAGCGAGCTGGTCGAGCGCGTAATGGAGCGCGAGCACCCGGCCCTCTGGCGCGACCTCACGCCGGAGCTCCGCGCGGCGATACACGAGCGTGTCGAGCGCCAGTACCCGGACCTCATCCGCGACGTCACGCGTGAGATCGGCGCCAATATCGACGACCTGCTCGACGTGAAGCTGATGGTGATCCGCCGCATCGAGCAGCATCCGGAGCTCGCCAACCGGATCTTCAAGTCGGTCGGCGACCGCGAGCTGCGGCTCATCATCAACTTCGGGGCGATCTTCGGCTTCGTGCTCGGCATCCCGGTCGCCGTCCTGACCGGCATCCTGGGCTCGCCCTGGGTGCTCCTTATCTGCGGGCCGATCGTCGGCTGGGTCACCAACTGGCTCGCCATCCTGATGATCTTCGAGCCGGTCGAGCCTCGGCGCGTCGGGGGCCTCCTCGTGCACGGCCTCTTCCTGCGCCGCCAGCACGAGGTCTCGGAGGTCTACGCGGAGGTGATCTCGGAGGACATCGTCACGCTCGCGAACCTGACCGACGAGCTCCTCCACGGCGCCCGCGCCGATCGAACGCGGCAGCTGCTCGCGAACACGCTGCGGCCGGCGGTCGACCGCGCTGTCGGCGGCGTGCGACCGCTCGTACGCCTCGCGGTGGGGCCGCGGGAGTACGATGCCATCCGCGAGTCGGTCGCGCTCGAGGGGATTGACCAGTCGATGACCCCCCTAACGGATCCGGAGTTCAATCGCGCCCGAGCGGCGCCCGTCAAGACGCTCCTTACCGAGAGGATGCGCGAGATGCCGCCCGCCGATTTCTCCGAGATGCTGCGATCGGCCATGCGCGAGGACGAGTGGCTGCTGCTCCTGCACGGCGCGGCGCTCGGTGTCGTCGGCGGCCTGGCGCACCTGGCGCTCTTCGCCTAGAGCATGGCGGCGCCGAGTCGATCGACAAGCCCCCGCGGCCCTTCGGCTCAGCGGGCCGGGCCCGAGCCGAGCCTGGTGCGTGCAGCCCCGGTGCTCGCCCGGCTCGCGGCCGGCGCCTGGTGGCGCGCCACGGGGTGGACGCTCCAGACCTCGCTTCGAGCGAGCATCCGGGTCGTACGCGGGGCGGCCCGCGGAGAGTCGCCGACCGTCCTCGTCCAGGAGGCCGAGACGGAGCTCCGCCGCTACCTGCGCGAGCTGCTCGACATCCGCGAGTCCGATGTCAACGGGGGTGCGCCCGCTGCCGGCGCCGCGCCCTTCGAACCCGCCGGCGCGACTGTCGACGGCCACGCGACCCAGGCGACGCTTCGCGAGCGCGGCGCCGAGCTCTTGCGACGGTCCGCCGAGCTCACGCCGGACGACGAGGGGCATCCCGCGTACGTGCGCATCCTCGAGGAGCTGGCGCCGGATGAGGCCCGCGTCCTCAGGCTGCTCGCGCTCGAGGGGCCGCAACCGTCGGTGGACGTTCGCACCGGAGGCCCGCTCGCGGCGATCAACTCCGAGCTCGTGGCGCCCGGCCTCAGCATGATCGGCGCCCAGGCCGGCGTGCGCAGGCTGGATCGAGTCCACGCCTATCTGGACAACCTCTCCCGGCTCGGCCTGATCTGGTTCGCACGGGAGGCGCTGCCCGACGTTCGCCGCTACCAGGTACTGGAGGCGCAGCCGGAGGTGGCGGAGGCGATGGAGCGCGCCGGCCGCGGCCGGACCGTCCGCCGCAGCATTCACCTGACGGCGTTCGGCGAGGGGTTCTGCCGGGCGGCGCTCCCACTCGACACCGGGGAGATCGACGCGCTCCCGCGGGAGGCGCCGACGGCGGCCGACCCCGACGTCCCGCGGCCCGAGATCGGGTAGTTAGTAACAGTTGCCACGCGCCGGGGCGAGACGGTTTCCGGCTCTTCCCCTATCCTGGCGCGCGCCCCCGGCCCTGGCGTCCGGCCGGGTCCTCACTTAGTCTCTTCTCGGCAGGCGCGAAACGCCGCTGCGCCGCGAGGGACTTGGCGCTAAGTCGCGAAACGACCACGCATGCAGACCCCGTTCTCCCACCAGGCCTCGAATGGCAGCCGCCCGCGTGTCCTTGTGACGGGCGGATCCGGCTTCATCGGGTCTCACGTCGTGGACGTCCTTGCCCGCGGCGGCTACGAGCCGCGCATCTTCGACCTTCGCGAGTCGCCGCATCACGAACGCGGCAGCGTCGCAACCGTCGTCGGCGACGCCACCGACCCGAAGGCGCTCGAGCGCGCGATGGAGGGCTGTTCGGCTGTGATCCACCTCTCGGCGATGGCCGACGTCGGCCACGTCCAGGCGGACCCGGTCGGGGCCGAGCGGGCCAACGCGCGCGCCACCGCCGCGGTGCTCGAGGCGGCTCGCAACACGGAAGTCGAGCGCGTCGTCTACGGCAGCACGATCTGGGTCTACAGCGATTGCCCGGAGCAGGTCGTCGACGAGAGCACGAGGCTGGCCCACCCCGGCCACCTCTACACGGCCACCAAGCTCGCCGGCGAGCTCTACTGCCGCTCCTACGCGGAGCTCTACGGGGTCGACTACACCATCCTGCGCTTCGGCATCCCGTACGGGCCGCGCGCGCGAGTCGCCGCCGTCGTGCCCGCGATGGTCGAGCGCGCGCTGAACGGCGAGCCGCTCACCGTGGCTGGAGACGGCAGCCAGGGCCGGCGCTTCGTCTACGTCGAGGACCTGGCGGAGGGGATCGTCGCGGGACTGCGTCCCGGGGCCGCGAACCGGGTGTTCAACCTCGCCGGCACCGAGACCACGACGATCCTCGAGATCGCGCAGACCGTCCGTGATCTGCTCGGCGACGTCGAGATCGTGCATACCGAGGCGCGTGCGGGCGACTTCGGCGGGAAGGAGGTGTCGAGCGAGCGCGCGCAGACCGAGCTCGGCTGGAGCGCCTCCACGCCGTTCCGCGAGGGAGTCCGCCGCTACGTGGAGTGGCGCCGCGCGAACGAGCCTGTCGAGGGCGTCCCGGTGCGCCAGCCCGTCCCCGCGCCCGTTTCGGCGCCTTGGCGCGGTCGCCTCACCCCGCGCTTTCCGGCTCTGCCGGCTCCGATCGCGCGGCGTGCGCTCGCGACCGCGGCGGCGGCCGGACTGCTCGCGTGGGGAGTCGCCTCGGACGACTCGTTCTCCGCGTTCGCAGCCCTGTTCGGGATCCGGCCCGCCACATCCGTGCGGACGAGCCGGCCGCAGGTCGGCGTGATCGTCGACGCGCCGAGCTCGCTTGTCGTGCCGGTCTCCGCGCAGCTCAAGCGGGCGGGCGCGAGCGGCTCGATCGCCACGAACGGCGAGGTGGACCCGGCCACCGTGGGGGACGTGCGAGCGAACGGCAGCGACCTCATCCCCCGTCTCAAGGGCGGCGGTCCCGTGCGCTGGGTCGGAACGCGCCAGCAGATCAAGCACATGGCGCGAGAGCTCGGGGAGTCGGGGCACATCTATTACGCGCCACCAAGGCACGGCTTCACGATCACGCAGGACCTCCTAGGCAAGACGGCGGGCGCCTCGGCCATCCGCGGCAAGCTCCGCCTCAGCGGGTCGGGGTCACTCGGCAGCGTCCACCGCGGCGACGTGGTGGAGGTCGGCGCCGGCCGGGGATCGAACTGGCGAGCGACCCTCGAGGCGCTCACGTCGGAGCTGCGGAGCCGCGGGCTGCGCGCCATCCCGGCTGATCAGCTGTTCCGCCAGGGATAATCGCGCGGCCAGGACTAGCCGGGGCCGTGGCGGGGTACCACCACGTAGTACCCCTACATAGAGATGCCCGGCCGCGCGAGGGGCTTCCACACGGGAGGCGGCGACGGCTGCTCAAGGAGGAGTGAAGGCATTGGCCCTGAGAGGGAGCCGGAACCAGGAGACTGCTGGAGCGCCTTGCCGGCGAGGCGCTGAGGGAGGTGCACGACCAGGCGACGGGCGGCTGCGCCAGAGATGTGCCGCGCCGCCCCCGCCGTGGTCCTCCCTGCAACGAGCGTGGGCGGTATCAGCGGTGTACCCACCCGCCCACTGACGGAGGTTTCCCCTCACCTCCAAGGGCTCGGGAGGCGGGGCGAGCGGCCCCGCCTCTCCGGTCCGTCGGCAGGGTCCGAAGCTGGACGATCTAGGCCGAGCGGCCGCCGACCCCGGTCAGGATCTCGCGCATCCTGAGCGGTCCGCCGGCACGGGGGTCGAGCGGGGGCGTGTCCACTCCGGAGCCGTCGCGCAGGCCGTGCAGGAGGTCGAGCAAGGCGTCGCGCGAGCTCCATCGCGGCTCCCAGCCGAGCTCTTCCCGCGCGCGGGTCGTGTCGAGCAGCGGGACGCCGAGCGCCATGTCGACCCATCCGACCGGCGAGGGCTGCAGGCGCATCCGCCAGGTCGCGCCGGCCGCGGCCCGCAGGGCTTCCGCAGGCAAGGGGACCTTCCGCGCGCCGAGGAGATCGGCGAGCTCATCGGGGTCGAGCACCGGGTCGGCGGCGATGTTGAAGGCCCCGCGCACGTCGCGCACCAGCGCGAGCCGGTAGGCGTTCCCCACGTCGAAGGAATGGACCGCCTGGAACCGTAGGCCCGGCACGTCCGGCACGACCGGGATCAGCGGTTCCCGAATCAGGAGGCCCGGCAGCAGCGGCCCCACGAAGTAGCGGCGGATCTCCGCGGCCGCCTCTCGCTTGAAGATCAGGCCCGGGCGCAGGCGCACGACACGAACGTCCGGGAACTCCAGCTCGAACCGGTCGAGCTGGCGCTCGACCTCGGCCTTGTGACGCGAGTAGAACGACGACTCGATGCCGTCGGTCGGCCAGCCCTCGTCCACGCGGCGATCCTTCGGCCCCGGCGAGTAGGCGCCGACCGACGACGCGTAGACGACCGCCCGCACGCCCGCGGCCCCGGCCGCGTGGAACACCCGCTGGCTGCCCTCGACATTCGTCGCGCGGAGCGTCGCCATGTCGCGGGAGGGCTGGATGAGCCACGCCAGGTGCACCACCGCGTCGGCGCCTTCGAAGTGCGGGCGCAGTTCGTCGCGCGATATGTCCGCCCGAGCCCAGGAGACCTTCGGCCACACCAGGGGCGGGCTTCGTCGGGCGATCCCGAGCACGGATTCGACCTGGGGCTCGTCGGCTAGCGCGCGCAGCACGCTCGTGCCCACGTTCCCCGTCGCGCCGACGACCACCACCCGCATGCCCTGGCACTACCCCGGCGCGTACCGCCGCTAACCGCCGCCGCGTGCCTGTCAGGCGAGCGGCGTCTCGTCCATCCGCTCGATCAGCTCCGGGATCGACTCGAACACCGCGACCGCCCCGCCGTCCCTCAGCTCGGCCTCCGAGAACCCGCCGGTCATCAGCGCCACGGTCGGCACGCCGGCCCGGCTTGCCGCTTCGCAGTCCCACGGGGTGTCGCCGAGCATCGCCGCTTCGGAGGCGTCGGCCCCTGCCTTCTCGAGCGCCGCCTTCACGAGGTCGGGCTCCGGCTTGGTCGCCTCGACGTCGTCCGACATCGTCCAGTCGTCGGCGAGCTCGCGAGCGTCGAGCAGGTCGAGGTAATGCTCGACCTCGGACCCCTTCGCCGAGCTCGCCAGCACCACCGTCGCGCCGCCGTCCTTGAGGCGTTTGATCAGGTCGCGGCTGCCGCTCATCGGCTCGACCTCCTCGATCATCGCCATGTAAAGGGCCTTCTCGGCCGAGCGGATCTCCTCGCCCTTCTCCTCCTCGGTTCGCTCGTCGGTGAGCGCCGCTATCACCTGGTCGCCGCCCATCCCGATGTGCCGGTGGATCCGCCAGATCGGCAGCACGATCCCGCTCTGGCGGAAGGCCCGGTACCAGGCCAGCGCGTGCTGGTAGTTGGTGTCGACGAGGGTGCCGTCGATGTCGAGGATCGCGGTGCGAGCCACGGGCAGAGGAGTGCCCGCAGGCCAAAATCGCGAAACCTGAGGCCGCGCCGACTCAGGCGACCTTCTCGACGGCGGGCGAGGACTCGTCCGCGGCTATGAGGTCCAGCACGGCTTCCTCGATCGGGCCGTGAAGCGAGTCCATGTCGCTCGAGTCCGCAACCTCGGGAAGGACGCCGCCGATCGTGAGGCCGGAGTCGAATCGGTCGAAGACGCGGGGGTCGATGTACGACGCCCGGGCCACGGCCGGGGTGTTGCCCAGGTAATGGGCGACCTCCTTCACCGCGCGCACCTTGGCCCGCTTGCGCGCGGTTTTCGACGCCGTTGCGGCGGGCCCGGAGACGGCGAGCGCGACCGCGGCGAGCACGGTCGCGTTCCAGGTGCGGAAGTCCTTCGCCGAGAAGTCACCGCCGGTGACTCGCTTCACGTACTCGTTGATCTCGGCGGACTTGACGTCGACCCACCGCCGGCCCTCACGGTAGGCGAGCAGCTCAGGTGAGCCACCGCGCCGCCGTTTCAGCGCCCGGACGATCTCCGCGACCTCCGGGTCGACGACGGATTGGACGCGACGCTGCCCGCTCTTCGCCGGGTAGTCGAAGGTCAGCTCGGCGCCGCCGACGGTCACGTGCGACTTCAGCATCGTGGCAAGGCCGTAGGTCTCGTTCTCGACCGCGTAGTCCTCGCCGCCGACGCGAAAGAACCCCCTGTCGAGCAGGCGCACGGCACACGCCAGCACGCGCTGCCTGCTCATCTCGGTGTCCGCGAGGTCGCGGCGGATGCGCCGGCGCATGAGCGGCAGCGCGCGCGCGAAGTCGATCATCGAATCGAACTTCTGCTGGTCGCGCCGCGCGCGCCAATGCGGGTGGTAGATGTACTGCTTCCGCCCCCGGGCGTCGATCCCGGTCGCCTGGATGTGACCGAGCGGATAGGGGCAGACCCAGACCTCGTCCCAGGCTGGTGGGATCACGAGCTCGCCAATCCGCGCCAGCACCTCCGGCTCGTCGACGCGGTTGCCGTCCTCGTCGACGAACTCGAAACCGCGTCCGCGCCTGCGGCGCCGGATTCCGGGGCCCGAGCAGTCGACTCTGCGCAGCCGTGCCATGGCCGACCATTTACCCAGACGGGCGAGGGTGGGCACGCCGGATGGCCGCCGGGCGGCGCTTATCCTAGGTCCGGTGCCGCCGCAGACAGGTGCGCTGAGCGCCTCCCAGCTCGACGCTGTGACGCATCCGGGAGGCCCGTTGCTCGTCGTGGCCGGGGCGGGGACCGGCAAGACGCGCGTCGTCACCGAGCGTTTCGCGTGGCTCGTCTCGGAGGGGACTCCGGCCGACTGCATCCTCGCGCTGACGTTCTCGAACCCCGCGGCCGGCGAGATGCGCGAGCGGCTCGAGACGCTGATCGAGACCTCTTGGGAGGAGCTGCCGGTGGCGACCTTCCACTCCTTCTGCGCCCGGCTGCTCCGGGACGAGGCGCTCGAGGCCGGGGTCGATCCCTTCTTCGTCCCGGTCACGCCGGCGGACCGCCTGGCGATCCTGCTCGATCACCTGGACGAGCTCACGCTCCGGCGCCACGAGATCCGGGGGAACCCGGCGCGGCTGGTCGGTAGCTTCGTCTCCCGCATCGACAGGCTCAAGGACGAGATGGTGTCTCCCGCCGAGTACCTTCGCTACGCCGAGTCCGAGGCCGCCGCCGCGCGCGACGACGCAGAGCGGGCGCATGCCGATCGCGAGCTCGAGTTCGCGCACGCATACGCGGACCACGAGCGCCTCCTCGCCGAGCGCGGCGCGCTCGACTTCGGCGACCTGATCCTTCGCTCCTTCGAGCTCCTGCACGAGAAGCCGCACGTCCGTCGGCGGGTGGCGGCCCGGTACCGGCACGTGCTCGTCGACGAGTTCCAGGACACGAACTTCTCCCAGGGGATGCTCCTGCGGCTGCTCTGCCAGGAGCACCGAAACGTGACCGCGGTGGGCGACGACGACCAGGCGATCTACCGCTTCCGGGGGGCCTCGCAGAAGAACATCGCGGACTTCCGCCGGGAGTATCCGGACGCGAAGCTGATCGCCCTCGAGCGCAGCCACCGGTCCGGGCGGCGGATTCTCGACGCCGCCCACGCGGTGGTCGCGCCGATCCCGGGCCGGATCGACAAGCGGCTGCGTGGCCGGGCGGGCGGGGAGGTCCGGTTCTGGCAGTGCCGGTCGCCTCGGGCGCAGGCCCAGCGCGTGGCGGCCGAGGCCGAGCGGCTGATCACAGCCGGCGTGGCGCCCGACCAGATCTGCGTGCTCGTGAGGTCCGTGAAGTCCGAGGGCGCCGCGGTCGGCTCGGCGCTCGAGGAGCGGGCGATCCCGTTCCGGCTCGCGGGCGCCGCCGCGTACTTCCAGCGGTCGGAGGTGCGCGACGTGCTCGCCTGGCTGCGGCTGCTGGCCGACCCGGCCGACTCGAACGCGGTCGTTCGGGCCCTGTCGAGGCCGCCCGTCGAGCTTCGCCCCGTGGACGTGGCCCGCCTCACCCAGCTCGCCCGGCGGCGCAAGCTCGACATGATCTCGGGCATCGAGGCGGCGCTCGAGTCGCCGCAGCTGTCTCCGGAGGGCCGCGATCGCGCGTTCACCTTCCTCCGGATCTACCGCGCCGCCTGCCGGGCGTTCGAGGAGATGGCCCCGGACCGGTTCGTCCACCGCCTGATCGAGCGAATAGGGCTGCGCCGCCAGCAGGTCTTCGCGGCCCAGGCCGACACGGTGGAGCGCCTGGTCAACATCGCCAAGCTCGCCGAGGTGGCCAACGGCTTCGTGCGCCGGGAGCCCTCGGCGTCCTCGCGCGACTTCGCGCGCTACCTCGCGGCGGTCGCGGAGGCGGGACTCCCCGAGGAGGAGGCCTCGCCACCCGACCTCACCGGCGCCGTGCACGTGATGACCATGCACGCGGCCAAGGGTCGGGAGTTCGACCACGTGATCGTCCTGGGGCTCGTGGCATCGCGGATCCCCGGCCCCCTTCGCCCGCAGGCGGATGCGGTGCCGCCGGCGCTCGTCAAGGAAACGCTGCCGCCGGGCGGCGACCCCCGCTCGGAGCACGAGGCAGAGATGCGCCGGCTGCTCCACGTGGCGATGACGCGCGCGCGCCGGAGCCTGGTGCTGTCCTGGGCGGAGACCGGCGAGCAGGGCGCGGCAGCCCGGCCCTCGCCGCTGCTCGAGGAGGTCCGCGCGGCGTGCGCCGGCGAGTACGAGCTGGTCGAGGAGGAGCTGTTCGGCCCGGCGGAGGGCCTTCACTCCACCTTCCGGATGATGCGCGACGAGCTGCTCGACACGGTCGGGCAGGTCGCCGGCCGCCTCGGCGAGATGCGGCTCGACACCTACCAGCAGGTCTCGCACGCGGTCGCGCGCTACCTCGAGCTCCTGAAGCTCGCCGCTCTGATCGAGCGCTCGAAGGAGGGGCAGACCGTGCGCGACGCCCTCGCCGAGGTGAACGAGCTCCTGCTCCAGGGCGCGAGCGCCGAGCAGCGCGAGCTGTTCAGGCTCTCCGCGCTCGACGACTACCTGCTCGACGGCGACGCCGACGACCACCGACGCAGGGAGGCCATCGGGGTCCGTGCTGAGGACACGCTCGAGCCATTCATCCCCAGGCGGGGCGACGGCCTCGCGCTCTCGGCATCGGACATCGAGACCTACCGCCTGTGCCCGCTGAAGTACAAGTTCGCCCGCGTCTTCCGGATCCCCGAGGAGCCCACCATCAACCAGCGCTTCGGGATCGCGGTGCACCAGGTGCTCGAGCGCTACCACGCCACGGGTGGAGGCTCGCTCGAGCGGCTGCTGGAGCTCTTCGAGGCGGCCTGGCGCCGGTCCGGCTTCGGCGACGCGAACGACGACGTCCAGTTCCGCGAGCGAGCGGTCGAGGCTCTGCGCCGCTACTGGGAGGCCGACCGGGATCGCGAGACGGAGCCGGTCTCCTTCGAGCGGAGCTTCTCCTTCCGCCTTGGCCCGCACCTGCTGCGCGGCCGGGTCGATCGGGTGGATCGCCTGCCCGACGGCAGCTACGAGCTGATCGACTACAAGACCGGGAAGGCGAAGACCGCGCGGGAGCTGCGGGAGGACCTGCAGCTCTCCCTCTACCAGATGGGGGCGCGTGAGGCCTGGGGCCTCGACACGACCGCGCAGAGCTACTACTACGTGCTCGACAACCGCAAGGTGCCCGTGGAGCACTCGGAGGAGGAGCTCGAGCGGGTTCGGGGGGCCGTCGCGCAGATCGCGGAGGGGATCCAGGCCCACCGGTTCGAGCCACGCCCGTCGTACGAGCTGTGCTCGTTCTGCGACTACCGGATCGTCTGCCCGGCGGCCGAGAAGTAGCCGCCGTACGGGTGGATTAAGTCCGCAGGTTCCGGGAACAGCAGGATGGAGGTGGCCTCGCAGAGGGGGTGGGGTTCGCAGAGTTGGCCCCCGACGCCGGAGGAGAGAGATGGATCAGGAGCGACGGCCGGACCGCGTAGCGCGCGGAAGGCCCTTCGACGATGTGACCCGGGCGAGGCGCTTTCAGCGCAAGCTCGACCAGGTGCGCCCAGGCCGCGGGTATGCCCGGCCGCCCGACATCGAGTACGACGAGAGCGGCTTTCCGCTCGAGGAGAAGCCGCTCGGCGTCGCCGGCCGCCTCCGCCGCCTCATAACCGGCTAGGGCCTCAAGGGGGGTCGCCGGGCCCGCGCTGGCGGAGGAAGCGCTGGAAGTCGCGGGCGATCGCGTCCGCGGACGGGATCTGCTCGGGCGTCACGTCGGCTTGGCTCTCGTCGACCGTCTCCTCGAGGCGCTCCACGAAGCTCTTGACCTCAGGGTCGCTCGCGACGGCTGCGTTCACCTGCCGCTCGTAGCTCTCGGCCGACTCCTCGAGGTCGCTTGCGTCGACCACTACGCCGGCGACGCCCTCGAACGCCCGGACGAGAGCGAGCGCCGCCTTTGGGTTCGGCGCCGCGGCCACGTAATGGGGAACCGACGCCCACAGCGAAGCCGACTGGACGCCGGCGCGGGCACAGGCGTGGTGGAGCACTCCGACGATCCCGGTAGGGCCCTCGTAGGTCGACCGCTCGAACCCGAGCCGCTCGACGAGCGCCTGGTCCGAGCCGATTCCGGTCATCGGCACCGGCCGCGTATGCGGCACGTCCGCCAGGAGGGCTCCGAGCGTTATCACCATGCGGGTTCCGAGCTCGCGGCTCACGTGAAGGACGAGGTCGGTGAACCGTCGCCAGCGCAGCGACGGCTCGGCGCCCTGGAAGAGCAGGAGGTCGTGGTCGGCCCCCGACACCGTCGCCGCGCGGAACGCGTTCTCGGGCCATTCGATGACGCGCGTGCGCCCCTCGGACAGCTGGACGGTGGGGCGGACAGCCGTGAAGTCGTAGAACTCCTCCGGGTCGATCGAGGCGACCGGCGTCGCGTCGAAGCTGTCCATCAGGAAGCCCACCGCCGCGCTGGCGGCCTCGCCGGCGTCGTTCCAGCCCTTGAAGGCGCAGACAAGGAGCGGGTCGCGCAGACGCGGACGCTCGGTCCACCTGATCTCGTCCATGGGGTCACGGTACCCAAACCGCTTCCCCCTGCGACACGGTTGTCCGCCGCTGGAATCGGGAAAGAATTTGCGCTGATGCCCCCAACCCGCTCCCAAAACCGGATACGGGCCGCCCGCGGAGACGACTTCGAGGCGGTGACCGGGCTGCTCGAGCGGCTCGGCCGCGCGCGGGTGACCCCGGAGACGCGCGACCACTGCGAGGCGCTCTTCCGCCAGCAGGTGGTGGACCCGAACTCCCACCACATGGTCGCCGTCGACGCGGAAGGGGAAGTCGTCGCCTTCTGCTCGCTTCACTTCCGGCCTCGGCTGAACCAGGTGCGGGAGGACGCGTGGATACCCGACCTCGTCGTGAGGGAGGCCTCCCGCAGGGAGGGGATCGGCGCCGCAATGCTGGCCGAGGCGGAGCAGCGGGCCGCGGCGCGCGGGTGCCGGGTCCTCACGCTGGAGTCCGGCTACGAGCGCACCAACGCGCACCACCTGTACCGCCGGTTCGGGATGCGCGACGGCGGCCGGTACTTCGTGAAGGACGTCGAGCCCGCCGGCGACTCGGAGCCGCCCTCGTAGTCTCCGTCCGCATGCGACGCCCACGATGGCTGCCGGCGCTCCTGGCCGCTCTCGCGCTCCTCGGCGGCGCGGGCTGCGGCTCGACCGGTCCTCGGCCGGCGCGCGGCGGCGCCCCCGCTTCGAAGCCGAGCGCGCCCTCGGCGCCGGCCCGCCCTGCCTTCCGGCCGTTGAGCGTCCCGCAGCGCTTCGCCACGCACGCCGTCCGCGTGCCGATCCTCACCTACCACCGCGTGCACGCCTACGCGACGGAGCTCAAGAAGTCGACCCCCGACCTGACCGTCGAGCCGGGCACGTTCCAGGCCGAGATGGAGGCGTTGCACCGCGCGGGGTACCGGACGGTCACTCAGCGCCAGCTCTTCGACGCGATGTACGGCGGCGCCGCGCTCCCGCCGAAGCCGGTGATCGTGTCCGTGGACGACGGCTACGTCGACGACGTGACCGAGATTCTGCCGGTGCTTCGCCGGCTCGGCATGACGGCGACGTTCTACGTGATCACCGGTCGCACCCACGAGCAGGGCTTCTTGAGCTCCGACCAGATCAGGCAGCTCGAGGCGGCCGGCATGGACGTCGGCGCCCACACGCGGACCCACGCCGACCTTCCGGTGCTGCCGGCCGCGCGCCGGCGCTCCGAGATCGACGGCTCCGCGAGCGACCTCCGCCAGATCCTCGGGCACCCCGTGTACTGGTTCGCGTATCCGTACGGGGCGTTCGACCCGGCCGTCGTCGCGGCGGTCCGTCGCGCGGGCTTCCTGCTGGCGGTCACGACGAAGGCCGGGACCACGGCGTCAACGTCGGCGCCGCTCGAGATACCGCGGATCCACGTCGGCCGTTCGGCCACCGCGGCGACCGTCCTGGGTTTGGTGGCCGGCAGCGGCTCCGGCCCCCAGCCGTCCGCGGGCTCCGCCGGCTGACCGCCCGACCTGGCCGATCGGGCGCGTCTACCGCTTGACGGTCTGGGTCGTCCCGAGCACGGAGCCGTCGGACGCACGCGCCCGCGCGGCCACGTACTTGTAGCTCGACGGGATCCTCGTGCTCGACTCGAAACCGTTGTGGTGGAACCTCTTCACAGACTTCAGCGTGCTCGGGCTCGAGCCGGCGAGGACCTCCCACTTGGCCACGTCGGTTGCGCCGTTCCAGCTCAGGTAGACCTCCAGCTTCCCGCCGCCGACGCTCTCCAGCGCGAGCTTCGGCGGGAAGTAGGGCCGCGCGCTCCAGGGAAGCTTGTACGCGCGGTAGCTGTTCGTGTCCGTCCCGATCGTGGACCCGCCCGGGTCGAACCGGGCGTCGAAGACCAGGCTCCCGTCGCTCTTGAACTCGGACATGTACGGCGACGATCCACCCCAGCCGACGAAGACGTTGCCGTTCGGCAGGGTCTCGACGTTGCCCTGGCTCGCCGCGAACGTCTTCTGCCGCCGCTTGAACTTGTGCACGAGGGTCGCCGTGTGGGCGTTCATGTCGAGGTGAAGCTGGATGCCCCGAGCGGGTCGCGGCTTCTGCGACGGGCTCTGGGGCGGCGTCCCGTTGTCGAAGACCGTGATGTCACCGTCCGGTCGCCGGCGCACGTCGTGCTGGGCGACGAACGACGCGCGCGGGCCCATGGAGAAGTCCGAGCTCTTTCCGCCGAGCCGCCAGAGGATGTTTCCGCTCGAGGGATCGATCTCGTAGGCGGCGCTCGTGTTGCGCCCGGAGAGCAGCAGGTTCCCGTTCGGCTCCGGCTCGACCGAGTTCAGGTGGACCGGGTCGAAGGGGTCGACGGCGCTCGCTATGAACCGGAAGTAGGAGTCGGTGAGCGGGATGTGGTCGAGCGAGTGCCACTCGAACTTCACGAGGCCGGTCTTGATGTCGATCCCCTGGATCACGCAGTCGAAGAGCTTGCCCATCTGCCCGGGCGTGCCGGTGATCGAGCTGACGTCGTACATGACCGGCTGGTAGTTCGTGGTGTACGCGGTCCCGTCGGGGCCCAGCTCGAACTCGTGGAGATCGGGCTTGTACCCGTTCGCGCCCGTGACCTGCCCGATCTTGCGGTAGGTCGTGTCGTAGATCACGCCCTTGCCGTACCCCTTGGCGAACAGGGTCTTCCCCTGCCACCAGGTGAGCACCGGCTGTCCACCGAGGTGCTGCACGCGGAAGTCGTAGATGCTCGTGCCCTTGGGGGCGGGGTGGAACCAGATGAGCTGCCCGCGCTTGTTCGTGATCATCGCGCCATCCTGGCCGCGGCTGATCTTGGGCGCGGTGAAGAGGTCGCCCGGCGCCGTGCCGCCCTTCTTGGTCATGACCACGAGGAACGGGGGCAGGAGATGGGGCTCCGAGTGGAAGTGCTGGGACTTCTTGGCCGTGCCGCCGGCGTCCGGGTTGGGGACCAGCTTGAGGTGGGGGACCGGGGTGTAGATCTGGAAGCTGACCGAGCCGTTCTGCTCCCCCACCAGGTCGTAGCCCATGACCTGGACGCTCACCGTCTCGCCGGGCTGGAAGCTCTGGTCGGGGATGAAGCTGAAGCCGTTCCCGTCGGAGTGGTTCTCGACCGTGCCGCTATGCGGTCCGGTGGCGGAGCCGGAGACAAGGACGGACGCGGCGGGGGCGGTCGCCGCGCCGCGAAAGCTGATCTGGGTCGTCGGCGAAGCCGTCTGGGTGCCGGCGGTGGGGTAGACGCTGAGCGTGTCGGCGCCCTGGACGACCGGGACGCCGCCCAAGAGGCCGATCACGGGCGTCACGGCCAGCACTCGTCGGAGCCTCACCCACATCCTCCTTCGCTTGCGGTTGCCATCGTGTGCGCCATCGCCCCCGCTTTGGCGGCACAGGGACGTCACGATTCGCGCCGGTGGGCGGCCCATGGGCCGTACCAACCGGTCACCGCGGCTTAAGTTGCGGCCGGGCCGGTTCGCCCGGCGCCACCGCGTCCCTTGCAGCCGGTGGCGCCGGCGCGCAGAGTAGCGACTCGCTCGGCCGGGTCCCAGGCCGCGCCTACAATCCCGCGATCGTCGCGATCGCTCGACACCGGGCCCGCATCGCCGCCCTGCTTGCCGCCCTCGTCGTCATCGTCGGCGCCTGGGCGGAGGCCGCGCCCGCCAAGCCGCCTTCGACGCCCCGCTCGGAGAGCGCGCGCGGGATCCGGATCAAGCCCTGGATCCCGGACACGGGCTCGGCAATCCAGTACGCGCTCTCGCGGACCGGGGTCATCGCGTTTGCCGTGCGCACGCGGAGCCATTACTGGGGCTGGTACGACACGCGCATCTATCCGTCGGCCAGCGTGCTGAAGCCGATGCTGATGGTCGCGTACCTCCGCCGCCCGGACGTGCGCGACCGTGACCTGACTGCGGACGAGCGCGGGACAATCGAGCCGATGATCCGGTGGTCCGACAACAACGCCGCGGACCGCATGTTCAACATGGTCGGCGAGCAGGGACTCGATCAGCTCGCGCTCGACGCGCACATGGAGCATTTCTCTCCGTCGTATCCCATCTGGGGAAACAGCCAGATCGACGCGCAGGACCAGACCGAGTTCTTCCTCTACATCGACAAGCTGATCCCGCCGCGGCACCGCGCGTATGCGATGAACCTGCTCGAGACGATCGTCCCATGGCAGCGGTGGGGCGTCGGTCAGGTCCAGCCGCCCGGATGGCGTCTGTTCTTCAAGGGCGGTTGGGGCTCGGGTACGGGCAGGGTCGACCACCAGGTCGCCCTCCTGACGCACGGGCACACGCGCGTGTCGGTCGCGGTCCTGACGATGGACGACGGCAGCCACCCCTACGGCCAGGAGACCCTCCAGGGGATGTTCGCCCGGCTCCTCGCCGGCCTGCCCGAGCACGGGCCGATGGCGTTGGGGAGCTCGTACTAGAGAAGGTCGGCGGCCGCAGTCACCGAGGGCGGCGTCAGCCGCCGCCGGACCCGAGGTCGTTCGTGTTCGACGCGGTAAAGACCGTGTCGGCTGAGCCCACCAGTTGCGCCGTGACTCCCTCGATCGTCCCGATCCCGTAGCCCATCGACGGGTCGCCGTCGGTGAGCACGGCCATCGACCAGGTCCGCCGGGGCCGCTCGAGGCGTCCGATCTGGTGCACGAGCTGGCCGAGTCCCGTGGTACGCCAGCCGCCCTTGAACATGACGTACCAGTACGGCCGCGCCACGGCGGGGATTCCCCAGCTCTGGGAGGGGTCGATGTTCGCGAGCAGCCAGCGGGCGTAGCCGCGAAACTCGTCCGGCAGGAGCTCGTCGAGCTTCCACATGAACTTGGCCTGGTCCGCGGCGCTGAAGTACGCGTTGGCCCAGATGCCGCTGATCGAGAAGTCGTTCATGCCGGCCAGGTGCGCGAGGTCGTAGAGCCGGCCGTCGCCCACTCGCTGCCAGATCGTCGTGGCGGCGTTGTTGTCCGACACGTGGATCATGGGGTAGAGGACCGCCTGGTCGTCGCAGCAGAAGCCGCGATGGTCCTCGTAGTGGAGCTTGCGCAGGTAGGCGACCAGCAGCATGGCCTTCACGACGCTGGCGGAGATGTACGTGCTGTGGATGTCCCAGCCGCTGAGGCGCCCCTCGCTGTCCACGACCGCAAAGGAGTGGTAGCCCGCGCGGCTGAGGATGGAGCTGGTCGCGGAGCTCACGGCGTCCGGGCCGGGGAAGCCGTACGGCGCGAAGCCCACGCGGTGAAAGGAGGTGATGCTGAAGGACCTCCGGGTCAGGTGGCTGCGGTGGAAGTCGGCGTTCGGGCAGGCCGTGTGGGCCCTCGGGGGCCCCATCGCCTTGCGGAGCTGCGGGTCGAAGCAGGCGAGCACCCGGAAGCGGCCGGCCGCGACTCTGAAGCGTGCGGTCATGCGCGTGAGCCCGGACCGGCCCTGCGTGGTCTCCGTCTGCCGGACGAGCCTGAAATCGGGTGAGGTGCCCTCCGCCACGAACCAGTAGACGCTCTGGCCGCCCCACGCGAGCGTCTTGTCGTGCCGGGAGGTCACCTCGACGCTCATGTGCCCCGGGCTCACGTGGCGGATGTGGGATTCGAGGACCTCGTCGACGGTCACCTTCACCGTGGGGCTGCGCGAGACGAGCGTCGCCGGTGCCGCGGGGGTGTAGCTCACCCGATAGAGGGTGTTACGCGGCGGGCGCTCCCTGAACCGGTACGCGCCGTCGCCTCCGGTCGTGGCCGTCGCGACCGGGGAGTAGGCGCTCGCGCCGTACGGCTTGGAGAGGAGCGTGACCGGCTGTGCCGGCGCGGGGGCGCCCCCGACCGTGACGACGCCGGAGATCGTGATCGTGGACCCGAACGGAACCTCGGACCTGCCGACCGACGCCGTGACGGTGGGCGCTGGCGGCCCCTGCGCTCCCACCGCCGCCGCATTGAGCAGGCCCACTCCGGCCGCCAATGCGCAGCACGCCATCAGGGGAACCCGGCTTGGTGCGCTCAGGGGTCGGCGCATGACCCGCACAGTGTGTACGACGCGCCCCCCGGGCGCGTTAGCCGTGCTTCGGCACTTGGAGCAGCAGCACGTTCCGGCCCTCGCGCCGCACCGGCTGGCGGTTGCCGGCGAGGTCGACCGCGGTGGATCGCACGGTGTACGTGCCCGCGGGCAGCGTGACCTTGAGCTTGAGCGACCAGCTGGAGGTGCCCTTGGCGAGGAGCAGCAGGGGCGGCCGGCCGTCGCACGCGCGAGTGCTCGTGAAGCTCTTCCCGTCCCCCAGGAGGAACCGGCACTGCCCGGGCGCCACGTGGCGGGCGACGGTCACGGTCACGCGCGCGACGCTGGCCAGCTTGCCGTGGCAATCGCGGTCCGAGGAAGTCCCGTGGAGCACCAGCTTGCCCTTGTGGAGGCCGGACTCGCTGTGGATGATCTTGCTGTGCGGCGGCGACTTGTCGCGGCATCCCGGCTTCGGCCCGCCGCCCGCCCCCGGCTGGACGGTGCTCGTGCAGCTCCCGACCTGCTTGACCTTCGACTGCGCCGCCGCCGCGCCGAGCTTCTTGCTCGTGTCGAGCGTCGGGAAGACGTCGAGGTAGTAGCGCGCGGTCGGGCACCCGTTCGCGCCGAAGACGATCATGCCCCGGGTCGTGACGTCCGGGCTCGACTGGGGCTGGCCGTCGTAATCCATGAAGTACCCGGTCGCGTCGACGGCGCGGCTACCGAATCCGGCGGTATGGGGATCGCCAACCAGCGTGCCGGCGCCGGGGTCGAGCGACGCTGCGCCGGACGGCGGGATGAGCACTCCAACCGCCCCCGTCGGCCAGCGCGAGTAGCTGCCGTCGGGGAGCACGAACCGGCCCTGGACGATGTGCGCCGTGGGGTCCTTCTCGGAGTCGAGCATCGAGGCGAGGCCGTTGGCCACGTCGTTCGCACCGGTCGGTCCCACCGATTCAGACTCGAGCTTGTGGCGGTGGCCGTTCATGTCCTGGTAGCAGGTGTCGTTGTTGAACAGGCCGGGCGTGCCGCTCGCGAACCCCCAGGCGGGGATCAGGTATCCGATCAGGTCGTCCGCCAGCCCGACCTGGAACCGGTAAGGCGCCCGAGCGTGCCACGCCGGCACCTCGGGGTTGGGACGGTTACAGCTCTCCTCCTCCTGGCCGAACGGGCTGCCGAGCATGAGGGCGGGGAACGACTCTCCGGGGTTGTCGATGAACTGCAGGTCGGGCCCGATGTCCGCGTAGCTCAGGAACGTCCGGAACTCGGCGCCGCTGGTGGCGATGTCGGCGTTCGGCACCGGCGCGACCGGGCTGCCATTTGCGCACACGTATGCCTGCCGCTTGCCGAACTCGCCGCCCGCTGCAAGGGCCACGAAGCCGTTGTTCTCGAGCGGCACGCAAATCTGCTTGCGCGTGAGCGTCACCGCGCCAGGTGTCAGTTTCGCCGCCGTGCCCGCCGCACCCGCGGCGATCGACGCGAAGCGCTCCCCCGTGGCCTTCGCCTGGATGTACTGGGTCGCCGTGGAGGAGTGGTTCTCCGAGCCGCCGGGTATCGCCGGGGGATTTGTTTGCGGATCCTCCTCGGAGCCGTTGTCGCCGACCAGGAACATCGCCACGCCCGGATTGGCGGCGTCGAAAGCCTCCTGCATCGCCCCGGGCCAGTCGGCGCTCAGGTCCGCGCCCGAGTTGCCCATCTCCTGGTTGTGCGCGGCCAGGCTGATCACGGTGAAGATCGGCTTGCTGTCGGACCCGCGTGCCTGCAGGACGCCCATCTTCGGGTCGACCGCGGCGATGCGGTTGTCGCCCGGCGCATAGGTCGGATTGGCGACCGTGGTCGGGAACTGGTCCGATAGCCGCTGTGAGGCGCCCGTGAGCAGCGGGTACTGGTCGCCGCTCGCGCCGTCCGAGATCCGGCTCTCGACCTGATTGGCGTACAGCGTCGCGGGTTGCAGGTTGTGCACCGCGTCGGCGGCCGCGTGGGCGATCCGGTCGTCGAGGAAGCTCATGAAGTACTCGTCGATCCCCGAGCGCAGGCCCACTCCCAGGGGGGTGTTCAGGGCGCCGTAGAGGCCGATGCTGTCGGGCGAGCTCTCGTTGTGGTTCGCGCTCACGACCAGGTCCGCGTGGACGTGGTAGGTGGTCAGGAGGTCCCGGCGCGCGAAGTCGGTGTAGTAGTCGAAGAGCCCGATCTGCGTAACCGAGGCATAGACGACGGGAAGGTCGCGCCCGTCGGAGACCGCGATCGCCCGCGCGTCGATCGGGTCGTGCACCCCGGTGGCCGGCCCAGAGCAGTTGTCAGCGTAGATGCCGTCCCA
>JAFAQQ010000031.1 GCA_019246335.1 Actinomycetota bacterium | reverse complement strand
GGACCACCTGCGCGAGGACATGGAGTTCGTCTTCGTCGACTCGATCGACCGGGTCCTGGACGAGGCACTCGAGCCGGCGCAGGCGGCGCTGTCCTGGGTGCGCTCCAGCGCTCATGGTGTGCTGCCCGGGCTGGCGGCTGACTGGTTCGCCGAGCACGACCTCCACATCCATGTGCCCGCCGGCGCGATCCCGAAGGACGGACCGAGCGCCGGGGTGACGATGGCGGTGGCCCTGGTCTCACTCCTGTCGGGGCGCCCCGTGCGCTCGGAGGTGGCGATGACCGGGGAGATCACGCTCACCGGCCAGGTGCTGCCGATCGGCGGGCTGAAGGAGAAGGCCCTCGCAGCGCAGCGCGCCGAGATCAGGCGTGTGATCGCGCCGAAGCTCAACGAGGCGGATGTCGACGAGATCCCGGACCACCTGCGCGAGGACATGGAGTTCGTCTTCGTCGACTCGATCGACCGGGTCCTGGACGAGGCACTCGAGCCGGCGCAGGCGGCCAAGCCGCGGCCTGCCCTGGCCCGGCGGCCCCAGCGCGAGCGGGCCGCGGCGCGGGGGAGGTAGCCGCCGCCCCGCTCCGGGTATGTTTCCCGCAAGGAGCGGACCCGAGGAGAGGTATGGCATCGACCAAGAAGAAGGCCGCGAAGGCTGGAACGGGAGCGATCGCCGCCGGGAAGGCGGCGAAGTCGAACCCCTATGTCCAGCGCATGATCGCGGACGAGGACCTGCGCGAGAACCTGCGGACGGCTTTCGAGTCGGCGCGCAAGGCGTACGACCGCATGGCGAACGGGAAGGGCCCTTCGAAGGCGCTGCTCGAGGACAAGAAGACGCAGCGCGAGCTGCGGCAGGCGGCGGCGTCGCTGCGGGAGGCGGCGGAGACGCTGCGGGGCGCGGGCCGCAAGCGGGGGCGCAAGCGCCGCGGTGGCCTGTTGCTGCTGCTCGTCGGGGCCGGTCTTGCGATTGCCCTCTCGGAGGGGCTCCGCAAGAAGGTGCTCGACATGCTCTTCGGAGCCGAGGAGGAATTCGAGTACACCTCGACCACGACGCCGCAGGCCTCGGGCTCGGCGGAGCCGGCGGGCGCGGCCACCTAGCGCTCGCCGGTCAGCAGGCTTGCATCAGGGGCGCCCAGGGCGCCCCTTTTGCTTGGCGCCCGGTCAGAGGCCATTCGATATAGCCATAGGGGTACGAAATGGACTCCGGCCGAGCGAGGACGCGGTACGGCCGAATCGATCGCCCGGAAACGCGCGGGTCACGGACGCGCCGCGCTATCCCCCGGCCAGGTAGTCCTTCACCTCGACCAGCGCGCCCGGCTTGACGCCCGCCGCGCGCGCGTACTGCACGAGCCACGCCGACGCGGGCACGTCGCGACGGCTCTCCCACGCCTTCAGGAACGGATACGGGTCCACCGCCGGGCCGCACGCTGGGTGCACCTCGAAGTGGAGATGCGGCGGCGTGCGCTCGGCGTCGCCCGTGCTTCCGACAAAGCCGACCACCTGACCGGCCTTGACGTGCAGCCCGTCGCGGGCGTCCGTGGCGAACGCGGACATGTGCGCGTAGAAGAAGCAGTCGCCCCTGTCCGAGCGCACCCACAGCCGGTTGCCCGAGATCGGCAGGGTGCCGACGTTGAACAACGTGCCGCCCGTCACGGCCACCTCCGGCGTGCCGGCGGCGGCGAAGATGTCGTTGCCCTCGTGGAACCCGGTGTCCGCGCGGAAGGCGCCGAACGTGTCCGTGAAGTCGTGCGGGCCGTAGACCGGGAACATGAAGCCCTGGTTGGTGTCGAGCAGCCGGACTGCCGGCGGGACCTCGCGCGGCAATGCGGCCGTGCCGCCGAGGGCCGGGCCACCCCCGCCGGAACCGGCGCCGTTGGCCGGCCCGGCCCCGCCGCCGGTCCCGGTCACCCCGCCGGCCCCGCCGCCGCTCGGCTGGTGTCCTGGCTGGCCCGATGGCGCGGACGACGAGCTCGGGCCGGACGCGCCGCCGACCGCGTCGCTCGCGGCCGCCGATGCGAAGGCCACGACCACCGTGGTGCCGGCCGCCACGCCGCTGTTGTCGCTCGTGAGCTTGACGCGGATGGCTGCGATGCCATCTCCGTCGCGGCCGAGCACCACGACGCGGCCGAGTCCCGCGACGCCGTAGGTGCGCCGCGAGGTGAGCGACCCCTCGGGCGACCCGGCGATCTCGAGGTTGGCGACGCTTCCGCTCAGGCTCGGCGGGCCACCGCCGGCGCTCGCCTGAACCGACGCGCTCGACGCGCGGATGAGGCCGCCGAAGAGGGAGAGGTGCCCCACAGTGGCGTGCGAGTTCGCGGTGCCCTGCCCGCCGGCGGTCGAGGCGAACGCGCCCGCGCCGCGAATCGATTGGCTGGCGTCACCGACCGCGCTCACGTACCCGTGCATGCCGGTTGCGTCGCGCACGCGGTAGGCCTGAGCGCTCGCGGTGGCGGCGCGTGCCGCGGCCAGACGGGCTCCGCTCGAAGGGCTCGTCATGGCCGTTACGGCGATGAGCGAAGCCGCCGCGGTGGTTAAGAGAGCCCGAGCCGGGGTCCGATGACCGTGGACCACGACTCTTCTGTAGCAGAGAGGCGCAAGGAATGACGCGCCTCGTGCGCGCGTGAGGCCACAGATGCGCGCGCTATGGCTGGGGCCCGAACGTCCTACCCGTTCGCTTCCCGGCGCGACACCGGCAGCTAGAGTCGAACCCGTGGAGGCGGCTCGGCAGGCGATCGCGGACCCGGAGAAGCTTGAGCGGCGCCTCGACAGCGAGAAGGCGCAGCGCATCGTCGCGGCCATGCGCGACAGCGTGGCTCGCAGGGGGGCGGCTGGTTCGACCTTCGACCACGTGGCCCAGGAGGCGGGCGTCTCGCGCGGGCTCCTGCACTACTACTTCGGGACCAAGGAGCGGCTGCTCGTGGAGGTGGTGCGCCGCGACGCGGACATCCGCATCCACGCGCTCGAGGAGCGCCTCAGGGGCGCCGGGTCCTTGGACGCGGTCGTTCAGGCGCTGGTCGCGCAGCTCCAGGAGTTCGTCGCAGAGGACGCGGGCAGCCACGCGGTGATCCACGAGCTGCTGAGCGCAGCGCGCCGTAACGACGAGATACGGGAGGAGCTCGCCGAGCTCTACCGGCGTGTTCGCTCCGCCATCTCGTCGATCCTCACCGAGAAGGAGCGGGAGGGAATCGTGAGCCTGCGGGGCGGCGCCGAGGCCGTGGCGTCGATCTTGCTCGCGCTGGGCGACGGACTCGAGGTGCAGCTCACCTCGGATCCGGACTGGGACGGCGGCCCAACGGTCGGCGCCGGCGTGTCGGTCGCCCGCTTCCTGCTCGGCGCGGACTGATCGCGCCCGCGACGGGCGATGCGGTAGCTACCGCCCGAACAGCTTTGGCATCCGCAGCATCATCCGGACGCTGCCCTTCGGCCGCAGCTTGCCCCTGACCATCGCGAGCCGCGGGTCCTCGCGGCCGGCGGTGATGTCGATCCAGTCCTCGAGCCGGCAGCGCAGAGCCAGATCGGGATTCTCGAGCCTGCCCTGCTCCACGGTGGTCGATCCGTTGTCGATGCGCAGGTACCACGGATCGGCATCGCGGAAGTCCCACTGGATGGTGGCGGCGCCGTTCGGCGTGGCCTTGGCGTCGATCGAGCGCTTGATCGAGTCGAAGAGGATGGCGAGCTTCTCGGGATCGCGCGAGGGCGGCCCGTTCTTCTCCCCGAGGTAGCCGGCGCGGACCATCGCCAGGCCACGCTCGGCGCGCTCGCGAGCATTGAGGTCGCGCGGCACCGGCGGCGCACCGGGCAGCTCTTCGATCGGCAGGCCCGCGGCCCGCATCTTCTGCTCGAGCGAGACCATCCCGTGCTCGTAGACGTCCTCGATCGTCGATCCGAACACCTCGACGTAGCGCGTGTCCCAGCCCGGCGGCACGAACACGCCGATCATCATCGGCATGACCTCGCGCATCAGGTCCGCGACCGCGTACGCGCAGTCGGGATCCTGCTTCACGCAGTCGGACAGGCATTTGACGCCGAAGCCGATGTGGCGCTGCTCGTCCCGCGAGACGTTCTCCATGCCCTCGCGGAATCCGGGCAGGATCCCGCGCTGGATCACGTAGCTTTCGATGAAGTGCTGCCCCGGCTGGGCGAGCGTCGCCTCGACCAGCAGGTGGTACATCGTGATCGCGGCGGCGAAGTTCGGGATGGAGCGGTCCTTGCGGAGGTCGTCCGCGACCTTGTCGAGGTACCTGAACGTCTGGCGGAAGCCCCAGGTCAGCTCCGGGCTCGTGGAGTTGAGCGAGCTGGCGATGTCGTCGCCGCGGTCCACGACCTCGCGCATGAAGCGGCCGAAGAAGACGGAGTGGCGGGCCTCATCGACCTGCTGCGTCGTGAGGAAGTACTTCTGCTCCTCCTTCGGGGCGGCGTCGATGTACGGCGAGAGGTTGTCGGTGACGGAGTCCTCGCCGTGGAAGAACATCGAGTAGTTCCACAGCGCCGCCCGGCGCTCGAGATCGGAGAAGGTCTCGTGCCAGTCCGTGCGGTCCGTGGTGAAGTCGAGCTCCATCGCGCGCCACTGGCCGCGCTCCCAGCGGGCATAGAGGTCCTCGTAGGTGATGTTGTCGATCGCCGCTCGCTCGCGGCTCTCTGCCGTCGCCGTGTCTGCCATTCGCCGCTCCCTGTCGCGCGCTGTGGATGATGTTGGCCGGGCGGCCAGCTTACCGCCGCGGCCTGCCGGGCGAGCCTCGCGCGACGCCTACGCGGAGAGCTTCGGCGACCGCCAGGGGGCGGCGAGCCGCCGCTCGAGCTCCGCGCCGAGCTCGTCCATCGGGATTCGATCCTGCTCGAGCGAATCGCGGTCGCGCAGGGTGACCGTGCGGTCCTCGAGGGTCTGGTGGTCGACCGTCACGCCCCAGGGCGTGCCGATCTCGTCCTGGCGGCGGTAGCGCTTGCCGATCGACCCCCCGGCGTCGTACTCGGCCGGCATCCGCTCGCGCAGCTCCTCGTAGATCTCGCGCGCGACCTCAGGTTGGCCGTCCTTGGAGACGAGCGGCAGGACCGCGACCTTCACGGGAGCGAGCTTCGGGTGCAGCCGCAGGACCACCCGCTCCCGGCCTTCGACCTGCTCCTCGTCGTAGGCGTCGACCATGAAGGCGAGCATCGCGCGGTCGGCGCCTGCGGCTGGCTCGATGACGTGGGGGACGTAGCGGCCCCCGGTCGCGGAGTCGACGTACTCGAGCTTCTCGCCGGAGGACCGCGCGTGCTGGGTCAGGTCGAAGTCGCCGCGGTTCGCGATGCCCTCGAGCTCCGACCACCCGATGGGGAAGAGGTACTCGATGTCCGACGTGGCGCTCGAGTAGTGGGACAGCTCGTCGGCGGCGTGCGGTCTCAGGCGGAGGTGGTCGGTCCGAAGGCCGAGGCTCGTGTACCACCGCATCCGCTCGTCCAGCCAGTACTCGTGCCAGTGCCCGGCCTGGTCGGGGGGGACGAAGAACTCCATCTCCATCTGCTCGAACTCGCGCGTGCGAAAGATGAAGTTGCCGGGCGTGATCTCGTTGCGGAACGACTTTCCCACCTGGGCGATCCCGAACGGCGGCTTCTTGCGGGAGAACTGGAGGACGTTCTTGAAGTTCACGAAGATCCCCTGGGCGGTCTCCGGGCGGAGGTAGACGACCGCGCTCTCCTCCTCCACCGGTCCCATGTGCGTCTTGAACATCAGGTTGAACTGGCGGGGCTCGGTCAGCTCGCCGCCGCACTCCGGGCAGCGCAGCTCCCCCTCGGGCTGCTGCTCGCGCAGGTGGTCCTCCCGCCACCGTCTCTTGCACTCTCCGAGGCACTGGACGAGGGGGTCCGTGAAGCCGTCCAGGTGGCCCGAGGCCTCCCAGACCCTCGGATGCATGAGGATGGCGGCGTCCAGGGCGACGATGTCGTCGCGCTCCTGGATCATCGAGCGCCACCACTGGCTCTTGACGTTCGTCTTCAGCAGGACGCCGTAGTGGCCGTAGTCGTAGGTCGAGGCGAGCCCGCCGTAGATCTCCGACGACTGGAAGATGAAACCGCGGCGCTTGCAGAGCGCGACGATCTTGTCCATCGTCACGCGGTCAGCGGCCTCGGTCGCCATGGATCACACCCTAGAACCCAGCTTGGCGGCAGGATCTCGGGCCGAGGTTGGCACCTGTGCGCCGGGGCAAAATTCCCGCAGAGAGCATGTTTTTGCCGGCGGCGTGCGTCGTGGGCCTGCTGTACTCTGGCCGGAGAGAGGGACTCGCCGCCATGGTCAACATCGCGATCAGAGCAACGAGCCACGTGGCCGCCTGGATCGTCTGGCACTCGATGCGGGTGTCGCTGCTCGACGATCTCGAGGCGCCGGCGCCGCCGGACGTCCAGGCCTAGCCCGGACGCGCCCAAGCTCCGCTGGACCGCCGCGCCGCTCGGCAGGCGTGGCGCTCGCCGGCGCGCGCCGCGACCACCCATATACTCGGATGAGGATGCCGCTCTACGAGTACCGCTGCGAGCGGGGTCACACATTCGAGGTCCTGCAGCGGATGAGCGACGACCCGATCACGGCCTGCCAGGTCTGCGGCGCGCCCGTCCAGCGCGTGTTCCACCCCGTCGCGGTCCACTTCAAGGGGTCCGGCTTCTACGCGACCGACTACGGGCGAAAGGGGAAGGCGGCCGCCGGCGCGTCGGACGACGCCGGGGTGAAGTCGTCGTCTTCGGACGGCGCATCCGGCTCGGACGGGAAGCCGTCCAAGAAGGACTCCTCCGGCGAGAAGTCGGGCACCACCGGGTCGGTCTCCGACTCGGCCTAACCCTGCAGCTGCCGCACCGCCTTCGCCTTCGCCGAGTCGGAGACGTTGAGCGTCCCGTCGGGGTTGATGCTGTCGAACCCGAGCACGTCCGTCTTGCCGCCGCCTCCTGTCAGGAGGTCGGTGAAGAGCGTGGCCAGGCCGGGGCCGCCCATGTCGGAGCGGAGCGCCCGCGGCGCTGCCCACGAGATCACGGGCAGCCGCACGAGGCTGCTCGGCCAGTTGAGCGGCGACACCACGCGCGACCGCATCGCCGACAGCACCTTCTGCTGCCGCGCGGCGCGCGCGCGGTCGTCCTCGCGCGGGTTGCAGCGGTTCTCACGCACCCGGGAGAACTCGAGCGCGGCGCGGCCGCCGAGGTGATGCTCGCCCTTGGACAGGTTGACCTGCTGCCCGTCGAAGGAGTTCGACTGGACGCAGTTGTCGAGCGTGACGTAGATCCCGCCCATCGCGTCGATCAGCTTCGGGAAGTTCGTGAAGCTGACGATCATCACGTGGTTGATCCGGAGTCCGTTGCCCATGAAGCCCTCGATCGTCTTGATCGCAAGCGCCGCTCCGCCCAGCGCGTAGGCGGAGTTGATTCGCCCGACGCCGTGACCGGGGATCTGCGCGGACGAGTCCCGGAGGATCGACAGGCGGTGGACCGAGCCGACGCCGACGTGGAGGAGCAGGATGCTGTCGGACCTGGATGGCCCGCTCTTGGCGCTCTGCTGCACGTGCCAGTTCGCCGGCCGCTGGTCCGAGCCGATGATCAACACGGTGCTGCCGGTGGCGAGGCTGCCGCCGCTGGCGAGCGCGCTCTTCGCGCTGTCGGAGACGCCGGGCGCCGTGGCGGCGCTCACGAGGAAGACGACGAAGGAGATGAGGATCCACGCGACGACCGCCGCGGCGATCCACTTGACGATTCGCCAGCCCCTCGGGCGCCTGCGCGGCTCGACGCCGGGCGGCTCGGCCCGCTTCGACTGCTTCCGGCGTAGTCGGTCGAGCGGCCCCCGGCCGGGGGCCGGAGCGCGGAGGCGATCGAGCAGCCCCGGGCCCGCGCGGTACACCTTGTAGTCGGGTCGCGCGGGTCCCTGCGGGGCCCGCGGCGGGCCACCGGGACTCGGGGGTTCTTGGGCCATGCCTCACGTGTATACCGTCCGGGCATGTCGCCGAGGCGGGTGATCGGCATCGACGCGGGCGGGACGAAGCTGCTGGGGGGCGTCGTCGACGACGACCTGGCGGTCCGCCACCGGGTGCATCGCCTGTGGCGGGGAGCCGAGCGCCAGGACCTGCTCGACGTGATGGTCGACGCCGTCGAGGAGGCCCGGGCCGCCGCGCCCGACGTGGCGGCGGTGGCCTTCGGGATCCCGTCGCTGGTCGAGCGCGAGACCGGGGCGTCCCTCTTCAGCGTCCACCTCCCGCTGGAGGGGGTTCCGTTTCGGGCCTGGATGGAGGAGCGGATCGCGATGCCGGTGCTCGTCGACAACGACGCCAACCTGGCATTGCTGGCGGAGGTGCGGGCCGGGTCCGCACAGGGCGCCGCCGACGCCGTGATGCTCACCCTCGGGACGGGGATCGGCGGGGGGATCCTCGCCGGCGGCAGGATTCAGCGAGGCGCGCGTGGAGCCGGCGCCGAGCTGGGACACGTCGTGGTGGATCTGGACGGCCCGCCGTGCCAGGGGCGCTGCCCCGGTCGCGGGTGCCTCGAGGTGATGGCCTCGGGCAGCGCGATCGGCCGCGAGGGCGCCGACGCCGCACGGCGCTCGCCGAGCTCCGCCCTCGGCCGGCGCCTGGGCGCCGGCGCGGAGATAACGGGAGCCGTCGTGACCGAGCTGGCCCATGAGGGCGACGCTGCGGCGCGCAGCGTCCTCGAGCTCGTGGGCCGGCGGCTCGGCGCGGGCATCGCGGGGCTCGTCAACCTGCTCGATCCGGAGGTCGTCGTCGTGGGCGGGGGCGCCGCTGCCGCCGGCGATCTGCTCCTGGATCCGGCGCGCGCGGTCTTCGCCGAGCGTGTCCTCCCGCCGCACCGCGAGCGAGTCGAGATCCGGCCCGCCCACTTCGGCCCCGAGGCGGGCATGCTCGGCGCCGCGATCCTCGCGCTCGAGGAGGACCGGCCCGGTTGAGCGCGGCCGGCGCCGGGCGGCTCGTCGTCTGCCCCACCCCGATCGGGAACCTCGAGGACGTGACGCTTCGCGTGCTTTCGGCCCTGCGGGAGGCCAACGTGATCGCCTGCGAGGACACACGCCGCACACGAACGCTGCTCGACCGATACGGCATCGGGGCGCCGCTCGTCTCCTACCACGAGCACAACGAGGAGCGGCGGGCCACCGAGCTGGTGCGCCGCATCCGATCGGGCGACGTCGTGGCCCTCGTGTCCGATGCCGGCATGCCGTTGATCTCCGACCCGGGCTACGTTCTCGTTCGGGCCTGCGTGGCGGCCGGCGTTGCCGTCGAGGTGCTGCCCGGCCCGTCGGCTGTCATCGCGGCCCTCGTCGCGTCGGGGCTGCCGGCCGACAGCTGGCGCTTCGTCGGGTTCCTTCCGCGTAAGCGCGGAGAGCTGCGCCGGGCGCTCAAGTCGGCGGATGGCACCCTCGTGGCCTTCGAGTCCCCCCGGCGCGTCCCGGCGACGCTGGGCCTCTTGGCGGAGCTGGACCCCGAGCGCCGGGTGGCCGTCTGCCGCGAGCTGACGAAGGTCCACGAGGAGGTGGTGCGGGGCAACGCGTCGGAGCTGGCGGCGCACTACGCGGCGTCGCCTCCTCGCGGGGAGGTGGTCCTGGTGGTCGGTGCGCCCGGCGGCAGGGGCCGGCCCGGCGCCCACTCGCCGACGCAGGCGGCCGTCTCAGCGGTGGCGCGGCTGGTCGATGCGGGCGCAAGGCCCCGGGTGGCGGCGGCGGTGATCGGCGAGCTGACGGGGTCGCCCGTGAACGAGCTTTACGCCGCGGCGCAGTTGCGACGCGACGCCTCCGGTCCATAACGGAATCGCCCGCCACCGCACGCGCGCGTCGCGCGCCTCTGCGCGGCTCCGTCGGCCCCGGTGCCCGCGGATAGCATCGGCTCGTGGGCTACTACGTCACCACGCCGATCTACTACGTCAACGCGGAGCCGCATCTCGGGCACGCCTACACGACTATCGCCGCCGACGTCCTCGCCCGCCACATGCGCCAGCGCGGCGAGGACGTGTTCTTCCTCACCGGCACCGACGAGCACGGGGAGCCGGTGGCTCAGGCGGCGGAGCGCGAGGGCGTTGGCCCGCGCGAGCTCGCCGACCGCAACTCCGAGCACTTCCGCGAGCTCGTCGCCCGGCTCAACATCACGAACGACTTCTTCATCCGGACGTCCGATCCGCGGCACGAGGCCGCGGTCCAGAAGGTCCTGCAGTCGGTTTACGACCGCGGCTACGTCTACAAGGGGCTGTACGAGGGCTGGTACTGCCCGCGCTGCGCCGACTTCAAGACGGACGCCGAGCTCGTCGAGGGCAATCGATGCCCGATCCACCTGATCGAGCTCGAGCGCGAGCAGGAGGAGAACTACTTCTTCAAGCTGTCCGAGTTCCAGGACCAGCTCGAGCGGCTCTACGCGGAGCGGACCGACTTCGTCGTGCCTGGGATCCGGTACAACGAGGCGGTCTCGTTCGTGAAGCAGGGGCTCCAGGACGTCTCGCTGACGCGCGCGCGACTGCGTTGGGGCGTGCCGGTGCCGTGGGACGAGTCGCACGTCTTCTACGTCTGGTTCGACGCGCTGCTCAACTACTACACCGCCCTCTCGTTCGCGCGCGAGGGCGAGGACCTCACGGCCCGCTTCTGGCCGGCCACGGTCCACCTCATCGGCAAGGACATCCTCAAGTTCCACACCGTCTTCTGGCCGGCGCTCCTGCTCGCCGCGGGCCTGGAGCTGCCGGAGCGGATCTACGTCCACGGGTATCTCCTGATGGACGAGCACAAGATGTCGAAGTCACTCGGCAACGTGATCGACCCGTTCGAGGTGAGCGACGTCTTCGGCGTCGACGCGCTGCGCTACTACCTGCTTGCCGCGGTGAACTTCGGCCACGACGGCAGTGTCTCGACGGAGGACTTCGAGGCCAGGTACACGGCCGAGCTCGCAAACGAGTACGGCAACCTGGCGGGCCGGACCATCGCGATGATCGCGCGCTACCGCGACGGCGTCGTGCCCCACGCGGACCCGGACGCCGAGCTCGTCGCGCTGTTCGGCGGCGCTCAGCATCGGCTGCGCGCGCGGTTCGACGCGGTGGAGCTGACCGCGGCGCTTCAGGACATCTGGCAGCTCGTGCGCGGGCTCAACCGGTACCTGCAGGAGCACGCGCCATGGCAGCTCGCGAAGGACGCGTCGGCGGCGGACCGTCTCGACTCGATCCTCTACGGGGTCGCCGAGGGGCTGCGGGTCGTGTCGGTGCTCGTCCATCCGTTCCTCCCCGACGCGTCGATGCGGCTGCTTCGCGCGCTCGGCCGGGACTCGCTCGCGCTCGAGGGCGCGGAGCTCGGCCAGGTCCGCGGTGGCGCGACGGTGGAGGAGCTCGAGCCGCTGTTTCCCAGGGTCGAGCGGGCGGAGGCCTGACCCGCAGAGCGACGCGCGCTCGCTGAGCACGCGGTCCGCCGCCATGCCGTGATCGACAGCCATTGCCACCTCGACCACTGCGAGCCGTCCGATCGCGAGCTGGTGGAGCGGGCCCGGGCGGCCGGGGTGCGGCGGATCGCGACGGTGGGGATCGACGCCGGGTCGGCCGGTCGCGCGATCGCCGCGGCCGAGGAGTTCGAGGAGGTGCTCGCGATCGTCGGCCGGCACCCCCACGAGGCCGCCGGCTTCGGCCCGCGCGAGCTCGAGGCGCTCGAGGCGGTCGCCGGGCACGACCGTGTGCGAGCGATCGGGGAGACCGGGCTCGACTACTTTCGCGACCGCGCGCCGCGCGAGGACCAGCGCCGCGCGTTCGAGGCGCAGATCGACCTGGCGCGGCAGCTCGACCTCCCAGTCGTCATCCACACGCGTGAGGCCGAGGACGACACCTTCTCGCTGCTGCGCGACCGGGCCGCCGGCCTGACGGTCGTGCTCCATTGCTTCTCCGCGCCCTCGCGCCTCGACGAGTGCGTCGACCGCGGCTACGTGTGCTCGTTCGCCGGCAACGTGACCTATCCCAACGCGCAGGAGCTCCAGGGGGCGGCGCGCGAGGTGCCGGACGAGCTGCTCATGGTGGAGACCGACGCTCCGTACCTCTCGCCGCAGCCGGTGCGGGGCACCCCGAACGAGCCGGCGAACGTCGTGGCCACGGCGCGGCACGTCGCGGCCCTGCGCGGGGTGGAGTACGCGGAGCTCGAGGCGGCCGTCGAGGCCACGGCGGCGCGGGTGTTCGGGTGGTGAGCGAACCGCGCCAGGCGAGCCTGCGCCGGCTCCGCGAGTTCGGCGTCCGGCCCAACCGCGAGCTCGGACAGAGCTTCCTGATCGACGACAACATCCTGCGGGTCATCGGGCGCGTCGCGGAGCTCGGCCCGTCCGACGTCGTGCTCGAGGTGGGCGGCGGCCTCGGGGCCCTGTCGGAGTACCTCGCGGAGCGGGCGGGCCACGTGCACGTGGTCGAGGTGGACCGTACGCTCGAGCCGGCCCTGCGCGACGCGCTCTCCGGCCACTCGAACGTCTCGCTGCATCTCGAGGACGCCGTCCGGATCGACCTCGACCGGCTGCGGCCCGCGCCGGGGAAGGTGGTGGCGAACCTCCCATACGGCGTTGCTGCGACCGTGGTGCTGCGCGCCGTCCAGGAGCTCGCCGATGTGAGTCTGATCGTCGCGATGGTTCAGCGCGAGGTGGGGGAGCGGCTGGCAGCGGCGCCGGGATCGAAGACGTACGGCGCGACATCCGTGATCGCGCAGCTGTCGTGCGCGGTGCGCGTCGAACGGCGGGTTCCGGCGACCGTGTTCCATCCGGCGCCGCGGGTCGAATCGGCGATCGTCGTGCTGCGCCGCTTCGCTCCGCCGCCTCCTGGCCACGTCGTGGCGCTCGTGCACGCGGCGTTCGCCCACCGGCGCAAGGCGCTCGCCCGATCGCTGGCGCTGGCGCCCGGAGCGGGTCGTGACCTGCGGGATCGCACGCGTTCGGCGCTCGAGCTCCTCGGCCATCCCGTCGACGCTCGCGCCGAGATGCTCGCCCCCGCCGAGCTCGCGGAGCTCGCCGCCCAGATCGGCGAGGAGGAGCTCCGCGCGATCGCGGCTGCAGGCGATCGCCGTCGGGCGGCGCCGTGACGACGGTCCGGCGGCAGGGTCGCGTCGTCGTCGAGACCGCGCCCGCGAAGGTCAACCTCATCCTGCAGGTCGGGCCGAGGCGGGAGGACGGGCTGCACCGGATCTGCTCCCTGTTCGCGTCCGTCGACCTCGCCGACACCCTTCGCGTCGAGACGCGGGAGGCGGCGGCCGGCGACGAGGTCCGCTGCCCGGGCGTCGAAGGGCCGAACCTCGTGACGGCAGCCATCGACGCCTACCGGCGCGCCGTGGGCGGCGCGCTGCCGCCGCTGGCGGTCGAGGTCGACAAGCGCGTGCCGGTGGCGGCGGGACTCGGTGGCGGAAGCGCGGACGCCGCGGCCGCGCTGCGCGCCGCCAACCGGATCGCAGACGGGGCCCTCGATACCGGCGCGCTCCGGAGGCTCGCCTTCGAGCTCGGTGCGGACGTCCCATCCCAGCTCGACCCGGCCCACGCCCTCGTCGAGGGGGCGGGCGAGCGCGTCGAGCCGCTCTCCGTGCCGGACCTCGCGCTGGTGCTCGTTTCCACAGCCGGTGAGCTCGCGACCGCAGACGTCTATGCGGAGGCAGACCGGCTCGGATGCCCCAGAGCCGAGCTCGACCCCGAGAGCGTGCGCGCGGCGGCGGCCGGCGACGCCGAGACGGTGGCCGCGGCGCTGGAGAACGACCTGGAGCCCGCGACTCTCTCGCTTCGGCCCGAGCTCGAGGGAATACGGCTGGGTCTGCTCGAGCAGGGGGCGCTCGGCGCGCTCGTCAGCGGCTCCGGGCCGACCGTGTTCGGACTGTTCCGCGAGGCGGGCGGCGCTGCTCGGGCCGCCTCCGCGATCCCGGGCGGGCTTGTCGCGCGACTGCGGAACCGCCATCGCCTCGCTACGTCAGAATGAGCGGCTCGTGTCGCACCTGAGCTCCACGCAGCTTGCGCTCGGCGCCGCCGGTCTCGTGACGGTGGTCGCGTACGGCTGGCTCATACTCGTCCCGGCGGTGGGCTGCTACGGGCGCGTGTGGGAGAAGGTCGCCGCCGCGTTCCTGAGCCTCTTCATACTGGCGACGCTGATCGGCGTGGGCGTCGGGCTTGGCGTCGGCGGGCTGTACCTCTGGATCGAGGGCGCCTGACACCAAAGCCGGCGCGCTACGCGGGGCTGCACGCCGGGCAAACCTAGAATCGGAGCGTGACTTCCCGGCTCGAGCAACGGACCGAGAGCGCGTTCCTGGAGGCCTACGCCGACGTTTCGGCGGCCGTCGAGGCGGGCGCAGGCCTGCCGGAGGTGGCGCGCGCCGCGGAGCGCGCGCTCGGCGCGAGCCTCGCCGTGGTCGACGTCGCCGGCAGCGTCCTGGCGGTCGCCTGCAGGTCGCCGGACGACGAGCGGACCGTCCTCTCGGGCGACGCCGGGCGAGAGACGCGCGAGCTGCGGGTGGCCGATACGCCGGTCGGCGAGCTTCGCTACCGGCCGCGCGGCGAGCCGCCGCCATCGGCGCTCGTGGCCATGGTCGGCACGCTCATCGCCCTCGAGGTCGAGCGCTCGCGGGCGCCGGAGCGGGCGAGCGAGGCCGCGGTGGCCGACTTCGTCGCCGACCTCCTCGAGCGACGCGTCACCGACCGCGACAACATCGTCGCTCGCGGCAGGGAGCTCGGAACCGACCTCGCCCCCGGGGCCGGGGTCGTCGTCGTCCGCGCGCGGCCGACGCTTCCCGAGGAGGGAGATTGGTGGGCGCGCGTGCTGGCGGTGGTCGAGCGCGCGGCGCGGGCGGTGCAGCGCTCTTCGCTGACGGCCGTCGTCGAGTTCTCCGCCGCGAGGCCGGCGGGAGCGGGCGGCGCGCGCGACCCCGCCGGCGAGCTGGTGGTCGTCGTCGCCGCCGGGGATGCGGGTACGCCGCGCCAGGTGGCCGAGTCCATCAGACGCGAGCTGGAGGCGGGGCTCCCGTCCTTCGAGCCCGTCGTAGCGGTGAGCCGGCCCGCGAGCGACCCGGTCGACATCCACCGAGCCGGCGCGGAGGCGGTGCTCGCCGCGAACGTCGCGGAGGCGGACCGCACGAGGTTCCTGGCGTTCGAGGACAGTGGCTCGTACCGCTTGCTGCTGCGGGCGATGACCGACGACCCGGCGGAGCTGCAGCGCTTCCACGAGGAGACGATCGCGCCGCTGGTCGCCTACGACGAGCAGTACGAGACCGAGCTCGTGCGGACGCTCGAGTCCTTCCTCGACGAGGACGCGAGCGTGGCGCGGACGTCCGAGAAGCTCTACACGCACCGCCACACGATCCGCTACCGCCTGGAGCGCGTGCGCGAGCTGACGGGTCTCGACGTGAGCTCCACCGACGGCCGCGAGCGGCTGGGCCTCGGGCTCAAGGCGATGCGCGTCCTGGGGATCATGCCGCCGCGCGGCCCGGCGAGCGAGCCCGGGACGGAGGCCGGCCGGGTGCCGCTCGAGGAACCGGACCGCTAGGCCCGCATCTCGACGCGCGCCGCACGTCCCGTTTCAGAGCGTCCGTGCGCG
>JAFAQQ010000026.1 GCA_019246335.1 Actinomycetota bacterium | reverse complement strand
CCGCGCATCCGGTGGAAGCGCGCGATCAGATCGGTGTGGGTGTACGAGAAGACGTGTCCGACGTGGAGCGCGCCGCTGACCGTCGGTGGCGGTGTGTCGATCGAGTAGATCGAGTCGCGGGACGCGGAGCGGTCGAACGAGTGGACGCCGTCGGCCTCCCAGCGGTCGGCCCACTTCGCCTCGATGCCCTCGAGGGAAGGCTTTTCGGGCACGCCTGCGGGCATGTGCGCAAGCGTATAGGCGGGCCCCCGAGGATCCCACGATCGGCGGCCACCGATTAGTTTCTGCCGCCGCGCCGGTCTCAGTAGGCGTAAACCCAACGCTAGGAGGAGCCGTGATCAGCACCCAGGCCCGCGTCAGCAAGATCAACACCGTGGTGATCCCCGTCCAGGACCAGGACAGGGTGATCGAGTTCTACACCGAGAAGCTCGGCTTCGAGAAGCGCACCGACATCCCGTTCGGGAACGGCTACCGCTGGGTCGAGGTCGCGCCCGCGGACGCCGAGACGACCATTGCGCTCGCGCCGCCCCCGGAGGGCAAGCCGTCCGGCAACCGGGAGACGGGCATCGGCCTCCACACGCCCGACATCGATACCTACCACGCCGAGCTCAACGAGGCGGGCGTGGACGTCGACCCCGAGATCAGCCGCATGGGCGACCCGGTACCGCCGCTCTTCTGGCTGCGGGATCCGGAGGGCAACAGCCTTATGGTCGTGGGGTGAGCTCCCGACAAGCGGCGTCTGGCGGGCCCGGGCGTCGCGCCCCCGTGGCGCGGTCTCGGGGTGTTGCGTCAGTCCGCTGGCCGCGCCGCGCTTAGCTCACGCCCGATCTCAGGGTCGAGCGGGGTCTGGGGGGCGATGAAGGGGGCAGGGCTCGTGCGCGGTCTCGGGGTCGTGCGCGGTCTCGGGGCAACGAAGCGGGCAGTGCCGTTACGTAGGTCGCGGTTCTGTTACGGCCCGTTCGCCCGCAGGTCCGCCCCTTTCTCGCACCGTCCTGGATAACCCCCGCTCTACGGGGGTTAAGCAGCTTCGTGCCAGATTGAACGCCCGGGGCGAGGCCTGAGGCTGAACGAATCGTCACGGGATGGCTCTCCCGTAACGGACCAACCCCCTTCATAGCCCCCACGGACCACGCATCGCCCAGAGGCGGCGACGCGAGCTGAGCGCGGGCGACACGAGGGGAGCGCGGAGCGACGCGAGCTGAGCGCGGGGCGACGCGAGCTGAGCGCGGGGGCGCCCGGGACTGCCGGCGCCGCCCCGCGCCCGCCCTCCGTAGGTTTCGGGGCGTGGAACGCGATCGGCCGCAGCGCAGACGCGCCCGACGATGGCTGGCGATCCCGCTGGCGCTCGTGCTCGCCGCTGCGATCGCGTTCGCCGGCTTCGAAATTGGTCGGCACCATCCGCCGCGCCGGCGCCCGGTCGCCGTCCGTCCGCTGGGCGATCCCGCGCACGCGACCTGCGCGCAGGTCGGCTTCGGTCGCAAGCGTTTTCCCAGGGCGTCCCCGGCCTACAACCTCCAGGCCGCCGGGGCGCTCGCAGGCGCGTATCTCGACACGGGCTCCGATCCCCGCGTCCTGAAAGCCGGGTTCTCGCTGATGCTGCTCTCGATCTGCAATCAGACGCTCGATCCGACCTACCAGCCCGAGACCCAGGCGCGGTCGCTCGCGGACAGGGCGCGCGACCTGTCCGTCCAGACACGAACCGACTTCGCGCAGACGCTGATCTCGCTCGCGGGGACGGAGGCGCGCGGCGGGGAGCAGCTGACCGCCGACAAGTCGTTCACGCACCAGGCGAACACGGTCTGCGACCGTGCCGCCGTGCAGATCAAGCCCCTGCTGCGAAAGCTCTCCGACCCGACCGGCGCCTTCAAGACGCCGGACGCACAAACGCTCAATCCGTTGCTCGATGGATTGAACGCGAAGCTTCAGGATCTCGCCAGCCATTCGAGGGCGGCGAACGCGCGCAGCTTCGTGACCGACTTCACCGGACGGGTCCAAGCGATCGGAAGGGACGCCACGAGACTCGCGCGGCTGAACGACCACTGGAAGAAGAACGCCCAGCGGGCGGCGTTCGTGGCCAGCGGTATCGCCCAGAAGCAGCTCGACTTCGGTCCGTCGACCAGCAACGTGCACGACTGCGGGACCGTGTTCGAGCCCTCCTGACCGGCGCCGGGCCCGCCCGGCCCCGGGCGCGGGCGGCGGCTGCCGATCGAGCTCTGGCTGCGCTCTGCGGCCGCCCTCGCCCGGCTATTGCTCCAGAAGGACCGCGGGGCGCAACTCTCCGAGGCGCAGCGTCAGCTCTCTGACGGAGACCGAATGCGGCGCGGTCGCTCGAAGCCTGATCGCCACCCAGTGCGACCCCACCCTGCGCGCCACCGGATGAAAGGCGGGCAGGTGCAGGGACTCGAGCCGGCGGACGCCGCTGGGGGCGGGCCGCGACGCTCCCTGCTTCGGAGCGATGACGAAGTCGACCTCGTCCACCCGAATCCTCGACCCCCGCACCGGCTGCGTGCCCTCGCCGAGGTAGACCATCGCCGGCTTGCGGCCCGCCTGGCCGGGCGCCACGATCACCGCACGGCCGGTTCGTCCGTCCGGGCCGAGTGCGTGCATCGCCGCCCGCCAGTCCTCACTGTGGTACTTCGGCTCGGTCGAGGTGGTGGCGACGACCGCTACGAACACGGCCCCGAGGGCGACCGGAGCCGCGACCGCGGGCCGCCCGCGAAGCGTGGCGAAACCGGCGGCGAGCACGATCGTGAGCGGGACGATCGCCGCGAGCACGTTGCGCGAGTCGAAGTAGTCGACGCCAACGATCGCGATTACCACGGGCAGCGCGATGCCGCCGGCCCCGATGATCGCCGCGATCGCCACGCCCCGGCGCTCGGCTTCGCCGCGAACCCGCCTCCACGCCAGCCAGCCTCCGCCCGCCGCGAGCAATGAGGCAAGCCCGCCGACCGCCGCCCGCTGCGGAGCGTCGAAGCCGACCAGGAGGTCGACCGGAGCCCGGACGACCCGCAGCGCGAGTGACGTCCGCGCGATCCACACCGCGTGCCCGGCCGAGCTCTGGTGCACAGCGAGCGGCACGAGCGCGGCGGCGGTGCAGCAGACCGCGCCGATCGCGGCCACCCGCGACCTCGTGCCGAGCCGGCCGCCCTCGAGCAGAAGGAGCAGCGCCTCGGGCAGGATCACGAATGCCGAGAAGTAATGGGTCGCGAGCGCGAGGCTCGAGGCGAGCGCCCACACGAGCAGGGCCCGCCGCCCTCCGCTGATGGCGCGAGCGAAGGCCCACAGCCCGGCGGAGCACAGAAAGACCGCCAGCGAGTAGGACCGCGCTTCGCCCGAGTACCAGACGAGGACGGGGTTCAGGGCGATCAGGGCGGCCGTGATGAGCGCCGCCCGCCGCGACACGAGCTCCCTGGCCGCCCCGTACGCGACCGGCACGGTCGCCACGCCCAAGAGCGCCGGCAACGAGCGCATTCCATCCTCGCCACTTCCCGCCACCGCGTACCAGAGCTTTGCGAGCGCGTAGTAGAGCGGCGGGGTCGACTCGAGCCGGGCAATTCCGGCGAGCATCCCTCCAAACCCGCGCTGGACCAGGAAGAGGGTGCTGATCTCGTCCCCCCAGTAGCTCTTGGCCCCGAGGGTCGGCAGGCGGAGAAGCGCCGCTAGGGCCACGAGGCCGATCAGGGCCAGGGCGGTCGCGCGCCGGTAGCGGAGTTGTGACGTCGCTCCAAGCAGCATTTCGGATCGGGCAGTCAGACTGATGCTCGTGCGTGAACGTTTCGTGAGGAGGGTCGGCCGCACCTTCCCGGCGCCCCTCGTGGCGGTGTTGCTCGTCGCCATCAGCTTGCTGCTTCGCCTGCCTGCGGTGCTCGGGTACGGCGGGCCGCCCGCGGCGCACCCATTCAACGTCTTCGAGATGGCGCACGTCGGCGCCTACTCCGACATAGCGCATCTGTACTTCCGCGACCGGCTCTGGCTGGACCCGACCCCGTACCGCGACTTCAGGTTCGAGTATCCCGTGCTCACCGGTTGCTTCGTCTGGCTCGCGTCGGCGGTTGCCGGGGGAGGCATCGCGACCTACGTCCTCCTGTCCGCGGCCCTCCTCGCGGCGTGCGCGGCCGGCGCCGTGGTCGCGCTTCGGAGCCTGCCCGGGGCCAACCCGTGGATCTTCGCCGCGGCCCCGGCGCTGGCCTTCTACGGGGTGCTGAACTGGGATCTCTTCGGCGTCGTGCTGATGCTGTTCGCGCTGGTCTTGATCCGGCGGGGTCGTGACGCCGCAGGCGGGATGATGCTCGGCCTCGCGACCGCGGCCAAGCTGTTCCCGGCGGTGGCCCTGCCGGTGGCCGTGGCGATCCGGCTCGTCGAGGGCAGGCGCATCGCGGCGGTGCGCCTCGCGTGCGCGTTCGCCGGCGCCTTCGCGGTCGTCAATGCCCCGTTCGCGCTCCAGGCGAGCGGCGGCCTGCGCGCCTCGTGGCTCTACTTCTTCCGCTTCAACGTCGAGCGGCCCCCGCGCGCGACCATCTGGAAGCCGCTGGTGCACGCCCATTCGAACCTGGTCACGACCCCGCTGCTGGCCGCCGGGCTCGTCGCGATCCTCGTCTGCGCCATCCGCGCGCGGCATCGCCCGGGCGACTCGATGATCGCGGGATCGGTCGCGTCCCTCCTGTGGCTCTTCGGGATCGCGAAGGTCTACAGCCCGCAGTACGCGATCTGGATCTTCGCCGCGCTGGCGCTCGTCGCGGCGCCCGCGCGGATCGTCGTCGCCTTCGCCGCGATCGATGCGCTGGTCGCCGTGACTACGTTCGGCCCGCTGTATCCGGGCTTTGGCCCGTTCGCGCCGCACGGCGCACCACTCGAGCTCCAGTGGGGCGCCTACGGGCTACGTCAGGTCGCGACCGTCGTGCTCGCCGCCTGGGTCGTCCGCGAGCGCCTGCTCCCGCTGCGCGAGGGACGCGCCTACCGAGCCGGGCTCAGCACGACCACCGGTATCTCTCGCGCGCCCGCGCGCACCTGATAGGTGTCGTAGCCCGGGTAGATCGCCGTGGCCTTGCGCCAGAGGCGCGCTCGCTCGCCTTCCTTCGCCTCGCGGGCCGTGTACTCGCCGCTGCGGCCGCGGAGGAAGAGCCTCACCCGCGGGTGCGCACGAAGGTTGTGAAGCCACGCCGGGTGACGTCGCGCCCCGCCGGCCGACGCGATGACGATCACGTCCTCGCCGTCGGTTGCGTAGAGGAGCGGCGTTCGACGCCGCTGGCCGGTCTTCGCCCCGGTGTGCTCGAGCACGAGCACGGGCTGCCCGACGGCGACGCTCAGGTATCCCCGCGTCAGCGGGATCAGGCGCGAGTCGATCGGGTTCGCGACATGGAGGAAGAACCACGACCCCGGCTCGGTCGCCGCCATGCGAGCGACCCGTCGGACAAGGCTGGAGGGACCGTCGGCCCCGTCGGGCGTCAAGGCGAGGTGCAGGGGAGCGACCCGTCGAACGTCCGGCTGTAGCTGCTCGGGTAGGTCACGACGACCTCCCACGGCCAGTGGCCAGAGCACTTCGACGGATTGCGAATCAGGTCGTGCCTGACCTTCTTCGGCTTCTTGCCCTTCCGCTTCCTCTTCACCGTTCGGTGCACTCCGAAGGTGACGTGGATGCTGTCCAGCTTCGCGGAGTACCCGGCCGGGACCGAGTACTTGTCGAGGGCGTCGAACAGCGTCTCGACGCCGAACGGCCCGGTCGCGACATGCAGCAACCTCCCGATCGTGTGGACGTGGTAGCCGAGGTAGCTCAGCTCGAGGACGACGCCCGCGACGTCGCCGGACTGCTGCGGATGCGCCAGGAAGAGGTCGGCGGTGGCCGTGTACTGGCCGTTCGGCGGCAGGCTGGGGCCGTTCACGGTGATCGTCGCCTGGCCGCCGCCGATCCTGCTCTGCGACGGGCAGCTGTTCGAGCTTGCCTCGGAGGAGGTGCAGAGCTTGGCCACGGCCCTAGTGTCGACCTTGAACCCGCGCGCCGCCTTGACCGCGACCGAGTGGGGGACCTGGCCGGCCGCGGCGGGGTCGCTGCCTTGCACATCGACGGTGACCTGCGTGCCGTGGCTGACGTGGTGGTTGCTCGAGGTGACGGTGGCCGTCTGGTCGGCGAGCGCCGCCGCCGCCGTCAGCCCGGCGGCGAGCACCGCGAGCAGGGCGATCCGGATCAGCGCCTTCCTCATGGCGGCGAGACTAGCCGAATCCGCGCGATCGACGCCCCTGTTGGCTCAGCCACCCGAAGCCGAGCGCCATCCCCGCATTGGCCACGCCGGCCAGCGCCAGGGTGGCGCGTGCCCCGGGGCGCTTGAACGCCGGGGAGCTCGCCGCCCATAGCGCGTCGGTGGTGAGCTCCGTGCCCCGAAGCCAGGCAAGCGCCCACCAATCACGCCGGCGGCCGCGGGCCGCGGCCATCGTGTGGGCGGCCGCGAAGGTCAGCCAGATCGGGCCGCAGCGGCGAAAGAGCGCCTCTGCGTCGCCCGACGGCCGTGCGTGGCCAAGGAACTCGAGCGTCGCGCGCGGGGCTGCGACGGTGGCCGTGCCGAGGACGACGTCGAACGCGATCATCCCGGCGTTCAGGGTCCTCAGCATTCGGGGCAGCTCGCCGGTCATCGCCTCCGGGACACTAATGGGCGCGGGCCGGGCGGGAGCCCTCGAGCCTGCGCCCGGGCGGCCCGCTGGGCCCACATCCGAGGTCGTGTACGCCCTGGCGGGTGGCCGGGGAGGAGTAGCTTGGGGCTGGTGGCCGTGGTTGCCGCGGGCAACTCCCTCCATCTGATCGAGGCATTGCCGCCGATCCTCGCGGTGCTCGGGTGGGGCCTGCTCTACGCTCGGCGCTGCCGGACGCTCGCCGCGAGCGGACGACCGGTGACCCGTGGCCGGCAGGTTGCGTTCGCCGCGGGCGCGATCATCATCGCGATCGCCGTCGTCTCACCGGTGGACCGCCTCGCCGGCGAGCTCCTGTCGGTGCACATGGCGCAGCACCTCCTGCTCGGGGACATCGCGGCGCTGCTGATCGCGGCGTCGCTGAGCGGTCCCTTGCTCGCCCCGCTGTGGCGACCGCAGCCACTTCGCGCGCTGCGCCTGATCGGGCATCCCCTGGTCGCGCTGCCGCTCTGGATCGCCAACCTCTACCTCTGGCACGTGCCGGGGCTCTATCAGCTGGCGCTGCGCAACGACCTGGTGCACGCGCTCGAGCACCTGATGTTCTTTGCCTGCGGGCTGAACATGTGGGTCTCGATCACGGGCGGCGTGCCCGTTCCGAGGTGGTTCCGGCAGGGGCCGCAGCTCGCCTACGTCGCCGCCGTGCGCTTCGGCGGGATGCTGCTCGCGAACCTGCTCATCTTCGCCGGGAGCGTGGTGTATCCCGACTATCGCGAGACCGCGGCCCGCCACGGCATCTCGGCCCTGACCGACCAGAGGATCGCCGGGGCCCTGATGATGCTCGAGGGGATGGTCGTGGCGATCGGCGCCTTCGCGTGGCTGTTCGTGCGCGGCGCCCGCGAGGCCGAGCGGCGGCAGGTGCTCGTCGAGCTCGGCGGCGGCGGGTCGCGACCGGACGCCGCTTGACTGGACGCGGTCACATCGAGCTCCAGGCGCGTTGGCTACGCCGGCGCCTGCGCCGCCTGCCTCGCCTCCCGCTCGGCGGCCTCGCGCTCCTCATCGATCTCGTCCGACCGCTGCAGGCCGAGGCATATTCGACGCGTCAGCCACGTGACCGCGACCGGCGCCGTGATCAGGAGGGCTCGGTAGATCCAGATCTGCGTCGAGTAGTCGACGTTGTAGCTCACATAGGCGCGGTCGGCCGAGCCCGCGAAGAACACGAGCAGGACGAACGTGAGAAAGCCGGCGCCCAGGGCGGTTCGCCACGGGGCGTCGCGCGGGCGGTCGAGCACGTTGTGGACGCGGCGGTCGCGCGTCAGCCGGCGCTCGGCGAAGGGCCAGAGCCCGATCACGGCGAAGACCAGGGTGGGGAACAGGAGTCCGCCCCAGAGCGGGTTCGGCACGAGCGTGTACCGGCCGATCGTCACGTCGAACCCGGGGACCAGGCGCATCGCGCCGATCAGCCAGCCCAGGTACCAGTCGGGCTGCGCGCCGTTGGTCGAGAGCCCGGTCTCGTACGGTCCCCACAGCCAGATCGGGTTGATCTGGACGAGGCCCCCGAGCAGGAAGAGGAGGGCCGCGGTCCCGACCATCAGGCCGAGCGACTTCGGCGCCTGGCCGGGGAAGGCGGGAACCCCGATCACCCGTCGCTGGCCGTCCGCCTTGCGGCGGCGGAACTGCGTGTGATGGCGTGAGGCGACGAGCGCCAGGTGGACGGCGAGCAGCGTCCCGATCAGGATCGGGAAGATGAACACGTGCGCGATGTAGAGGCGCGACTCGAAGGAGTGGGCACCCGGGTACGGGGCTCCCCAGATGAGCTGCCCGACGTTCGCCCCGACCACCGGGATCGAGAGCGCAACGGAGTACCCGATCGCCAGTCCCATGCCCGATAGCAGGTCGTCGACCATCGAGTAGCCGGCGTAGCCCTCCGGCAACGAGAGGCCGAGCATCATCAGGCCGATCAGATAGGTCAGGTCCCGGGGCTTGCGGAACGCGCCGGTGAAGAAGATCCGTAGGAGGTGGAGCACGATCGCGGCGACGAACACGTCGGCCGCCCAGTGGTGCGTCTGGCGGATTAGCAGACCGGCCTTGACGTCGTAGGAGATGTCCACGACCGACTTGTAGGCCTCGCTCATCTGCATCCCGCGCAGCGGGCCGTAGGTCCCGTGGTAGACCGTCTTCCCCAGGCTCGGCTCGAAGTAGAGCGTCAGGTAGACCCCGGTTGCGACCAGGACGATGAACGCGTAGAGCGCGACCTCCCCGAGCAGGAACGACCAGTGGTCCGGGAAGACGTAGCGGAGCGCCTTGTGCAGGAACGGCGCGGACCCGGTGCGCTCGTCGAGCGTGCGGACGGCGCGGCGGAGCATCAGGGCGCCCTCCCGATCAGGTCGCCCTCCGGTTTCGCACCTCCGACCACGAGGGCCCGACCGGCCCCGAGAAGTTGCCCCCCGCCGCGAGCTCGCCCGCCGCGGTGACCATGAGCGGCAGCTGCGGCAGCGGCCGCCCCGCCGGGCCGAATATGACCTTGCCTGCCTCGGCCGGGTCGAACGTCGAGTAGTGGCAGGGGCAGACGATGGCGGGCCGCGGCTGGGTGGGCGGAAAGCGCGGGGTCCGGAAGAGCGACACGGCACAAGCCGCGTGCGTGCAGATCTTCGAGTAGGCGACGATCCCCTCGGGCGCCCAGGCCGCGCGGTCGCGCGGCAGCCTCAACCGTCCCGGGTCAAGGCGCGCGACGATCACCGGCGAGCCGATCAGGTCGTGGTCGGCGCCCTCGGGGTACGCGGTGTAGAAGGTCTTGGGGTCGACCTCGTCCGCGCGCAGCGGCGTGCCGTGCGTGTCCACGAGACGGCGCCCGCGGCGCCAGGGTGTCCGGGTGAGTGGGTCCGTGTCGAGCACGGGCCCGAGCGAGGCCGCGGGCGTGATCAGCGCTGCGCCGAGCGACGCGCCCGCCAGTCCCGCCGCCGTGCCGAGCAGTCGCTTTCGCGTAAACCGCCGACCCGTGTCCGCCACCAGCTCGTCAACCTGCTCCTGCGCCGCCTCGTCCGGGAGCGGGTACTCCTCCTCGATTTGCTCGGTCTCCACGAGGCGGTCGCCCGTGACGATGAGCGCGGCCGCCAGGAAGGCGAGCGATCCGCCGAGCGCCAGTCCCATGTACTGCGTGTTGCGGCCGAGCTTCTCGATCGCGTAGAAGACGACGAAGGCGACGGCGCAGGCCGCCGAGCAGAAGAGCAGCAGCGCGACCACCGTCTCCGAGCGGCGCCTCATGTGCGCTTCAGCCTCTCCCCGAGCAGGACGCACAGGGCGACCAGGGCGATGGCCGCGATGAACCACGTCACCATCCCCTCGGGGATCGGGCCCACGCGCCCGATGCCCCAACCGCCCTGGTCGTGCGCGCCGAGGGACCTGACGTACGCGATGATCGAGTTCAGCTCCCGATCCGTGATCTGCTGCTTCGAGAACGCCGGCATCAGGAACGGCCCGGTGCGCACGGCCTCCGCGATCTCGACCGGCGCCACGTGCTCGATCGGCGGGACGCGCGCGCCGGTCACGACCCCGCCCTGGCCCGCCACCTGATGGCAGCCCGCACAGTGCTCGGTGAAGAGCTGCTGGCCTTCGCCGACGCTGCCGGCGGCGGGGTCGGGGTGCGGGATCGGCTCGCCGTGTCCGAGGCTGGCCACGTACGCCGTCAGGGCGTGGATCTCGCGGGGGTTCCACAGCTTGCGGTCCGGCTCGGGCTGGTTCTTGGGGTTGCCGAGCGGCATGTAGCCGGTCCGCAGGTAGAAGTCGGCCGCCATCGCGCCGGCGCCGGTCAGAGGCGGCCCCTGCCCGCGGGTCCCGCCCGCGGCGCGCTGCGCCGGGCCTGTCACCCCGCGCCCGCCCGACCCGTGGCAGCTCGCGCAGTTTCCGGCGAAGAGCTGCGCGCCAAGCTCGAGGGGATGCAACGACGACTCGTTCGAGGGGCGGATGACGCCGTTCGGCGGCTGCGCCGCGGCGACGGCCGCGAGCAGCAACGCCGCCGCGACGGCGGCGGCTGTCCACCGCCACCTCACCCCTGGTGGCACTCCTGCAGCACGACCGCCCCAATGCCGCTCCAGACGATGATCAGGACGAACAGCGGGCTCGTCGTCGCGCCGATGATGCCGAGGAACCTCACGCGCCCGGCGGGTGGGACGTCGTCTCCCGGGGAGGTGGCGCGCATTACGAGGAACGACGCGATCCAGCCGAGTAGCGCCACCGCCGAAGCGACGGCGGTGGCGACGATCGTGATGCCGTGCACCGGCACCGCCCACCGGGCCCCAGCCGGGTTGCACTGCGCCTGCGTCGAGCCGTATCCGAGCAGGAACTGGAGGACCCAGGCGGCGGGCGCGCCGAACACCCCGAACCACATGAGGAGCCGCGTCCGAAGCTGATCGCGGGTGGCGGTCACAGCGACGACGAGAGCTGGGTGAGCGTCACCGCGACCGTCACCGCGGCGACGAAGTACCAGTACCAGGAGATGACGCGCACGGCGACGACCCGATAGTTGGTCACTCCGGCGAGAAGCCGCGCCGCCACCCAGCCGCTCAGGACGATGCCGACGAGCACGTGGAAGTGGCTCGCCCCCAGCAGCGCGTAGTAGATCGACCCGTAGGCGTTCTGGTCCGGGGTGAACCTCGAGAGGTCGTCGCTGAAGAGGACGATCTGAACCGCCAGGTACCCGCACTGGACCGCCATCGCGAAGAGGATCCATCCGACCGCCGCGCCGCGTCGCGCCGCCCGCACCGCCCGCGACGCCAGGAGCATCGGCAGCGTCGTGGCAGCGAGCGCGGCGGTGATCGCCAGCGGCAGCGCGGGCTTCGGGGGCGCGATGCCGTCGAGCGGCCAGCCCGCGTGCTTGAACCGCAAATAGAAATAGGTGGCGATGATCGCGCCGAACATCGTGGCCTCGGTGGCGATGAACAGCGCGATGCCCCAGAGCCCGTTCGGCAGGGATCTGCGCCCGCGCGCGACCGCCGCCGCCTCGCCCACCGAGGTCGCCTCCATGCTGCGCGGAATCCGGCTCATGCTCCCTATGCCTCCTGCGGCTCCTGGCGGTGCCAGGCCGCCAGCACGACGAACACCAGCCCCGTGGAGATCGCCGCCACGGCCCAGTGGCCGAGCAGCAGGAACAGGAAGACGCCGGACGCAACCAGGGCGAGCGTGATCGGCCACGGCGAGTGCGACGGCATCTCGAGGATCTCGTCCCAATCGGCGTCGAGCACGGTGGAGGCGGGCGTCTCGTGTCCCTCGTCGAGCACCATCTCGCCGCGCGTCAGGTTGCGGGAGTCCTCCTCGCGGTCCAGCTCGTCCCACATCGGATAGGCGCTCGTGACCCGGGGTATCACCGGATAGTTGTAGTCGGGCGGCGGCGAGCTCGTGGCCCACTCGAGCGTCGCGCCGCGCCACGGATTCGCGGGGGCCGGCGCTCCGCGGAGGTAGCTGACGACCAGGTTCGCGACGATCAGCAGCAACCCGGCAGCGAGGATGTAGGACCCGATCGTCTCCACCTGGTTGTACCCGGTCCACCCCATCCCGCCCGGGTAGGTGTACTGCCGGCGCGGCATCCCGATCAGGCCGAGTATGTGCATCGGGAAGAACGTCAGCCCCGTGCCGATGAACGTGAGCCAGAAGCTCACGTGGCCGGCCCGCTCGTGATACATGCGGCCGGTGACCTTCGGGAACCAGTAGTACAAGCCGCCGAGGATGGGGAAGACCGCCGCGCCGAAGATCACGAAGTGGAAGTGGGCGACTATGAAGTACGTGTCCGTGATCTGCTGGTCGAACGGGATCGCCGCGAGCATCACGCCGCTCAACCCGCCCAGCAGGAAGAACACGATGAATCCGACGATGAACAGGAGCGGCGTCGCGAACCGCGGCCTGCCGGTGTTGATCGTGGTGATCCACGCGAACAGCTGGATGCCGCTCGGGATGACGATGATCAGGCTCGCGGCGGCGAAGTAGATGAGCGTGACGCTTGGGAGGCCGGTGGCGAACATGTGGTGAACCCACACGCCGAAGCCGATGAACGCCACGAGGATCTCGGCGAGCGCGACGAGCGGGAACGCCACCATGCGGCGCTGGGTGAACGTGGGGATGATCGAGGTCGCGATCCCGAACGCGGGCAGGATGATGATGTACACCTCGGGGTGCCCGAATATCCAGAAGAGGTGCTGCCACAGCAGCGCGTCGCCCCCGTGCGTGACGTCGAATATGTGGAACCCGAGCCGCCGGTCGAGCTCGAGGAACCCGCACGCGACGTTCAGCGGCGGCAGCGCGAAGATCAGCGCGAACGAGACCGCGAGGAACGCGAAGCAGAACAGCGGCATGCGGTTCAGCGACATCCCCGGCGCGCGCATCTTGAAGATCGTCACGACGAAGTTGATCGCGGCCGCGGTGCTCGACACCCCGTTGAAGATCAGCCCCAGGGCGTAGAAGTCGATGTTCGGCCCGGGGCTGAACTGCTTCGACGCGAGGGGCACGTAGTCGAACCAGCCGGCGTTCGCGCCGTGGCCGAGGAACATGCCGGTGTAGATGAAGATCCCGGATGAGAGGAAGAGCCAGTACGACAGGGCGTTCATGCGCGGGAACGCCATGTCTCGCGAGCCGATCATCAGCGGGACGAGGTAGTTCCCGAACGCCCCGATCGAGATCGGGATGACGAACAGGAACACCATCGTCACCCCGTGCATCGTGAACATCTGGTCGTACTTCTCGGGGCCGAGCAGGGTGTTGTTCGGGGTGATCAGCTGGGTGCGGACCAGCAGGGCCTCGACGCCGCCGGCGGCGAAGAACGCGAGCGACGTGAACAGGTAGAGGATCCCGATGCGCTTGTGGTCGCAGGTGGTCAGCCACCCGAGAAGCCCCGGCCGCTCGCGCCAGACGCGCTCGAGCCGGTAGACGCGGCGGGCCGCCTCCGGGCTGGCGACGGTCGCCATCAGCGAAGTCCCTCGAGGTACTCGACCAGCGCCGCGCGGTCGGCGCCCGTGAGCTGCAGTCCCGGCATGCGGTTGCCGGGCTTCACGTGCTGGGGGTCGCGGATCCACTCGAGCAGGGCGGAGCGGTCGTTCGGTATCGCCAGCGCGGCCAGCGTCGTGCGGCTCCCCATGTGGGTCAGGTCGGGGCCGATCTGGCCCTGCGCCGCTGTCCCGCGCAGGGTGTGGCATTGCGCGCAGGCGTTGCCGAGGAACACCCGCTCGCCGCGCCGGGCCGCGGCGGTGCGCGGCGGAAGTGCGGGCCGGGACTCGCTCTCGAGCCAGCGCCTGAACGCCGCCGGCGACTCGGCGATCACCTTCATGGCCATGTGCGCGTGCTGTACCCCGCAGAACTCGGCGCACTGCCCCCGGTAGTCGCCGGGCCGGTCGGCGTATAGCAGGATGCGACCGGTCTGCCCGGGGATCATGTCGATCTTGCGGTTGAGCTCCGGCACCCAGAAGCTGTGGATCACGTCGGCCGTGTTCACCGCCGCCGTCACCCGGGTGCGCACCGGGATGTGGATCTCGTTCGCAGTGACGGCCGCCATGCCGGGGTAGCGCACCTCCCAGAACCACTGGTGGCCGATCACGTGCACGGTCATCTGGCTGCTGCCCGCCGCGGGCGCGTCGGTGTCCTTGGTCACGATCAGGTTCGCGACGCCGAAGACCGCCGCCAGGACCACGACCGGGACCACGATCCCGAACATGATCACAAGCGTGTTGGCGAGCTTCTCCCGCTGACCGAGGAAGGGCAGGCCCTCGCGATTGCGCCGCAGCCAAGCGGTGCCGAGCATGAAGATCGCGCCGAAGAAGACGATCGACGCGATCGCGAGCATCCACCACCACAGCGTCGTGACGTCGTGCGACGGCCGGCTCTTGGGATCGAGGGTGGACTGGCCATTGCCGCAGCCGGCGGCCAGGGTGGTGCAGGCGAGCAGAGCGAGGAGCTGGACCCTGCGCACGACCCCGCGCATTATGCGCGCGCGGCGAGGCCGG
>JAFAQQ010000202.1 GCA_019246335.1 Actinomycetota bacterium | reverse complement strand
ACCTCAACGTCGACCCCGGGACGATGAACCCCTTCGAGCACGGTGAGGTCTTCGTCACCGACGACGGGGCCGAGACCGACCTCGACCTCGGCCACTACGAGCGCTTCGTCGACGTGAGCCTGCGGCGAGAGTCCAACGCCACCACCGGGTCGATCTACCAGTCGGTGATCGGTGCCGAGCGGCGAGGCGACTACCTGGGGCGCACCGTGCAGGTGATCCCCCACATCACGGACGAGATCAAGCAGAGGATCCGGCTCGTGGCTGACGCGCAGGACGTCGACTTCGTGATCACGGAGATCGGCGGAACGGTCGGCGACATCGAATCGCTGCCGTTCCTCGAGGCGCTCCGCCAGTTCCAGGTCGACCAGGGCCGGGACCGCTCGATGTTCGTGCACCTCACGCTCGTCCCGTTCCTCGGCCACGCCGGGGAGCTGAAAACCAAGCCCACGCAGCACTCGGTCCAGGAGCTCCGCCGGATCGGCATCCAGCCGAACCTGCTGATCTGCCGCTCCGAGGGCTCGCTGTCGCGGGACATCCGGGAGAAGATCGGGCTGTTCGCGAACCTGCCTGTCGACGCGGTGATCTCGGCCCGGGACGTCGACTCGATCTACAAGGTCCCCCTCTACTACCGGGCCGAGGGCCTGGACGACCAGATCCTCGAGCACTTCGGGCTCGACGCCGAGGCCGCCGACCTCTCGGACTGGGAGGCGCTCGTCAAGCGCGCCGACGCCGCAAGCGAGGTGGTCCGCATCGGGATGGTGGGCAAGTACGTCCAGCTCTCCGACGCGTACCTGTCGGTCAACGAGGCGCTGGGGCACGCCGGGATCCACAACGACGCCCGCGTCGAGATCCGCTGGGTCGACGCCGAGGGACTCGATCGCGAAGACGCCGAGCGCGAGCTCGACGCGTGCGACGGCATCCTGATCCCGGGCGGGTTCGGCGTGCGCGGCGTCGAGGGGAAGATCCGCGCGGCGCGCTTCGCGCGCGAGGCGGGCGTCCCCTTCCTCGGCATCTGCCTCGGCATGCAGGTGGCGGTCTCGGAGTTCGCCCGGCACCTCGCTGGGATGGACGGGGCCAACTCGACCGAGTTCGACCCGGAGACCCCTTACCCGGTCATCGACCTGCTGCCGGAGCAAAAGGAGGTCCGCGACATGGGCGGCACCATGCGGCTCGGCGCGGATCCGGTCAAGCTCCACGGCGGAACCCGGGTGCGCGAGGTCTACGGCGAGCCGGTGATCTACGAGCGGCACCGTCACCGCTACGAGGTGAACAACCACCTTCGCAGGCGGCTCGAGCAGGCCGGGCTGGTGTGCTCCGGCACCTCGCCCGACGATCGCCTCGTGGAGCTGGTGGAGCTCCCGGGTCATCCGTTCTTCGTGGCGTCCCAGTTCCACCCGGAGTTCAAGTCGCGGCCGCTTCGGCCGCAGCCTCTGTTCCGGGAGTTCGTCGCCGCGGCGCTCGAGCGCGCGCGGAGTCGCGAGCAGGTTACGGCACCCGCCGTCGCGGAGGCGGCCGTCGGCGAGGGCCGGGTGCGACGCTTCACGGCTTGACGGCAGCCACCGTTCCGCTCGCCACCGGCGCCGAGAGGGAGCGCGTGGTCCGCGATCTCGTGAGGCTGTGCTCGATCGCCAGCCCTTCGCGGCGCGAGCGCGAGATGGCGGACGCGGTCGCCGCCGATCTGAGCGCGGCCGGGCTGAAGGTCACTGAGGACGCAAGCGGGGCGGAGACGGGCTCCGACGCCGGCAACCTCCTGGCCCGCATCCCCGGACCGGCCGGGACCGCCACGCTCCTGCTCTGCGCGCACCTCGACACCGTGCCGGTCGAGGGGCCCCTGGAGGTGGTCGAATCCGACGGTGTCCTGCGAAACGCCCATCCGGCGATCCTCGGGGCCGACAACAAGGCTGCCGTCGCGGTCCTGCTGGCGCTGGCGCGGCGTTTCGCCGCCGAGCCGCCGCCGGTCGGGGTCGAGCTTCTCTTCACGACCTGCGAGGAGGTTGGGCTTCTCGGTGCGAAGGCGTTCGACCGCTCCGAGCTGCGGGCGGAGCTCGGATTCGTGTTCGACCACGCCTCGCCGATCGGGGAGTTGATCGTGGCCGCGCCGACGCTCTACCGGATCGAGGGCCGGTTCCGCGGCAAGTCCGCCCACGCCGGCATCCGCCCGGAGCAGGGCCGGAGCGCGATCGCCGCGGCCGCGTCCGCCCTGGCCGGGCTCGAGCTTGGCCGGATCGACGAACACACGACGGTCAACGCCGGGCGGATCGAGGGCGGCACGGCGACCAACGTCGTGGCCGAGCACTGCCGCGTCGAGCTCGAGGCCCGCA